>CBDAOQ010000003.1:5547500-5847500 GCA_965198125.1 Candidatus Versatilivorator sp. | reverse complement strand
GCGCTTCACCCGCACGACCCAGACGGACCAGAGCGGACATTTCTCTTTGCAGGGACTGGTCCCGGCGGAATACCTGGTGTGCGCCCTGGCCGATCATGAGGCTGGGCGTGAGATGGATCCCGACTACCTGAGAAGCCTGGAACGGGATTCGGAGCGGATCAATCCTTCACCGGGTCAGACTGTGCAGGAATCCCTGGTGGCGTTGCCCGCACCGAAGATGAATTGACCATAAGCAAAGTGCCGCAAGTGGGCTCTCATATGCTGGAGCTGATAAAAACCGGAGGGCTTTCGGCCGTCGCAGTGGTGAGTGCAGTGTTGGCCTATGACTTCCTGGACCAACGCTACTATGGCATGAAAGAAATTATAGTGGCCGCTCTTGCTGTAGGGCTTGCAGCGGTGACGGGTCTTCCTGCAATAGCTCGGGTCCGACGATACTTCAAAGACTGATTCCGTTTAGCCGACATGGACTCCAGAACGGTGGACCAGAAAGGGACACAGCCAAAGGAGGCTGCCGGGATGAAACTCAGCGTCTTGCTGACTTGTCTGGTCTTCGTGTTGGGCTTCCCCCTGGATTCCCAGGCACAATTCACGCCTGTTGTGGCCAAGCTCAAGGCAGTGTCCTATCAGCAACTGCCGGATGGCTCAGAGATAGAGAGGGACCGGCGAGAGGGAAGCTACTTTCGTTCCTCCTTGGGTTCAGAGATGACGAATGAATATCGCGTCGTCGATGGAGAAAAGAAGGGGCCAGGACGATCCTTTTTCGTCGATTCTTCGACCGGAAAATCCTACTCGTTGCGCCACAGTGACAAAAAGGCGATGGTCGAACAGAAAAGGCCCGTGCCGTTTGCTCCCCCCAGGGCGCCGCCGACTCGAAACCAGATAGTTGGGAAAGAGGTTATTGGCGGACTCGAGTGCGTTGTTGTGCCCAAAGCCAGGCGGCCTGGGGAGAAGCCTTCTGGCAAGGCCTGGTGGTCGGTAGCGAATGCTTTGATGGTCAAGAGAGAATTCTCCCTCGGGAACAGCAGGCACGTGTGGGAACTCTACGACATCCGGTTTATCGAGCCTGATCCGTCGCAATTCCGCTTTCCGCCAGATTACGAGATTGACCTGTCGAACTGCAGGGGTTGTGAATAACGTCCTCTCCGTAGGCTATGGCGCTAACTCTTGTGAACCGAAATCCCACGTGCTGCCGTTCGTCGGACCTCAAGAAAGTTGCAGCACAGGGCAAGGGAGGCCTCTGTTTTCGCGGGATCGGCCCCAAAATCTCGGATTACCCCCGGGGGAGATCTGCGGTCCTTGAGAGGAAAATCGTCGATTAATGAGGGAAATAGAACTGCGAGGTCATGACATGAGGTATCGGCGAATTCTTGGCGTGGTGGCAGTGTTTCTGGCGATGAGTGGAAGCATGCTGGGCTCTGAGCCGGACAAACGACGGCAAGTCCGTTGGAGTGAGTTGAAGAAATTGATCGGCGGGAAGAAAGTCACGCTGCAGCTCACGGAGGGCGCACGGGTAGAGGGGCGAATCCGGAAGGTGACAGCCCCTTCGCTCGACTTCAAGGTGAAGAAGAGTTCCGATCCGGTGGCTTATCCGAAGGGAAAAATCCAGATTCCGAGAGAAACCGTCTCTCGAATCGAGGTCCGAGGGCTCAAAGAAAATAAGGTGAAGCGGGTTGGGGCGACTGTGGGAACATTCGTCGGCACACTGCTTGGAAGCGTGGTCGTTCTTAAAGGCGGAAAGGTCCATGAGGGCTCGTCGAAAGTAGTCCTCCCAAGTGCAGCAGCGATCGCCGCCGCGGCTGCCGTACTTGTGTACAGAGCACTTGCTCCTAAGGACATCACGATCATCGAAATCCTGTCCGATTCACCCGGTGCAAGGATGCCGAAACCGACAAACAAGGACGACAGTTCAAACACGACGGCTTCGGGAGGAGCGCGGGTCGCCTCACTCATTGAGGAATCAAGTTCAGAACGGCTTCGCCGGCAAGCCCGGCGAGCCGTGATGCGGCAAGGTCTCCCGCTTGATTTGTCACGCCTGCCCGTGCATGGCGTAAGACCCTCTACGTCAACTCCTTAGCAATCCTCTACCTGTTGGGGTTTTCCTTCTGAAACGGAGGACTCCGAATCACAAGATCTTGCGAACTCTCTTTGCTGACCAAGCAACGGCCGCTTGACGGATTATCCACGAAGAGCACGAAGTCACACCAAGGTCACGAAATTGCAGAAGGATCTTGGTGCCGCTTGTCGGCGAAGGATGTCAATCTTTCTTCGTGTGTCTTCGTGTGTCTTCGTGGTCCGTCGTGCCCCTTCGTGGATTTCTCTTTTCCCTTTCGTGTTCCTTCACCGATGATCCCCGAAGATTGAGAAGAGGGGCTCTCTCCGGTATACTCCTGCCAGATTCGCGTTCCATTGAGGCGAGGGCATGGCTTTCCGGCGAAATGGCGCAGGGTATTGCGGTTGTGTGGTTTTTGCCCTTCTCTTGTTCGGAGTCTTCCAGGGGGGAGGTGGCGCCGCCGAGCTTCACCCCACTGCCCCTGAAGTCATCCACCTGTTTCCTCTGGGCGGGCAGCCGGGGAGCAGTGTGGAAATCGAGATCCAGGGAAGGAATCTGGAAGGGGCCCATGCCCTCTGGGCGGACACCGAAGCCATTCAGTGTCGGGTGGTTCGGGTGGAACCGGGGTCGGCCAGGATGAAAGAGGGGCGCAAGGTCAAGGACATCCCGGGACAGAAGGTAGTGGCGGCTGTGAAGATCGACCCGGGAGCCCAACAGGGTCCCCACGCCTTGAGGCTGGTTTCGGCCAAAGGCGTCTCCAACGAGCTGATCTTCTGGGTGGTCCCCATGCCCACCCTGCAGGAGACGGCCGAGGAGCATGGGACCGTGGAGCAAGCCCAGGCCCTAGCCGTTCCCTCGGCCCTCAGCGGCCGGATTGCCGAAGAGGACCAGGCCGACTTCTACCGGTTCGCGGCCCAACCGGATCAGGAACTGGCGTTCGAGGTGGTGGAAGGCGTGCAGCGTATGCGGGGGGACCTCAGGAGGGCTCCGGGATTCACTCTGGAACTCTCAGGGCCCGGTGAGAGCTGGTTCGATGACGAGCGGCGGGTCAAGCTGGGCTCCGCCAATACCGCCGTCTTCCACAAATTCATTTCGGCCTACAAGCCCAGGCTGATCCACCGTTTCGCAAAGGGCGGCTGGTACACCCTGGAAGTCACGGGAGAGCCGGGTGCCTCCTACCAACTGCAGATCGGCGCTCCCGCTGACTTTCCTCCGCTGGTCCGGGCCCACGGCGCCGACAAGCTGGCCGCAAACCGATGGCAGGAGCGGGGTTTCAGTCGCAGACTGGAAGCGGACCGCCTGGCGCGGTTGCAGGCTCGATCGGGAGGTTCGGCGCGCCAGGCCTCTCTGGCCGTGATGGAAAAGCAACTGAGGGACCTGATGGGCCTGAGCGGCGAGGAGAGGTCATCCGGGCTTGCCGCTGCCCACCCGGCCGCGGTTGTCCGGGAACGGGAGCCCAACGACGACGCCCCGCGGGCCCTCCCGGTTGCCATTCCCTCCATCGTCGAGGGCAGTATCGGCTTTCCCGCGGACGTGGACCACTTCCGTTTCGAATTGAAGGAAGGGCGGGACCTGGCTTTCGAGATCGAGACCCCCGAGCGGCACTTCCCCTACTTCAATCCGCGCATCGAGGTCTTCGACCAGGCAGGCAGGGAACTGGTCAACAACATTTACAAGAGGCAGGCCTCTCAGAACATGTGGTTCTGGAAGACAGCCGAATCCAAGACCGTCTTCAGCTTTCCGGAGAGCGGGTCCTACCTGATCCGGGTTCGGGACGTGACCCGCCGCAAGGGTGGTCCCGGTTTCCGCTACCGCCTCATGGTGCGGCCCCAGGTGCCGCACGTGGGCGAGGTGGAGGTGGCGGAGGTTCTGAACATTCTGGGCCGGGAAATGCTCGACTGGATGATCGATCTGGACCGGGTGAATCTCCATCCCGGCGAGGCCAAGAAGGTGAACGTCATTATCAGCCGGGAGGAAGGGTTCGCCGGAGACCTGGCGGTCTCGGTGGACAATCTCCCCGAGGGAGTCGAAGTTCTGCCGGGAGCGGATATGGGGCCCGAGCTGGGATTGCCTCAGGATCAGGGTCGCAAGGAGAACTTCGCCGGGGAAGATCAGGTGGTCACCCTGCTGCTGGCGGTGCGTCCGGACGCGCCGCCGACGGCGATGCCACGGTGGATCCGGTTCAATCTGCGGCCGGTTCAACCCGGCAGGCTGAACCGCTATCGCAAGATGGGCGGCGAGGATCCCTTTCGGCCCATCTGGGAGGGGCAGATGGGCCAGTCGATGTTTATCCGCCGGGTCCCGATGATGGTGCTCCACCCCTCGGGAGGCGGACCGGCCGTCAGCCAGGTGATTTCACCGGACGAATGAAGGATCGAGTGGACAGGATGAGGACAGGGAACAGGAATCGGGGATGGATCGGGGGAACTTCCGCCTGGTCCGGTCTCTGCAAAATCGGTTTGTTGATCGGGCTTTTGGGTTGGCCGGCGCCTCTCCGGTCCGGGAGCCCGAAGACGGTTGGGGAGTCTCCCTCCGGCGCCCGCCTGCTTTCCGTCCGGCTCCTGCCCGAAGAGGTGCAGCTCCGGGGCAAGGGCGCCGCCCAGCAGCTCCTGGTGATCGGGACTTATGCCGACGGGCTGGAGCGAGACCTGACCGAGGGGAGCCGATTCTCCATTGCCGATTCCGCATTGGCCGAGATCGATGACCAAGGCAGAGTATGGGCGCGATCCGACGGCCGGACCCTGCTGACCGTTCAGTCCCCGGGTCAGTTTCTCCAGGCGGCGGTGCAGGTGCGGGATTCGACCCTGACCCCTCCCCTTCGTTTCGACCGCGACATCGCCAGGATTCTCACCAAGCGGGGCTGCAACAGCACCGAGTGTCACGGCAGCGTCACCGGGGAGGGAGGCTTCAAGCTCTCCAAGAACGCCACCGCTCCCCGGGAAGATTACCGCTGGATCGTGGAGGGCGGTACCTTCCACGTCCTCACGGCCGAGACCGGCGAGAAGACACCGCGAATCCGCTTGGAAGATCCCGCCCAGAGCCTGTTGCTGCTGAAAGCCAGCCTGGCGGTGCCCCACGGGGGCGGCAAGCGACTCGAGGAGGACTCCCCGGACTATCGGCGCCTCCTGGACTGGATCGGCGGGGGCGCGCTCTACGGTCCCGAGGATCCCGCCCGATCGGTGCCCCTGGAACGGGTGGCGGTCGCGCCCGGGCAGGTGGTGATGAAGAAGGGAGGGGATCGGCGACTGCTGGTGACCGCCCATTGGGCTGACGGCGCCCGGGAGGATATCACCCGGCAGGTTCGGTACCTGTCCAACAACCCGGAAGTGGTTTCGGTGGGATCCGATGGCTGGCTCAGGGGACGGCAGGTGGGCGAGACCGCCATCCAGGTGCTGGCGGGCGGGCACAGCGCCAGCGCCACCATCGGCGTGATCGAGGAACCGGTGGTGGCCTATCTCGTGGTCCCCCGCCGCAATTTCGTTGACGAACATGTCTTCGCCAAGGCCCGCAAATTTCACCTGGTTCCCTCGCCGCTCTCCTCCGACGCCGAGTTTCTGCGACGCCTCTGCCTGGATCTGACCGGCAGGCTGCCGCCGGTTCACCGGGTGCGCCAGTTCCTGGCCGACCCGGACCCGCAAAAGCGCAGCCGGCTCATCGACCTGCTGCTCAAGTCGCCCGAGTTCGTGGATCACTGGTCCTGGCGCTTTTACGACTTCCTGCGGGTGATCAACCCGGTCTACAAGCAATGGGTTCGCCAGGCCATTGCCGAGAACAAGCCTTACGATCAATTTGCCCGGGAGCGGGTGGCCGCCCAGGGCTTCGACGGCCCCACCCGCCACTACGAGGATATGGGAGGCACGGCCGTGCCTCTGCCGCAAAATGCCATGGGGGAACAGGTTCGGGTATTTCTGGGACGGCGGATGGACTGCGCCCAATGCCACGACCACCCCTACGAGTCCTGGAGCCAGGACCAGTTCTGGGGCCTGACCGCCTTCTTCGGGCGGCTGAGCAACCTCCATCCGGGACATCCCCAGGTGGATTTCGTGATCATGGACGATCCCGAAGGCTACGGGACCTTCGGCAAGGGAGCCAAGGTCATTCACCCCCGCAGCAAGCAGGAGGTCCAGCCGAGGTTTCTGGACGGGAAACCCGTGCCCCGGGACCGGCGGGACGACTGGCGGCTGGCGCTGGCCGAGTGGATGACCTCGCCTGAAAACCCCTATTTCGCCCCGGCCATGGCCAACCGCGTGTGGAGTTATTTTTTCGGCAAGGGGATCGTGGATCCGGTGGACGACTTTCGTTCCAACAACCTGGCCACCCATCCGCAACTGCTGGAGGCTTTGGCGCGGCACTTCGTCAGGAGCGGCTACGACCTGCGCTCCCTCATGCGCCTCATGGTGGAGTCCAGGACCTACCAGCTTTCAGGGGATCCCAACCCCACCAACCGCTACGATCGGGTCAACTATTCCAGAGCGCTTCCGCGCCCCCTGGAGACGGAACTGCTCTTGAGGGCCATCTCCCACGTGAGCGGTGTGAAGGGAGAGGACGGAAACTTCTTCAACGTCTACGGGAAGCCCGACTTGTCCTCCATTCCCGAACGCAACATGAGGCCCAACCTGCTGCAGGCTTTGCACCAGTTGGCGGGTCCAACCTACACCGCCAAACTCTCCCGGAAGGGAGGCCGGGTGGATCGCTTGTTGCAGCGTCAGGCCTCCGATGAGGCTATCATTGAAGAACTCTACCTGGCGGCCCTGTGTCGTTTCCCGACCGAAAACGAGCAGGCCGCGCTGAAAGCCATGATCCGGCGGGGGGATTCGAGGCGGGAGGCGATGGAGGACCTGCTGTGGGCCCTGGTGAACTCGGAGCAGTTCCTGAACAACCACTGATAGGGAGAGTCCCGGTCATGAATCGATGGGGATGCGACAGTTTCTGTGAGAGTCTGACTCGCCGGCACTTTCTGCGAGTCGGGTCTCTGAGCCTGGTGGGGATCCACCTGAGCCAGTATCTCGAAATGAAGGGTCTGATGGCTGCTTCGGGCGGCAAGGCCGCCCCCGGAAGGGCTCAGGCCTGTATCCTGCTCCTGCTGGAAGGGGGGCCCAGCCAGGTCGACACCTGGGACCCGAAACCCAGCAGCGGTTTCCGGCCCATCGGCACCAACGTCCCCGGGATCCGGATTTCCGAGATTCTGCCTCGGGTGGCCCGCCACATGGACAAGTTGTCCATCATTCGCTCCATGACCCACGAGGAAGTGGACCATCCCCTGGGCCGGGAGTACATCACCAGCGGACACCGCCCGGCGCCGGCCATGGAGTTTGCCAGCGTGGGTTCCATCATTGCCCGGGAGTTGGGGCCTCGCAATGACATTCCTCCCTATGTGCTGGGCGCCCCCCATCTCACCGAGAGCTATTACGGAGCCTCTTCTCTGGGAGCCGCCTACAATCCGCTGGTGGTCCCCGATCCCAGCAAGAAGGACTTCAAGCTCAAGGACCTCACCCTGCCCAAATCCATCACCGAGAAACGGATCGAAGATCGCCGCTCCTTTCTGGAAGTGGTTGACGGCCTCTACCGCCGCAAGGAAGTCCTGGTGGAAGCCGCCACGCGAGAGATCTTTCGGGACAAGGCCATGGAGATGATCCTGTCCCCGGCCATGAAGAAGGCCTTCGATCTCTCTCAGGAGTCGGAGAAGACCAAGGACGCCTACGGCCGCTACGGATTCGGACAGAGTGCGCTGCTGGCACGGCGGTTGGTGGAAGCCGGCTCCCGCTTCGTCACCGCGGCCGGCTACAACGTGGACAGCGGCTGGGATACCCACGGCCGGGGGTCGGGGGGAGAGAACGACAAGAAGCTGCGAGCCCTGCTGTGCCCCACGCTGGATCAGACCCTCACGGCTCTGCTGATCGATCTGGATCAGCGAGGGCTGCTGGAATCCACCATCGTGATGGCCATGGGCGAGTTCGGTCGAACTCCGGAGATCAACCCCATCAACGGCCGCGACCACTGGCCCTTCTGCTGGTCCATGGTCCTGGGTGGAGGGGGGCTGCAGGGAGGCCAGGTCATCGGGGCCAGCGACGAAAGGGGCGGATACGTGGCCGAGCGTCCCATCTCCGTGGGGGATGTCTTTGCCACCATCTACAAGGCCATGGGCATCGACTGGACCAAGGAATACATGACCCCGGTAGGCCGGCCCATCAAGATCGCCAACTCCTTCGATGACACCACCGGCCGGCCCATCGAAGAATTGATCTAGCGAGACCGTGCCTCAGGCCAACAAGCAATGAAGGGATAAAAGATATCCACGAAGGGGCACGAAGAACCACGAAGGGACACGAAGAGACTGATTAGGGAGGGATATCTTGGCTCGTATACGTCATCTGGCTCTCCGCTGCCGTGACATGGAAGAGTCCCGCCGCTTCTATGAGAGTGTCTTCGGGTGGAAATTCATCGGCTATCGGCCCAGCCGGCTAGGCATGGACCTGAGCGACGGCGTGACCAACATCACCCTGCTCCAACAGCCCGCCGACTGCGATCGCCCCCGTCTTGAAGAGGGAGACGAGTACATCCATTTCGGCGTCATGGTGGAGGACCTGGAGGCGGCTTGGCAGCGCTGCCGCCAGTGGGGCGCCGAGGCCTCCAAGACCGTCAAGGAGCGCATCGATCTGGACCGCCGCCGGCTGCCCGAACGCGCCTTCAAGATCGAAGACCCCGACGGCAACGTGGTGGACGTGACCGCCGACAAGGACGAATGGCGGGGAGTCAAGCTGTAGCAGGGAAAAGAGACCCGCGAAGAAACAAAAGAGATATCCAAGAAGGGGCACGAAGAGACGGATTTATAAATTGTTGATTTCTGAGCCTTTTGCAAAATCCACCAGTAAGCGGGACTTGTTGCCGGGAAGGGTTGTGACCCCCGGGAGCGCGGGCGTCCCGCCCGCACAAGACCCGGCAAGGTCGTGGCGATTGGCTTCACAGGATTGGTTGGTTTACCTGCCGACTGGGGCCGGGACAACGCCTTTATAAGAATGCGGGCGGGACGCCCGCGCTCCCAGGGGGATAACCAGGTGACATCCGAGACGGATACTTCAACAGCGGGACTGCCGGGTCCGGCTCCCCAGCCACTATCCGCGGGAGGCCGCTACCTGATCGTGGTGACGGCCTTTCTGGGGTGGATGTTCGCCGGGGTGCAGATGTCCATCACCGCCCTGGCCATGCGTTCGGCGGCCATCGACCTGCTCCGGTCCGCCGATGAGTCCCTGGTGGGGCAGTGGTTCGCCTGGTATGTCTGCGCCTTTCTCTTCGGCGCCGCGGCGGGGGGGTGGATATTCGGCCGGTTGGGCGACCGCTTCGGCCGTGTCAGGGCCATGGGATGGAGTATTCTGTGCCTCTCGGTCTTTTCCGGATTGGCCTATTGGGCGGCAAGCCCATCCCAGTTGCTGCTGCTGAGATTCCTGGCCTGTCTGGGCATCGGGGGCATGTGGCCCAACGGCGTGGCCATTGTCTCGGAGGCCTGGTCCGATCTTTCACGACCGATTCTGGCGGGAATCATGGGGACGGCTGCCAACGTAGGCCTGCTCCTGATGGCCGTCACCGCCACAAGCATCGAGATCACCCCTCAAAGCTGGCGCTGGGTCATGCTGGTAGGGGCGACGCCCATCGTTTTGGGTCTGTTCGTTCTGGCTCGGGTCCCGGAGTCACCCCGCTGGTTGGCTGGCCGGCAAGCGCCCAGGCCCGCCCGGGAGGCCTCCGCGGCCTCCATCCAGGTCTTCCGCCCTCCCCTGCGGCGGCTTATTCTGTTGGGGATCGCTTTGGGGACGGTCCCTCTGCTTGGGGGGTGGGGCGCCTCCAATTGGATGATTCCCTGGGCCGGTGAAGCAGGAGCCGCAATCGATCCACCGGACCCTTTCCTGAAGGCCTGGGTTCAGTTTGCCAGATCTCTGACGGGGATGATCGGCAGCCTGCTGGGAGGCGTCATCGCCAGTCTGGTCGGCCGCCGCCGCACCTATTTCCTGATGAGTCTGGGAGCTCTGTTCACCAGCCAGTACATGTTCTGGATTCTCACTCCGGTGGACGACAGCTTTCTGATCTGGGCCTCGGCCCTGGGATTCTTCTCCGGGGTCTACTTCGGGTGGTTGCCGCTGTTCCTGCCGGAGCTGTTTCCCACCGCCGTCCGCTCCACGGGGGCCGGCGTCAGCTTCAATTTCGGCCGGATTCTGACGGCGGCGGCCGTGTTGATGGCGGGATGGCTGATTGCTCACTTCGACGGGGACTATGCCCGAATCGGACGAGTCACCAGTCTCATCTACGCGGTCGGGATGGTCGTGATCTGCTTTGCGCCCGAAAGCTCCGACCACCGGCTGCGGGACTGAGAACTTGCTTGCGGGAGAGAACGGCTTCCGGCCTGAGCGGCGGGGCAGGAGGCGGTCGTGGGGGGCGCCTTCGCCGGATAGCGGCAACGGAGACAGAGAAATGAAAAAGATCACACGTCGCAAGGTCCTGGCCTGCTCCCTGGGTGGGTCGGCCGCTCTGGGGGTGCTGGGCAGGCTGGCAATACGGTCCAGTTCCGCCTCGCCCAACCAGCGGTTGAATGTGGCCGTCATCGGGATGAACGGCATGGGCCACTTTCACGTCAAGACCCTGGCCAATCGGACCGATGCTCACCTGGCGACCCTCTGCGACGTGGACCCGGCGGTCCTGCAGCGGGCAACAGAGACGGTCAAGAATGCGACCGGAAAAACGCCCAAGCTGGAAGGCGATTTTCGCAACGTCGTGGCCGACCCCTCGTTGGATGCGGTGGTCATCGCCACCCCCCACCACTGGCACGCCCCCATTGCCTTGCAGGCCATGAAGGCCGGCAAGGACGTCTACGTCGAAAAGGCCGCCAGCCACGTCTTTCGGGAGGGTCAGCTCCTGATCGAGGCCGAGCGGAAATACAAGCGGATCTTTCAGCACGGAACCCAGATGCGCGCCAGCCCGCTGCTGGCCCGCGCCGGCGAGATCCTGGCTGCGGGGACCCTGGGCGAGATCAAGACGACCAAGGCCTGGAACGTGCAGCGGCAGATCGAGCGTCCGGCGGTGGCCGATGCACCGGTCCCCGAGGGAGTCGATTACGAGATGTGGTTGGGTCCAGCCCCCCGCCGCCCCTTCAACCCCAATCGATTTCATCGAAACTGGAGACTCTTCCGCGACTACAGCAATGGGGACATTGGTGACGACGGGGTCCACGATGTGGACATTGCCCGCTGGGCGCTGGGCGTCAAGACGCACCCCGAGCGCATTACCGCCCATGGAAGCCAGATCGCCCTGACCGGAGCGCGGGAGTATCCTGACAACATGATGGTGGCCTACCAGTATGGCGAGGGGAAGGTGCTCCTCTACGAAGAGCGCCTCTGGACGCCTTACGGGCTCCATGGGTATGACAGCGGCAACACCTTCTACGGGACCGAGGGATACATGGTGCTCTCGCGGCGCGGATATTTTCAGGTCTTTATGGGCAAGAAACAGCATAAGGGAGAGGGCATGAAGGAAGGAAGCCTGTCCGCCACCGCCCGCCAGAACATGGCCCAGTTTCTCCAGTGCGTCCGCGACCGCAGCCGCCCCACCGCACCCGCCCGGGAAGCCCACCTCTCCTGTGCCCTGATTCATCTGGGGGAGATTGCCTATCGCCTCTCCCAGGTGCTGCATTTCGATCCGAAGAGCGAGCGCTTCTCCAACAATGCCCAAGCCGACGCCATGTTGACCAAGACCTACCGGGAACCCTGGAGCCTGTAAGGCCTTTAGCCTCCGGGAACCCCCTCTGGAAGGAGACCTGAAATGAAACGACGAGAATTCCTGACCACCATCGAACGCGCCGGCCTGGGTGTGGCCGCCGGTGCTCTGTTGACTGCCGGGGCCCGTGAGGCCCGGGCCGGCTCGGCACCCGGCAGGGCGGCTGGCCCGGCTGGAAAGACCGCGACCGGACATCGCTTCCGCCTGGCCATGTACACCCCGGAATTGGCGCTGCCTTTTGACGAGGAGTTGGCCAAAGCCAAGGAGGTCGGCGTGGACTATGTCTGGTTCAATCGCCTGCTCAACGAACCCGACATAGCCCAGATGAGCGACGCGGCCGCCGACCGCATGGCCCGGCGGGTGGAGCGACAGGGGGTTGAGATCTTTCTGCTCAACGCGGGCAATCCCTTCAAGCAGATTCACCTGACCGATCTGGATCTCAAGACCATGTCAGATCACCAGGGGTTTAAGAAAGACTTCAACCACCTGGTTCGCTCCATGCAGATCGCCTCCCGCATCGGTGTGGGCGCCGTGGGAGCCTTCACCTTCGCTTGGCCGGGCGAGTATTCCAGCGGCAAGCCCACCTGGCCCATGCGCTGGCTCACCCGGGGCGGGGTCATCGCCGAGGTGGACATGGACAAGCTGGTGAAAGCCTTCACCCTGGTGGCGGAGCAGGCCGAGCGCTATCAGGTGGACGTGGCCCTCTCCATGATGCCCTGGAACTACACCAATACCACCGGCAACTTCCGCAGCCTGGTGGAACGGGTGGGCTCCCGCCGCCTCAAGGTGATGTGGGGACCGGCGGACAACTGGAATTGCGGCGAGTGGGACGTGGCCTCCGCCGGCTTTGGAAACATCCGGCCCTATCTCCTTGGGCTTCACCTCAAGGACCTGCACGTGATCGACGGCCGCAGACTCAAATTCGAATACCGTCCGCTGGGCGACGGCGACGTGGACTACCTCACCATTCTGCGCCGCATGCGCGACCACGGCTGCGACGTTTTCCTCTCCCTGGCCACCCATTTTCGCCCGCCCAGCGGTTCCCGCATGGAGGCCATGCAGATCAACTACGGCAACCTGCGGGAGATGATTCGCAAGGTGGAGTCGGAGGTCTGAGGCGATCTGCTAGTGGACCGGTGCTAGCTCTTCCAATACCTCCTCCAATAATTCCGTCGAATGGGACTTGCTCAACTGCGCTCCGTTGGCCAAAGCATCCACGACATTCGCAAAGATTTCACTTTTTCGCTTCAGGATATGGTCAAGAGCTTCTTCTATGGTTTCTTTACATCTGAATCGGTGGACATGGACTATTTTTTCCTGACCTAGCCGGACCACTCTGTCTCTAGCTTGAGTGTTGGCAGAAGGATTCCACCATTCGTTGATGAAGATCACGTGGTTTGCTTCGGTCAGTGTTAGCCCTTCGCCGCCCACTCTACTAGAGCATAGCAATGCTACAATCCTCTTATCAGATTTGAACTCCCGAAGAACACGCCCTCTTTCATCGGTTGACAGTTCTCCTTTAAGTGTGACCGCCCCAAGGTTTGGATATTCTTTAACAAGGCGTCTAGCTAGAACATCAAGTGGTCGCAGCAAGTAAGAGAAGACGACAGCCTTTTCTCCAGCTTCCTGTACGGCTTGTAGGATTTCCACAATACGATCTAGTTTTGTACTTGCTCCGCTCTGAGGCTCTACGTCGCAGATGGATCGCAGGAGGGTGAGTCGATGCAAAACTTCACCTTCATCTTTAGGAAGGGGTTGCGAGCGGGCGGAAGAATAGGCAAGTTGTTGCTGCGGAGTCAGTTCTAAAAGTTCTTTCGTATCGATTACGTCGGGTAACTCACCCAGAACGTCCTTTTTTAGCCGCCGCAGCAAATAGGGGCGCGCATCAGCCCTCAGTCCTAAGGATTCAATGGCGACTGACTTCACAGAGAACCTAGTGGGCTCTAGCAATGATAACAATGTGGCTAAGTCTTCTTCGTGACGTTCAATAGGAGTCCCTGTAAGTGCCCATGTGCGTTTGGCATTCAGCAGCCTGAATGCTTTAACAAGCTTAGCCTGTGACCTTCTAAGCTTATGGGCTTCGTCAGCAATTACTAACTCGATTTGTGCCGAAGCCAGCGGTTTGGGCAGTCACGGCGATTCTTTGTTTGGTGCTTGGCAGGCAAGACTGAACGGGAGCGAGTCTTGTAGCTTTGCAATGGGCGATTGGAGAGGGAACAGGGGAGCGGCTGGAGAGCGATGAGCCGCAGGCGAAGGGGTGGATTTGAGGAGGGTGAAGGCGATTTCGAGGCGATGGGCAGGGAGCGGGCAGGAGGGGGCGCACCTGTGGGGAGGGCAGGGGGCGTTGCCGGCCGGTGGGGTGTGGGCTCAGGCCCTCAGGGGGTGGAGGACAGCGCGCAGGGCGGCCTGTTGTCGATGGGCATAGTAGCGATGGGCCTGGGGCAGGTAACGGAACCAGCCTTGATAACGGACGATGGAGATGGCGGCATTGGTCATGGCGGCGAGATTGCGGGGCAGGTGGCCGACATGAGCGCGGCAGCGGTCTTCGTCCCAGGAGACGTCGCGGACGTGATGGAGTCGATTCTCGATTTCCCAGTGACCACGGACCAGAGTCATCAGGCGTTGGGAGTCGGCCTCTGCGGGGGACAGCGAGGTCAGGCTGTAAGTCACCTCGCTGCTGGTGGCGCCGGTCTTGACGTGGGTGCGCTGGCGCTGGATGCGGAAGGCTTGGCGGCGATGGGGCAGGTCGGCATAGCCGTCCCACTCCTGACCGGTCAGGTCGAGGCTGCGGCAGCGGCGGGTTTCGATGCGCCCGTGGGCTTTGTCGACGGTTTCGGATTGGGAGGCCACGCACTCGGGCGCGTCCCAGTCGATGGCGCGGAGGTCCTCGAGCAGGGTTGGCTGATTTTTCTTCACGGCCGTGGCCAGGTAATGGGCCTGACCCTGTTCGACCACGAGGCGCACGGTGTCGGCTTGCACGTGGAGTGCATCCAGGCTGACGGTGCGGCCGGCGAGATTCAACTGGCCCACCAGGGTGCGCACGGCGGGGATCTCGTTGCTCTTGTGCCGGACCGCTTCCTGGCCCAGGACCAGGCCCGAGCCGTGTTCGAGGGCGGCCACCAGCAGGGTGCGGCCCCGGGGGTTATGGCGGGAGGCGCCGCGCACCTGCTTGCCGTCGACGGCGACCGGGGCCCGGTCCCGGCTCATCTGAGCGGCCCACTGCCGCAAGACCCAGTCCAGGGTGTCGGGAGGCAGGCGGGCCAGCACAGTATGGAAGGTGGTGGTGGTCGGGGCCGTGTAGCGGTTCAGCTTCTGGCTGTAGTAGGCCCGCAAGGCGGCCAACTGCTTCTGGGTGAGGCGGCTCGCAAACTCGGCAAAGGCGGTCACGCCGCGATAGCCGGCGAGGCGGGCCGCCACCGCCATCGCCAGCAGGGTGGCCAGCGGGTAGCGCTTGCCCCGCGGCTTGCGGAACTCCTTGACTCGACGCAGACACTCGAACAGGGAGCGCAGCCGGTCGTCGCTGAGGGGTTGCGATTCGCCCTGGCTGGACCAATCGGGGGCGTCTTCGAGTCGACTCAGTTGTTGGCAGGCATCGGGTTGCAAGGGGTACAGGAAGATCTCCTTGGGTTGACCGTGATGGGACCAGCGGGCGCTGCCGCCGGGCTGACGCCGGTAGCCCCGGGTCATGCCCAACGAAAGCCAGTTGGAGGCCCGGTAGCAGGTGCCGGCAAAGCGGCTCGGGTCCACGAAGGTCTCGGCCACCAGCACCGGATGCCCATGCAACTGGCGCATGTCGCTCGACAACCGCCGCAGGCTCAATCCCAGCACCCGCGAGGCCAAGTTGGGCCGGTGAGGGCCCGGCAGCAGCACGAAGCGGGTGTTGTTGGCAATCAGATGCAGACGCCGGAACTGCTGCTCGGGGATCCATCCGATCCAGCCGTCCCGCGCCTTCAGCTTGAAGGCGCCCGCCTGCCAGCCCACCAGCGCCACCCATTGCCCGTCGAGTTCCGCCACATGACGCAAGCCGCGGCCCACCAGGCCCTGGAACGGCAAGTAGTGATGATTCTCGACCAAATGGTCCCAACGCCGACATTCTTCCAGCCCCCAGGTCGGACGCACACGGACCGCTCGCAACGACCGGGCGTTCAGGGGTGGGGCCGGGGACGAGTCAGTCGGCATGCCACCCATTATCGCGGATGAGAAACGGTTTGTCCAGAGCTAAAGTTCCTTCAACTCCATCAGAGGGCTAATACGGAACAAAGAATGGCCCTGTTTGGGCAGTGGACGCAGTTGTTCGTAGCTTGTAATGATGATATGTGACCTGCCAAGGATAGCGAGCCAGACTGCATCCGATTCGTTTTTGGGTGGAACGCAACGAGCTACTGTGAGTTCGGGTACCCACCGGGCACATTCAGCCTCCCAGTTTGCGAGAAGCGACTTGGGGCAAACTACCAAAGTGCTACTAATTTTGCCCTGTTCTACGAGTCTCCCCAATGCCCGCAAAGCTTGAGCTGTCTTACCAAGGCCCATATCGTCGGCCAGAATTCCAACTCGACGCTCGGCAAGCCACCGAACTCCGAATTCTTGAAATGGCCGCAAGGAGGGTTGTGGGGCTAAATCAAATAATATGGGGGCAATCAGTTCCTCGATCTGAGGACGCAAAGAAATAGCCTCATCCACCGTTCGTGGCCTGATTG
Organism: Candidatus Versatilivorator sp.; assembly: GCA_965198125.1. Classification (GTDB taxonomy): domain Bacteria; phylum Acidobacteriota; class Terriglobia; order Versatilivoradales; family Versatilivoraceae; genus Versatilivorator. The sequence goes on along the minus strand of CBDAOQ010000003.1, from coordinate 5,830,994 downwards.
GCAGCTTCGATCGAGGAGGCTTGACTTCAAGCCGGGCGGACTGTCCGTGCGATACTGAGCGTGCGAGGGCTGCGTCGAGCTTGAGCGCGATGCATGCCGCGCGGCGGAGTTTCTGTGTGAAGTGATCGTTCAGGTCGGAATAGTTCTGTTCGTCCTGATGCAGAAGGGCGATCTCAAGTGACCATGAGTCATCATCGGCGGCTAGCCTGATGCCAACAGGTCTACCTTGCCATTGATGTAGCGCAATGCAATCTGTCACTTGCTAACTGAAATAACCGGCTATGCGGACACATTGTCGCGTGTCGTTCTGACTTTCTCCCATAACTCCTCGGTTTTTTCGCCAGGAGGAAGGATTAGCAGGTCTCGCCACATGTCCAATAGTCTGTCTTCTTCTCGATCGTTGGCCTGGTAATGTCCAATTATCCACTGCAACACCAACTTGGCGATTGCCACCGCCTGTTTTCGACTCTCGCTTCTCATCGACCATTTCCGGGTATTGTTCCTACCGTCAAGAACAGACACAAGCAGCAATCCACGCCATGGAGCTTGATGAAGCCTCCAGTCAACCTTCCCCAGTGGACTCAAGGCGACCGCGGCCTGTTCTAGCGTGGGGTTCTCGGGATGATCTAGATTTCGGTTAAGCAGTGCCCGGGCCACACTTACCATAACCTCTTGTCCTATGGGCCAGAAGAGAATGTTGTCTCCTATTTTGCCGTCCGAACCATCAGCTTGGTGGTTCTTGGCGTCACTAGGTTTCAACTTTAAGTCCGGTATTGCCTTAATGAGGGCATGCCAATAAAGTTCGAGCTCCTCGGATAGCTCATCAATGTAGTTCTCTGATGGTCGGAATCGGATAAAGTGCCTTATGTTGGTCACTCGTTCCGCCTCTGGACCAGAGCCCCAACCCATGTTTTCCCGGAGAGGGGTTGTGAGTAATATCTTGTTAAGGTCGAGCCTTTTGCAAAATTCCTCTGATCCGGCCTGCAGATCCAGGTATTACCGTCCAACGGGTCTTTGTTGTCAGTAAGTTAGGAGCACAATATCAGATTTGCCGGCAACACAACCTGCCCTGCTGCGAATTTTGCAAAAGGCTCGGTCATATAACTGTTGAAGGCTCGTGAAGTATGGAGTGCCCTCCTTGAGTGGCCTTCCTTTAGTCTGGACTCTGAAGGACTCAAGATGTCGCCCCGGGGCTTTGAAGAAGTCGTGATTCGCGATGAGGCGTCTGGTCAGGATCGCGAATATGTCGTCTTCATCCATAATGATGTTGGTGTCTTTATCCGTGGGTTTGGCATACCTGTTAAGACTGGAGAAGAGACGGCGGTATGACGAAAGCCACTGTTCCTCTGTTGGCTCAGAGGGGCGGATGACCATCAGGACCGAGATCTCTTCGTTCTCGAAGCCGGGCGGAGGATCAACCCTCTCCGACTCATCCTCGGGCTGCAACAGGGTCTTGATTGCATTCAACCTGTGTTGTCCGTCCAATGCATAGTAGTTCTGGCCTCCCGAGAACCGGAGCACGCCGAAGGATTGCTCAAGACTCTCCTCGTCCGCGAGGATTTCGAACTGAGGATCATCGGCCATACTCACTGGGTAGAACTTTGGCGATCCTCCAATCGCGGCGACCACGAGAGATGCGAAGAAGCGATCCTGGCGGCCCGTCAGATAAGTGACAATCTCCTTCTTCACGCGACTCTCTTTGATTGTCCGCTGAATCGCCTCGTCGAGCGTGTAGTCGTGATGAACCTGCGAACCGAATTTGACTTCTGAGGCTACCTCTCGCATTCGCATCTTGACGATGTAGTACGTCCAATCTCCCATGTGTGCCCTCAGCGCGGGGTACAGTTGCATGATGTGTATTTCTCCCTCAAGCTTCTATTGGTGGTCTGAAAGTCCCGGTGATTGTACCAGCACGTTTGTTCGCTGGCGGGCCGAAGCATTTGATTAGCCAAGCCTCGGCATTTCTAACGGTACCAACCGGCAATTCGATGAACCAGAAAATCAGTGGCACTCTACAGAAACAGGATTTGGCTCTTAGTAGTTGCGAACTGGGGGTTCGGCAGTGAGCGAGGAATCTCGACTTGATGTTGGACTCTGAACTACCTATGTAGAGTGGACTTGCTAAGCTGTGAAACATTGTACGTTGGTCTGGTCCTGTGGCGTTCGGAGGCTTAGCGCAGATCGCGTAAACGCCTGATCCTTCGGGGACCATCGATTGATCAATCTGAGTGAGCAAAACTGAATTCCAAGTCTCTGGCTGGGGTAGAGCCTGCTTGAGGGCTTCCCAGTCCCTGTGATCTATTGACCATCCCCTATTCATCGTTCCCTAGTCGTATGGTCGACATTGCCCGTGTAGGATAAGGGTTTACTTGTGACAAGCTAGACAGACCTTCGCCTGCCCGTACAGGTCGTCGATGTCCAGCGGTTCGGCATCCGGGCGGAGGGGGTTGACTTGTTTCTTGATTCGCATTCGCTTCAAACGATCTTGGTGGTCTTTCCTAATCTGCGCTATGCGCTCCGGCCTCGATAATGCATCGAGTGACTCCCCCTGGCTCCATGTGAAGGGAGAACCGTGTTCGAGTGCGTTCTTCTCGTACTTCTTGGCCTCCTCGAAGTAGCCAGGGTGTTGTTCCATCAAGCGCACCCACTCGATCTTCTGTTGGAAGAAGCAGAACGTGCAGCCGCTACGCGTGCGCCACTCGTAATATGCCGGTAGGCCGATACCCGTGCCTTCCAATATCTCCAGAACACCGGACTTGTCAATTCCAGCTTCCTTCAGCGGAAGTTTGACGATGAGTCGGTCGTGTTTGGAAGAATACCCCTCCCGGTACTCTTCGTCAGCACGGATGGCGACATAGCTGTACACGGTGTCGCCTGCTTCGAGCATCGGGCGCACCCACTGCTCAAAGGGTCTCAGCTTCAATTGCCTTGTGCACCACCGCGTCTGAGCCGACGGCAGGAAGTTATTGTACTGCTTCAACCAGAAGTCGAAGTCGCGGTCTGGGTTCAAGCGAAGGATAGGCTTTCCAAGAAAGCCTTCTAGCTTGACTAGGAACTCGTATACCTCCGGCAACTCCTTTCCAGTGTCAGTGAAGAAGTAGTCCACGTCCAGGTTCGGATGGTTTTCTCGCATGTAGATCGCCAGTGCAGCGCTGTCGCGTCCCCCTGACAGTCCTAGAACGTGGTGTTCTGAGCCATGAGTCATTACGAAACCTCCGCTCTCGACTCCGAGACGCGTGCTTCGCCCCTCGATTCCAGGTACTCGGCTGTCACTCTGGCGAGTGCAGCCAAGATGACGTTCTGTTCGGCTGCGCCACTTTCGGTCAAGGCTTGCCTCATCCGCTTGATGATGACGTCTACCTGCGACTGTTCTCGTTCGGTAATCTCAAAATCGTCGTGAATTGGCTCGCCGTCCAGCCCAACTACGACAGCCATTGCAAGGCGATGGTCCGGCCTTCCCTTCACGTGTGCGTACGCCTCGTGCCTAGTGAAGCTGCGCGCCATGTCTGCTAACTCAACGGCTGCGCGGTCGATGTCAGCGTCCGCCCACTGTCGCGGAGGCTTGTTCACGGCCATGCTTGCAAGCGACTCCATATCCGCGTCAGTTCCTTCGTATTGTGAGATACGTAGGATAAAAGCCTCGAGTCTGTGGTTACCGCTCAACTGCCGAATATTCTTCGCTCTGGCGCGAAGTTCCGCCAACATCGACGGTGACGCGCTTGAAACACCTAGCTCGACCAGCAGAGTTTCCCTCAACCGGTGCAACATGTTGGGATACGCATCTGAAAGTTCAGTTAGTCCCTCTCTTACAATCGCGGCTAAATCAGGGACAACTTCGGAATCATCTTCATGCCCGAGTCCTAAGTGGGGGATGTCGTCAAAGATGAATCTGTTGGGGTCGCTGGCTCGCTTGAATAGCTGCCTGACTCGTTTTGCTTCGTTCGACAGCCGTTGAGTGTGGCCAATCCAGGCGGGAAGTCGGTCATATATCGAAACCAAACCGCGAGCCACGTCAATGGGTTCGAGATGGCTCAGCGCATTTGTCGGATCCATGTCCCGTACTATCCCAGCCAAGTCAGAGAGGAGTTGACGCGAGATGCCCGACATCTCCATCCATCGAAGCTGAACGTCGGAGGGTTCGTTGCTCAAGTATTCCACATCGAGGTCAGTCAGCCGTGGCTGAAATACGCCCTCCCGATAGAGAGCAAGGTCGCCCCGACGCGACTGAAGGAACGCAACGGCGAGTAAGGGCAACAGACCGTCCCTGATCCCGAAGGGCGGCTTTCTCCAGACGTCGTATATGTCGGATACCGGGACGGTTGTGTGCGAATTGTCCTGCAGGTAGTCCGTAGCCGCTCGCCACGCCGGAGCCAGTCCGCTTCGATCCATACCCGTGAAATCCGGTTCGACAATACGCCACTCTCCCGTTGTTTCAGCGTACAGACTTGTTGCAAGAAGCAGTGAGTCGAACAGACCACCTTCGGGCGGATACCCTTCGATTCCAAGCCGCTGCTCCCCTTCATGGAGCGCCATACGTTTCAGCAGCGCATTGCGTGCTGCGACTGCATTGCTCGATGGCTTCATGCGGTTTAACAACTCGTTGTGGAGGCGCGGAGCGTGAGGGAACCTACTATCGGCCAAGTCCGATGCCAAACTATTCAGTTCGACACTGTCGAGACGCTGCGCTCTTCCTTGTCCTCGATGCCACAATGCATGCTCTAGCGCTCGGCCGAGTTCGCTCTCTATGTAACCCCGCAAATCCGCAATCCGGGCCTGAACTTCGCGACGGGCAATCCGATCGCCCTGTAATTCCGGCGTGCCATCCCTGACTTTTTCCAACGCCATCAAATCCCGCGCCAGACTTGTAATTGACCAGCCAGCGCGTTCAGGCACGCCGATAACGACTTCCCATTCCGTTGGTATCGACGAGGCGCGTTCGACGATTCTCTCGACCATTTCCGGGGAGTCTCCCTGGGTTGGCAGGGCCAAAAAAAATGCTCCTATCGCGCCGTTGCTAGGGACGTATTCGGTGACCGTCCTGTCGAGTTCGCTTAGCGCGACGAGTGCTGTATCACACCATCTGAGCGCGCCAGTCTTGTGGTAGTGGCGTTTAGCAATCACCGGTTGGAGCCCGGCAAGCTGTGTGAGCCGACCGAAATCTAACTCGCCGACTCCCTCGTAGGCTTGGTCAATTGCCCCTTCGATGTCGAAGTCACTGCCCTCAAAGATGCCGTAGGAGTCGGAAAGCTTACGGTGAAGGACTAGCGACCACTTTTCTAGTTCGCTGACCGATTTTTCGACGCTGAGTGTGTTCTGACCAGGTGGGACAAGACTGAGTAGTTCCAGACTTGATGTTAGACCGGAACGCTCTTTGAACAGGTCAACTAGTGCGATGGTCTTAAGAAGCCGCAGGTGGGATTCGTCTCCTCCTGCCCCTTGGCATCGGTCAAGTGCGTCCACGGCCATCGCCCAGCGATGGCCGTCGGGCGATGCCATGATCGACGGTTCGAGGTTGAACTTCAGGTAGTCCCACAGCCTGTCTGGTGTATATAGACTGCCGTCTTCGGCTGTTTGCAAGAAGTCCCGGAAACCTTGCGGCTCGGTTGAGTTCAAGAATCCGAAGATGCTTCGCTGGTTTTGACCGAACCTTCTGCGTGATATTGGGCCAAGCAAGCAAGCTACTATAGGGTGCAGCGGCCAGCATGATGCTAGAAGCCTCGCATTTACATGTGGACGAGTCAGTTGAGTCACACGCTCCACGATTCCGTTTGGGGAAGGGTGTGGTTTTAGATCGCTCTCGATCGCTCGACCCAAAAGATCAAGTTGTTCTTCCCAGCCGGTGTTGACGGGAAGGTCTATGAACCGCCCCTGAATCTTGGCCCACTCGTCGCGCATCTCGCGAGATAGGCGATGGGCATACTCTTCGAACGCTTGGTGCAGTATGCCTACCACTACGAGGCGTCCGTTGCTACGAGAAGCTAGCTCAGCGAGTTGCTGGAAAAAATAGATGTCCGTTCCGTCATAGGCTGCGCCCTCCAAGAATTTCCCCATCTCATCGATAAATACGATGAGCCCGCCGCTATGTTTTGGGGCACGCTTGGCTATTCTCGTCAGAGTGTCTAATACAGCATCTTCGGTCCAGAACCCCGTTGGGCCGTTCCGGACTAACCGCTGCTTGCTTATGGCCTCCCCGACTACCTGTGCAGGTCGTTCCCGACGCCCGACGACAGGAAGAATACGCCAGCCTTTCTCACCAGGTGGAAGAGCCTGCCAAATCTCTTCTGATGTTGGTGCACCAAGAATCTGTGCTGCGAGGCGCCTTACCTGAGTTTGCCCACTGAGCGCCGCACTGAGCGCGACTACCAGACTCGACTTTCCGCTGCCGTAAGGCCCCGTCCAAGTGAAAGCTCCTTGACCCATCTGCGAAATGTGGTGGGCCATCGTCTCCAGCAGAACGGCAGAAGACTGTGGGCAAACGAATCCCTCTATCGCTGCCCGTTCCTTAAGGTCAGTGTCGATGCGAATAGACCGTTGGAATCGCCGGGCAATGCGAATTCGGTCAGTGAGCGCCATTAAGCGGCATCCCTGTTGTGTAGCTTGCGATTTAAGGCGGCTGCCAGCCTATTCAGTACTTCCTCGGTATTAAACTCCCGCTCTCGGATAAGCTGTTTGAGACCCGCCGACTCGGACCACTTGTATATCCCGTCTGTCGTTTCCTCCAAGCTGCTGAGCCTGTCCACCAAGTTGTTCTCATCTAGCAGGAACACTCTTCCGGGCGAACCAGGCTCGTGAGCGAGCGCCTCGAAGGATAAGGTGTTCGCGTTAGGGAAACACTCGTTCCAGAAGTCGGTAACGCTGTAACCGAATACATGCATGCCGAGCGAGGGCTTCGGACCACGCACAAACCTAAATCCGTCGCGCCTGCCGACCGGCTTGATAAGACCGAGTTCGGTCAGTGGTGACTCGAGCGCATCTTCGTAGCTCACATGACGTGATACCGGCTGCGGAACGTATGTCCGAACGAAACAAGATACGTCTCGCCTTATGGTTGCGGTGGAAGCGCGACTCCAATCGAGGTCGCAGGCAAGCCTCTCAATCCCGCGTGCCAACATGTCGCGTTCGAAGGACAAGGCAGGGTAGTGGTTGAACGCCCAAAACCACGTAGTCTTAGATGGATGCGCACTCAGTTGCCAGTGAATTACCCACGACGTATCAGGGGACTCCATGTATGGGTCGATCCCCTCGTCGCCGAAAAAAAGGCGGCCTAGAGATGTTGTTTCAATGCGCTGCCGACCGTCCGGCTCGCTCAAGACGCCCGAGGCCACTGCCCAATGACGCATTGACGCCACCATGTTCTTGCCAACGCCGAATCGAGCGATTGCGTCGTCGCCGGTGAAGACACTCTTGTTGTCGTCACCGCTCTCAGTGGCTTGGACTGCGTCGAATGCCTTCTTCAGCCACCCATATCTGAGCGGAAAGGTCTCATGTCCCGCAAACTGCGGTCGATAACCGTCTTGGTACAGCGGCCCCCGCGACAAGTTCACTCTCCTACTGGACGATCCATCCAGTAGGAGGTTACACTTTACGGACAGCTAATGTCTATGGAAAGTGGGGCCGTTCTTTGGAAAGAAGGCTAGCGGGAACAGTATATGCGGACTACCAAGCTACCACTCCGGTGGACCCGCGCGTCGTGGAACGCATGATGCCCTATTGGCAGGAGGCGTTTGGTAACCCACACTCGATCGACCACGCAGTGGGTTGGAGCGCAGCTAAGGCGGTTCAAGAAGCGGGTGCCGCTATTGCAACGCTCGTCGGAGCTGACGCGGATGAGATAGTCTTCACATCCGGTGCAACAGAGGCCAACAACTTTGCACTCCTAGGTTTGGCACACAGAGCGCCGCCATCTCGTCGTCGGATTCTAGTCAGCACAATCGAACACAAGTGCGTGCTAATGGCGGTACAGGTGATAGGCGAGCGTTACGGCATCAGGGTGGATACAATCCCTGTTGACCGCGAAGGGTTTGTTGACTTGAACTATCTCGAAGCAGAGCTTGACGAATCGGTCCTTGCGGTATCAATAATGGCAGTCAACAATGAAATCGGGACGATTCAGGATATCCCTGCCATTTCTGCATTATTGGAGCCTTATGGCGTTCTTTTGCATTGTGACGCCGCACAAGCCCCCTGTGCAATGGATGCTAGTGAGCTTGCCACTTGTGCAGATCTAGTGAGCTTGTCAGGCCACAAGATATATGGTCCGCAGGGCATCGGTGCCCTCTACATCCGTCGAGATGTGCAGAGTCGGATAGAGCCGTTGATCTACGGTGGTGGGCAACAGGAGGGTCTGCGTTCGGGCACTGTTCCAGTGGCTTTAGCCGTCGGAATGGGCGCCGCCGCTAAGATCTTGCACGCACCCGAACAGCAAGCGGAACGCGAGAGGGTGGCGGGCCAACGAAATTGCTTTGTGAGCTTGCTAACGGATGGGGCTGTTCCTGTCACGCTCAACGGCCCTGTCGGAGCGATGCGTCATCCGGGGAACGCGAATCTGCAATTCGATGGTTTGAGTGCCAAGGACATACTTAACTCACTGCAGCCGCGCCTCGCAGCTTCTACGGGGTCAGCATGTACCTCCGGCATTCCCGAACCGTCTCACGTACTTCGAGCTATCGGACTCGATGGAGAGCAAGCAGATGCTTCCGTGCGCTTTAGCTTTGGCCGCTTCACTACTGATGACGAAATCTCCCAAGCCGTTTGTTTTGTAAAGGATGTATTGCTTACTTCGCTTATCTGAGGGGAGTGAGCACGAGATTTGCGACATCATCTACTTGGATATTAAGGAGGAACTTTGTTGAAGTCTCTCAGCCGACGAACCTTCTTGTCCCGGTCGGCCCGCGGGGCTGCACTGGGAGCGCTGGTCCCGGTGTTGGCCGCCCGTCGCGCCTGGTCCGCCAACGACCGCTTGGGAATGGCTGTCATCGGATTGCGGGGGATTGGGTTCAGTCATCTGAAGCGCATCCTGGCGCGGCCCGATACCGTTTGCCTGGTGGTCTGAGACTTCGAATATCGACCGCTCGGCGACGTGGACTACCTCACCATTCTGCGCCGGATGCGCGACCACGGCTGCGCCGTTTTCCTCTCCCTGGCCACCCATTTTCGACCCCCCAGCGGTTCCCGCATGGAGGCCATGCAGATCGACTATCGCAACCTCCAGGAGATGATTCGCAAGGTGGAGGGGGAGGTGTGAGGAACTGCTGCACCTCAAGCTGGCGGCATCGATATCTGCCGGATATACGTATAGTGAATCGAGGAGTCTTCACCGGGAGACATGAAAATGCATGTCAAGCAGAGCGTCCAAGCGCTTCTTGACCGTTTGCCCGACGACTGTAGTCTGGACGATGTGCAGTACCATTTGTACGTCCTGCAGTCCATTGAGCGCGGCCAAGCCGACGCCAAAGCCGGACGGATGATATCCCACCAAGAGGTAGCCCGAGAGCTTCGCAAGAAATGGTGAGTCACGAGGACTATCACTAATGAGCATTCAGCAACATGACCCCATGCATCCAGGGGTGTTTATTAAGCGGGTTTACCTGGAGCCCTTCGACATCAACGCAAGAGAACTGGCCAACAAGTTGCAGGTCAGTGAATCCGTGGTGAGCCGAATCATCAACGGCAAGGGCAGTGTAACGCCAACTATGGCGCTCAAGTTGTCCAAAGTCATTGGCCGGTCCCCGGAGAGCTGGCTGTCGATGCAAGACAACTATAATTTGTGGGCGGCGCGTCAAGAGGTCGATCTCAGCGCTTTCAAAACCCTAGAATTCGCATAGCCGCAACGGATGAAGCCAACGGTTGCCTTACCTTCCACTTCCGTCTGCCGGCTTGGCCGTATTTCACATCAGGGCGTGAAAGCCGTGGTGAATGGCAGGTTTTGAGGAATAGATTGAATCGTATCAACTGGATAAAGAAATTAAAGGGTGAAAGCGGTGGTGAAAGCCAAGCTTCGGGGGTTACTTGCCTCACAAGTAGTGCAGAGGAATCGAAAGTCATTCGCCTTGTCGAGTATTTGATTCGGCTTGCTTCGCTGCGTACCAAGACCATCAGGGACGTTGATGAATATCAAAGTGTGCTATGGATCAAAGATGTTCCGAAGCAGAAAGGGTGCTTCACTCAAGCGTGGGGACGTGACGAGGATTTCGGCCCGGATGTGTGGATTGAGGTCCGAAACCAGCGTGAGCCGAAGCTGCCCAGCGTTCCCCCTGTGTGCCAAGACTGGACTGACAAATCATCCCTTCGGAACAAGAGCGATATCCCCGATCTCCTACCAGAAATTACGAGGCAATTTAAGAATCCTGCGTGGCAAGAAGAATCCGACCAGCCCGAATTTCTTTCTCGTATCGAACAGCTTGATGATCATCCAGAGGTTCAGGAAGCATGGGACAGATATGTTGAAGGACCTTGGTTGTCATGGATGGAAGCCCATAACGAATGGGAAAGGATTCATAACGTTTATGCAAAGCTCTTTGCTATTCGCCAGGAGCAGCTCCGGCTAGGTGAAGAATATGAACTCGTTCTTGCGCTCGGCCTATTGACTTGGAGAACCCCAAGTGGTCAGCGCATCCGACGTCACTTGGTTGTCTCAAACGCTGTTCTTGAGTTTGAAGCGCGGTTAGTCAGGTTCACTGTCCGGCCTTTACCGGATGGCGCAAACGTTCGCCCTGAGCTGGATATGATAGACGTTGAGGATCAACCCGCACGCGCTGAGACAGCCGCAAAGGCTTCGCTCCATGAGGCTTCGGACGATCCTTGGGACAGGGATTGTGTTGAAGGTGTACTTCAAGCCCTGGTTCATTCCATAAATTCGCGAGGCGAATATGACAGTGCGTTGGAAGCCAAGTCTATCCGAGAATCCGACAAACCTGTCGTTGAATACGCGCCAGCCCTTATCCTGAGAAAGCGCTCTGCAAGAGGGCTTACTGAGACACTAAAGAAGATTAAGGAAAAAATTCAGAACGGTAATTTTATTCCGGATCAATTCGAGGACTTGGCCGAAATTCGGTCCGATAGTGAAATTCCTACGGGCAGCGATCCAGGTCAAACGAACGGTGGCTTTTATGGCGAGGTATTCTTTCCGAAACCATCAAATGAAGAACAACGTCGCATCGTGGGAAAAATTCAAGCGGCCAGCGGCGTTCTGGTGCAAGGGCCTCCAGGTACAGGAAAATCCCATACTATCGCCAATCTCGTCTGCCACTTGCTCGCGACGGGACAGAGAACGCTTATCACCGCTAAAACACCCCGTGCGCTTCATGTGCTTGAGGGACTTGTACCGGAGGAACTTCGTCCGCTCTGTATCAATCTGCTTGGCAGCGGACTTGAAGAGAAAAGGTCGCTGGAGTCCAGCGTAGGCGGAATCCTCCGTAAGAATGAAGATTGGGACGAGGAAAGGGCACGTAGCGAGATCGTAATCCTTGAACAACAGCTGCACAAGTTGCGAGAAGAAAAGGCCAATATCGATAGACGGTTGCGTGATATCAGAGAATCTGAAACACATTCGTTCTCCATTGCTGAAGGAAGTTATCGAGGCACCGCCGCGCGTATCGCTGAATCAGTGAATCGGAGTCGAAGTGACTTTGACTGGTTTACCGACATCGCCCCTTTGGACAATGCCTGTCCAGTTACCGAAAGTGAATTGCGAGATCTGCTGAAGGAACTACGCTATTTCGGACCAGAAAAACGGCAGGAATTGATTTTGAAATGGACCAAGAATCTGCCGTCTGCCGAGTATTTTGCGGATCTAGTAGAGTCTGAGCAACGGGCGAAACGGGAGTGTGAAACATCATCCAACGGTACGGACAAGGAAGTCGCAGAAGCCTTATCAGGCATCCCTAGAGCCGCCATAAATGCAATCCAAGATTCCCTTACTGCTTTCAGCGATCTGCTCAGACGGCTATTGACGTTGCGATATTCCTGGATGAATGACGCATCGCACGATATTACAAGCGGCAATGCATCCACATGGCATGCACTTCACCGTGTGACGCAGGCTACGATTTCTGAGATTGAACCCCTGCTTGCCGTAGCGAATGAAAACAGTATCGAATATCCAGATGAGCCCAACGTTAGAGTCCTATTTATGGACGCGTGCAGCCTGAAAGAACACCTGGAAGACGGCGGAACTCTTGGCTGGTGGGGTCCATTTCGTCCCAAGGTAGTCAAAGAGCATGATCGAGTACTCAAAACCATTCGAGTCAATGGAAGCCTTTGCTCTAATCTTCAACACCTGTCCGTTGTGGTTGATGTTCTGGGTATACAAATCAGAGTTGAAAAGGCTTGGGGGTTCTGGAAAGGCCGTCACGAACAGCCGCCGGGTCCTTATCTCATGCAATATCAGCAGCTCAGGGATTTATCCGATTGTCTTGCCAAGGCATTGTTGCTTGAGGAGCGAATTGAAAATTGTAGGGAGGCGCTAAAAAGTTGCCCTGCTGTCCGAACTCCTGTCTGGACCGACAAGCCTCAGATCGAGCGGCTAATTGCCTCTTGCAGGTTTGCGCTGGCGAATCGCAACAAGCATGATGTCGAAACCGAGATTCGTAGCAGAATCGAATGGCCACTGATGTCTGTTGTTGGGAAGGTTGATGCCCATCCTGTCATGGGCGACTTGCTTTCTGCCGTACGTCGCCGTGATATCGACGGGTACAAACAAGTCGTAAATGCAATACGCGGCTTGGAAAAAGAATTTCAGTTGATGCGAAAGCTGGATGCAGGAATTGAGCGGTTGCGCCAATCATTGCCGAATCTCACACATCAATTAGAGAGTACCAGCAATGACTCTGGTTGGGACGCACGGATTCAGCAGGTAGGAGCGGCATGGCGTTGGGCTCAAGCAAAGTACTGGGTTCATGAATACATAAAAGAGGAAGATGCACCCAGCCTTGCTCGACGGGTGCGCCAAATTGAGAATGAAGTTGACAAAGTCACTGCGCAACTTGCAGCGGATCATGCTTGGTCGTTCTGCTTTTCCCGGCTCGGGGATACCCATCGTCGCCACATGATAGCTTGGCAGCAGTCCATGCGGCGGCTTGGAAAGGGGACTGGGAAGCATGCTCCTCGTCATAGGCGGGAAGCGCAACAACACCTGAACGCTTGCCGTGAAGCGGTTCCGGCGTGGGTCATGCCACTGCATCGCGTTTGGGATACGGTCAATCCTGCGCCTGGCATATTCGATGTAGTGATCGTTGACGAAGCGTCACAATGCGGGGTGGAGGCACTGCCACTTTTCTATCTGGGCAAGAAAATACTTGTAGTAGGGGACGACAAGCAAATTAGTCCCGACGCCGTTGGCGTGCCGCGTGATGCCGTGCATCGCCTGATGGAAGAATTCCTCCACGATTTTCGCTTCAAATCATCCTTTGACGTTGAGAGTAGCCTATTTGACCATGGGAAACTTCGATACGGCACGTCACTAATTACCTTGCGCGAACACTTCCGCTGCATGCCGGAGATTATCCGCTTCAGCAATGACCTTTGCTATTCCGACACGCCGTTAATCCCATTGAGACAATACGGACCTGAGCGCTTGACTCCATTGGAGCATATCTTTGTGCGTCGAGGATATCGCGAAGGCTCCGGGAATCGAGTGTTAAATAAACCGGAAGCCAATGCCCTTGTCGAGAAGATCGTCGAGTTATGTGCTGATGAGAGGTATTCCGGGAAAACCATGGGTGTAGTCGTACTCCAGGGCAATGCGCAAGCCGGCTTGATTGAAAAACAATTGCTGGAACGGCTAGGTGCGGAAGAGATGGAGCGCAGGCGTCTTGTTTGCGGCAATCCGTATAATTTCCAGGGTGATGAGCGCCACGTCATGTTCCTGTCGGTGGTCGCAGCTAACAATGAGAGGATGGGGCCGCTCACGAAAGCTGCGGATGAGCGGCGGTTCAACGTAGCGGCGAGCCGTGCCTGCGATCAAATGTTTCTTTTTCATTCCGTAACCCAAGAAGACCTCAGTCAGTCCGATCTCCGCCGGCGACTCCTGCAGTTTTTCGAGAGCACAACGCCACACGAAATTGTTGGAATAGACAGAGAGAGTCTGGAACTGAGGGCCGCCCAGGACAATCGGGCAGTCATTAACCCCCCCTTCTCTTTTGAGAGTTGGTTCGAGGTTGATGTCGCGTTGGAAATCGTGAGAAGGAACTTCACCGTACAGCCACAATATGAAGTTGCAGGCAAGCGGATTGACCTCGTGGTTGAAGGCGGTCGGGCAAGATTGGCGGTCGAGTGCGACGGCGATGCATGGCATGGTGCGGATCAGTACGAGGCGGACATGCAGCGCCAGCGGCAACTGGAGCGTTGCGGTTGGGAATTCTTTCGAGTTCGAGAGTCGGGTTTCTATGCGAATAAAGAAGCTGCTTTGGAGAAGCTGTGGCGAGCGTTGGAGGAACGGGGAATTTTCTCCGGACGATCGGGTGATGATCAGAAGCATGGGTATGAGCAGGACCAGGAACGTGAAGACGACTGTGATGAGACAGGGGACAAAGCTCGGAAAGCAGTTACTATTACTATAGTCGACCCCCCTTTACCCATTGAGAGTTTAAAGGTCTGGAAGGACCATCTCGAGGAACTGGAAAGTCTAACTCCAGGAGAAAGAGATATGTTCGTAGAGGGGGCGATAAAGCACGCAAAGGACGTTATCCGAAAAAAGGTTGAAACAGTAGCAGTGTCAGAAATTCAAGATGCAATTCTTCAAGTTGTATCGAAGTGTCCAAATCAATCCTGCACAATGGATTCCATGACGTCACGCGTGCTGAAAGAGTTTGGAGTTTTGATACGGGGCAATCCCCGCATGAAATTCGAAAGGCGAGTTATGCGCAGTCTTGACGTCCTTGAGAGGCAAGGACTTGTGGAAAAGTACAAGGCCAAGAACAAACGGGTCAGACTGATGCAAAGGCGCTTGCCGGGATACTGAAGTCGCACGCGTTCGGGTTTGGTTCCTGAGTGTTTGCGTTTGGAATCAAGATGTCCGTGTTTCACGTTGCGGCAGGTGCCCGGAAGTTCAAGGACCTGCATGCGATCGACGGCCACAGATCAAATTCAAATTCCGTCCCTTGGGCGACGGGGACGTGGACTACCTCACCATTCTGCGCCGCATGCGAGACCACGGCTGCCATGTTTTCCTCTCCTTGGCCACCCATTTTCGACCGCCCAGCGGTTCCCGCGTAGAGACCATGAAGATCAACTACCGCAACCTGCGGGAGATGATTCGCCAAGTGGAGGCAGAGCGTTGAGCGTTGAGAGGGTTGGCTATTCAACGGTGAGCGTTGTCACCTTTGGATATGCAGTGGTTGCCTGTTATGATTTTCCCTGTTGGAAGGGGGCATCATGGAGAATCTCCTTCCGATTAATTTGCTACCAGTGTGGTGAATGAGAAATGAAGATCGAAAACCTTAGAGTGCGGGGTTTTAGATCACTTGCCGATGTGGAGTGGGAACCCGGCGACTTGAACGTAATCATTGGCCCGAACGCCAGCGGTAAGTCAAATGTCCTCCGTATCCTTGAGATGCTCGCCAATTCAGCTCGCGGCAAACTTGGGGATTATGTGCAAAGCGAGGGTGGCATGCAACCACTGGTCTGGGACGGAAGGTCTGATGCAGTTACAGTAGCGGTGAAGACTTCTCCAACCGAACAGCATCGCGACCCTGTTGCCGATCGTCTGACATACGAACTGAGCCTTGTCCACCTGAAAGGAACAAGTACCTATCGAATCCAGCACGAGTTGCTGGGGAAATTCCATCTAGTTGAGGCTGGCCGAATGCAACAGCCATTCAAGTTCCTTGAGCGCGAACTCATGCGCGCCGTGGTCTACGACCAGCAAGACCAACGCCTGGAAGCACCCGATGAATCGTTCGCGGAGGACGAGACGCTCTTGTCTGTGGCGGCGGGACCATTCAACGCTAACAAAATCGTCTCTGATTACCGACGCAGACTTGCAGAGTGGAGTATCTATCAGGACGTCAATACAAATCGGGACGCGCCGATTCGGCAAGCAGCCGTATCCCGCTGGGCCCAGCAGGTAGAGCCCAACGGGCAGAATCTTGTACCGGTCTTACACACCCTCTACTCTGGAAATCGAGATTTCGAACGGGAGGTGGACTCAGCCATGAAAGCGGCCTTCGGCCACGAGTTCGAAAAGCTCGTTTTTCCACCCGCCGCCGATCAGCGGATTCAGCTGCGGGTTCGATGGAAGTCTCTTAAACGGGAGCAATCGGCAGCGGACCTCTCGGATGGCACCTTGCGATTCCTCTTTTTGATTGCAGTACTGGCGTCTCCACATCCGCCATCGTTGATAGCCATTGACGAGCCTGAAACGGGGCTGCATCCGTCGATGTTTCCTATCATTGCCGAATATGCCTTCCAGGCTGCATCGCGCACCCAGGTCATTCTCACTACGCACTCGCCGGCGTTGCTCGACGCATTTGGTGACCATGTACCTACCACGACCGTCGTTAGATGGGGCGACGGTTGCACCACCCTCTCTATCCTATCCGACGACGAACTTGCCTATTGGTTGAAAGAGTATACGTTAGGCGAGATGTATCGCTCCGGCCATCTCGAGATTATCAAATGAGGTTTGTCGTCTTTGTTGAAGGCCATCTTGAGCGGATAGCCCTTCCTGGTTTTCTGAGCAGTTGGCTAAATTCAGCAACAACGCAACGTGTGGGCATCAACGTTATTCGGTTCCAAGGGGGCGGTGAGTTCAAAAACAAACTTGCATCGGCCGTGCGCAGACACTTGAACGGGCCGTCAAATTTCGATCTCATCGCGATTATCGGAATACTTGACTTGTATGGGGTCAACTACTATCCCAATCATGTTTCCACTGTTCAAGAGCGTTACGATTGGCTGTGTCAACACTTCGAGAACAAAGTCGATTGCGCAGGGTTCCACATGTTCTCTGCAGTCCACGAGTTGGAAGCTTGGATTTTGAGCCAGACTGAGATTTTTCCCGCCGAGGTTAGGAGGGCACTCCCGGGTAGAGTTCAAAATCCGGAGAGCGTCAACTTCGACAACCCACCGTCAAAGCTGCTCCAACGGCTCTACCGGGAAAAGTTGAGGCGGGACTACAAGAAAATTGTGGACGGATCGAGCCTGTTCTCCCAATTGGATCCCAGCGTTGCGCGGGAGAAGTGTCCATATCTGAAAAAATGATGGACAAGTTATTGTCGCTGGCCCAGGAAGCTGGTTGCTAGCTAGCGGTGCCCTCATTGCAGCAAGACCACGGGTTTTTGCCCAAGGAGAAACACTCTTGAAAACTCTCACCCGAAGGACGTTCTTGTCCCACTCGGCCCACGGGGCGGCGCTGGGAGCGCTGGGCCCGGTGTTGGCTTCCCGCCGGGCGTGGTCCGCCAATGACCGCCTGGGGATGGCCGTCATCGGACTGCGGGGGATCGGTAACAGTCATCTGAAGCGTATCCTGGCGCGCCCCGATACGGTCTGCCTGGCGGTCTGCGACATCGATCAGGAGTTTCGCCGGCGCGCCGCCGAAACCGTCAAGCAGGCCACCGGGCGCAAGCCCAGGGTGGTGGGGGATTTTCGCCATCTGCTGGATGACCCCGCCATCGATGCCATCGTGATTGCCACTCCTCACCACTGGCATGCACCCATTGCCGTCCGGGCACTGCGGGCGGGCAAGGATCTCTACGTGGAGAAACCGGCCAGCCACGTGTTCCGGGAGGGACGAGTGCTTGCCGATACCGCCAAAAAATACAGCCGCATCGTGCAGCACGGCACCCAGATGCGTTCCAGTGAAGTGACGGCCAGGGCCGGGGAGCTGTTGAAGGCGGGCGTGATCGGCGAAGTCAAGATGTCCAAGGCCTGGAACCTGCAGCGCCACAAGCATCGAACCCCGGTTCCGGATGGTCCGGTCCCGCCGGGCGTGGATTACGACATGTGGCTGGGTCCGGCTCCCAAGCGGCCCTTTAACCCCAATCGCTTTCACAGCTACTGGCAGTGGTACCGGGACTACGGCAACGGCGACATCGGCAACGACGGCAGCCACGACCTGGACATGGCTCACTTCGGGCTGAACCCCAAGGGCCTCCCGGTGAGGATTACCGCTCACGGCAGCCGCATCGATCTGGAAGGCGTTCGGGAATACCCCGACAACATGATGGTGGCCTTTCAATATCCGGAAGACAAGGTGCTGCTCTACGAGGATCGTGGCTGGACGCCCTACGGCCGCTACGGCTTCGACAGCGGCAACGCCTTCTACGGCACCGAGGGCTTCATGGTGTTCTCCCGGCGTGGCTATTTTCAGGTCTACCTCGGCAAGAAGGAGGAAAAGGGGCCGGGCATGCGCGGCGGTATCGGCAAGGAAGAGCATTTTGCCAATTTTCTGGACTGCGTCCGTTCGCGCAAGCAGCCCAACGCCTCGGCCGAGGTGGCCCACCTCTCCTGCGCCCTCAGCCATCTTGGCGAGGTCGCCTACCGGACCCAGCGGGTGCTTCACCTCGATCCGGAAACCGAAACCGTTCTCAATGACCCCGAAGCCAACGCCATGCTGACCAAGGAGTATCGGGAGCCCTGGTCGGTGTGAGAACCAGCCCGGGAAACGGCCCCGGCCCCGCGCAGCCCAGGCCGGTTGGACCGGTTGGAGAGGAACGCGCATGAAGATGCTTATTTTTCCGGCGGTTGAATCGGAACGGCTCCGCAAGATCGTGGAGGCCGCCGGGCCCATGTTGGTGGTGAATACCGCTGGAGAGGAAGCAGCCGTGCGGGAGATCACCGATGCCGACGCCTTCTTCGGAAAGCTCACGCCCCCGTTGCTGGCGGCGGCGGGCCGCCTGCGTTGGGTGCAGTCTCCCACTGCCAGCCTGGAGCACTACATGTTTCCGGCGCTGGTGGACCATCCCTGCCAGCTCACCAATATGCGCGGGCTCTATGCCGACGTCATCGCCGACCATGTCTTCGGCTATATCCTCTGCTTCGCCCGCAATTTTCCCCGCTACATCCGGCAGCAGCTCCAGTCTCACTGGGAAGCGGCGGGCGGGGAGGCCGGACGCTCGGGCTTTATCCTGGGACCCTCGAGTGTCAGTTCCATCGACCGCGCCCACCGGCATCTTCCCGATTCAACCCTGGGGATCGTCGGTCTGGGGAGTATCGGCTCCGAAGTCGCCCGGCGCGCCCTGGCCTTCGGAATGAGGGTGCTGGCCGTGGATCCACAGCAGCGCCAGGCCCCCGATGGGGTGGAGTCCCTGTGGAAGCCGGACCGCCTGTCCGACCTGCTCTCCGCCAGCGATTTCGTGGTGGTTGCGGCCCCGCACACGCCGGAAACCGAGAAGCTGTTTCGCCGGCCGCTTTTCCAACGGATGAAGCCGGAGGCTTACTTCATCAATATCGGCCGTGGGATGATCGTGGATTTGGCCGATCTGACGGAGGCCCTGCAGGCGGGGGAGATCGCAGGGGCCGGACTGGACGTCTTCGAGACCGAGCCCCTTCCCCCGGAGCATCCGCTCTGGAAGATGGACAACGTGATCCTCACGCCCCACGTGGCCGCGGCTTCGCCCAGAACCGCCGAACGCCACCTGGCCCTTCTGCTGGACAACGTGCGCCGTTTCGCCGGGGGCAGGCCCCTGCGCAACCTGGTGGACAAGGCCAAGTGGTTTTAGGGGGTTGGTCTCGCCGGGGTTGGGAGATGTGGGGTAAGAGGGCCGATCTCAGCCTTTGAGGCTGGGTTTGTCAGCGATGCGTCTGTATTCTCAAGTGGTCTCCCGCTCCCGGCCGGACCGCTATTTTCGTCTATTGACATCGCAAGGTTCATGACATAGGCGTGGTATATGCCGAGCGAAAAACCAAACATACCGAGGCGGGCTCGTCGTGCGCGGCTGTTTCGCAACGGCCGCAACCAGGCTGTTCGAATCCCGCGAGAGTTTGAACTGACCGCAGACAAAGTGATGATAAGCAGGGAAGACGACCGTCTGGTCGTCGTGCCCGTCCAACAACCTCCGTCACTTGCCGAGGTCTTGTCCCGTTTGAGGCCCTTGGACGAGGACTTCCCGAACATCGCAGACCCGGCTACCAAGCCCCAGGATCTCCTCTGACGCGCCCCAACTACGATATATGTTGGACACAAGTAGGGTATAGAAGCGTCGGACTCATCTCGGCACCAAGACCGGAACCTTCATGGAGTGCTCAAAGATCGGATATCAGGACTGGCTCTTCGCCCTGTACTTGGTTTCCCCCAATCTCAAGAGCATTTCATCCATGAAGTTCCACCGCGAACTGAAACTAACTCAGAAGTCTGCATGGCACCTGGCACACAGGATTCGGAGGGAATGGGGATCCCAAGATGGCAACCTGTTCCAGGGGCCGGTGGAGGTAGATGAATCCTACGTTGGGGGTCGCCGCTGGAATGTGAAAAAATCGAAGCGGGCGGGGTTGACAGGGCGTGGGGTTGTCGATTAGGTTCCGGTTGTTGGCGTCGAGGATCGGGCTACCAACCAAGTCACAGCGCAAGTTGTCGATGATACCACCAGTGAGACACTGGAGCGGGTTATCAGGCACAATGTCCTTCCGGGTACGCGTATCTACACCGATGACGCCACAGCCTACACACACTTACCCAATCACGAATCGGTCAAGCACTCGGTCGCAGAATACGTCAGAGGGCACGTGTATACTCAAGGCGTGGAAAGCTTCTGGGCGACACTGAAACGGGCGCACAAGGGCACCTTTCACCGCCTGTCACCGAAACACCTGCATCGCTACGTAGACGAGTTCTTTGGCCGACACAATATGCGCACGTTGGACACTCTGCAGCAGATGGCTATGATTGCCCGGCGAATGGTGGGCGTCCAACTGCGGTACAGGGATTTGGTGGGATGAGTTGGGCCTTGGAGTTGATCCTGCCACCAGAATTGCGGGGTATTCGTCCAGATCGCTGCCAGCGGTCAATACCAAATCTTGCCAACAACCCCGAAATTACCGCTCGGCTACAAAACCTAACAAGAAGAGGGAATAGACAGTTAATCGAGCCTTTTGCAAAATTCGTCAGGTAGCGGGATTTTTTACCAGGAAAGGTAAGGGGACAGGTCAGTCGCGGGACAAGTCCGATCTCTGTTGTATCATGGAGATGAGCAATCGACATGATGAACGGAGGTGGAACTTGTCCCTTAAACAAACCCTATCACGACACTGGTTCAGGTTTCAACGGGAGCTGTTTCCGTGGCTGGAGGAGACCCTGGGTCCCCTGGGCGAGCGCTACGAGCGGCTCGTCCGGGTGCTGGAACTGGTGCGAGTGGAGGAGTGGCTGCCCTACAACAGGGGCTGGCGGGGCCGGCCGCTGAAGGATCGTGCCGCGCTGGCGCGGGCCTTTCTGGCGAAGGCGGTGCTGGACGTGCCCACCACCCGGG
Organism: Candidatus Versatilivorator sp.; assembly: GCA_965198125.1. Taxonomy (GTDB): domain Bacteria; phylum Acidobacteriota; class Terriglobia; order Versatilivoradales; family Versatilivoraceae; genus Versatilivorator. The sequence continues at coordinate 5,809,593 of CBDAOQ010000003.1, read as the reverse complement.
GGCTGGTGGAGCGGCTGAGGACGGAACCTACCCTGCGCCGCCTGTGCGGCTGGGAGGCGGCGGGTGGGGTGCCGAGCGAGGCAACCTTCTCTCGCGCGTTTGCGGAATTCGCCGCCAGCGACCTGCCGGGGCGCCTGCATGAGGCGCTGCTCGACAGAACGCTGAAGGGCCACTTGGCGGGCCACGTCTCGAGGGACTCGACCGCCATCCCGGGACGAGAATCGCCGGCGCCCAAGCCCGCAGCGACGGCCAGGCCGAAGCGCCGACGGGGTCGGCCGCGCAAGGACGAGCTACGGGCGAAGGAGCCGCGCCGCCTGCAGCGGCAGGCGTCGATGACGCTGGAGGAGATGCTGGAGGACCTGCCGAAGGTCTGCGACATCGGCGTCAAGCGCAACGCCAAAGGGCATCAGGAGAGTTGGACCGGCTACAAGCTGCACATCGACGCCATCGACGGCGGCATTCCGGTCAGTTGCCTGCTGACGTCAGCCTCGGTGCATGACAGTCAGGCGGCGATCCCGCTGGCGAGGCTGACCGCGAGTCGGGTCGACAGCCTCTACGACCTGATGGACAGCGCCTATGACGCGCCTGAGATCCGGGCCTTCAGTGAGCAGCTGGGCCATGTGCCGATCATCGACCTCAATCCCCGCAGGCGGCCGCAGTTGAAAGCCGAGCGGAAGCGGGAGGCGCTGGCTCAGCGCCGCATCGGCCAAGTGCCTCCCGAGGTGAGGCGCTACCGGGAGCGCTCGACTGTGGAGCGGGTGAACGGACGGCTCAAGGACGAGTTTGGCGGGCGGTACCTGAGGGTTCGCGGCCCGGGCAAGGTGTGGTGCCACCTGATGTTCGGCATCCTCGCGCTGACGGTGGAACAGTTGATGCGCCTGACGCTCTGAAGACTTGGCCGCCACCCCGAACAGGACAGCAGGTTTGCCCGCCGTAGGGCAGGGAGAGGGCAAGCTGTGCCCGCGCACGGCGACCGCCTGCGATCCGGCCCTCAGATCCGGGCATTTCCGCTTGAAAGTGTCCTTGCTGTCGGGTAATCACAAGCGGAACATCACGTTAGCCAGCAAAATGTCATGCTCCACTGCGAATTTTGCAAAAGGCTCAATCGCTATTGCATTGCCTGCCATTACTTTAGGAGCCTTTTGCAAAATTCGTCAGGTAGCGGGATTTTTTACCAGGAAAGGTAAGGGGACAGGTCAGTCGCGGGACAAGTCCGATCTCTGTTGTATCATGGAGATGAGCAATCGACATGATGAACGGAGGTGGAACTTGTCCCTTAAACAAACCCTATCACGACACTGGTTCAGGTTTCAACGGGAGCTGTTTCCGTGGCTGGAGGAGACCCTGGGTCCCCTGGGCGAGCGCTACGAGCGGCTCGTCCGGGTGCTGGAACTGGTGCGAGTGGAGGAGTGGCTGCCCTACAACAGGGGCTGGCGGGGCCGGCCGCTGAAGGATCGTGCCGCGCTGGCGCGGGCCTTTCTGGCGAAGGCGGTGCTGGACGTGCCCACCACCCGGGGGCTGGTGGAGCGGCTGAGGACGGAACCTACGCTGCGCCGCCTGTGCGGCTGGGAGGCGGCGGGTGGGGTGCCGAGCGAGGCAACCTTCTCTCTCGCGTTTGCGGAATTCGCCGCCAGCGACCTGCCGGGGCGCCTGCATGAGGCGCTGCTCGACAGAACGCTGAAGGGCCACTTGGCGGGCCACGTCTCGAGGGACTCGACCGCCATCCCGGGACGAGAATCGCCGGCGCCCAAGCCCGCAGCGACGGCCAGGCCGAAGCGCCGACGGGGTCGGCCGCGCAAGGACGAGCTACGGGCGAAGGAGCCGCGCCGCCTGCAGCGGCAGGCGTCGATGACGCTGGAGGAGATGCTGGAGGACCTGCCGAAGGTCTGCGACATCGGCGTCAAGCGCAACGCCAAAGGGCATCAGGAGAGTTGGACCGGCTACAAGCTGCACATCGACGCCATCGACGGCGGCATTCCGGTCAGTTGCCTGCTGACGTCAGCCTCGGTGCATGACAGTCAGGCGGCGATCCCGCTGGCGAGGCTGACCGCGAGTCGGGTCGACAGCCTCTACGACCTGATGGACAGCGCCTATGACGCGCCTGAGATCCGGGCCTTCAGTGAGCAGCTGGGCCATGTGCCGATCATCGACCTCAATCCCCGCAGGCGGCCGCAGTTGAAAGCCGAGCGGAAGCGGGAGGCGCTGGCTCAGCGCCGCATCGGCCAAGTGCCTCCCGAGGTGAGGCGCTACCGGGAGCGCTCGACTGTGGAGCGGGTGAACGGACGGCTCAAGGACGAGTTTGGCGGGCGGTACCTGAGGGTTCGCGGCCCGGGCAAGGTGTGGTGCCACCTGATGTTCGGCATCCTCGCGCTGACGGTGGAACAGTTGATGCGCCTGACGCTCTGAAGACTTGGCCGCCACCCCGAACAGGACAGCAGGTTTGCCCGCCGTAGGGCAGGGAGAGGGCAAGCTGTGCCCGCGCACGGCGACCGCCTGCGATCCGGCCCTCAGATCCGGGCATTTCCGCTTGAAAGTGTCCTTGCTGTCGGGTAATCACAAGCGGAACATCACGTTAGCCAGCAAAATGTCATGCTCCACTGCGAATTTTGCAAAAGGCTCTTAGGAGACACACTTTTTGACACGATCAAAATCAAGGGAGAAGTCCAATGATCCAACAGCTTCTGACCTTTTACAAAGGTAAGCAAGCAGAGATCTCAGAGCAACATCGCGGGGAATTTGTTCTGATTCACTCGCGCGAGATCATTGGTTACTACCCCACAGCCAAAGCTGCCTACTGGCATGCCATCGACGATAAGAAATTTAAGCCTGGTCAATTTCTGATTCGAGAATGCGTGCCTGTTGAGGAAGAAACTCCTTTGACATTTTACTCTCGGGTTCGGTAGACAACTCAAAGCTCTATGCATATCTCTGGGTCGTTCACCGTTCCGGTCGCGTCCTCGCGGTACTATGTGCTGGAAACTGACATTAAGATCAGTGTTCCTTGGGATCCCAGCAGAAAACAGAAAAAGCCTCCTCTCATTCAAGCAGTTGGAATATGGGACACTGGAGCGACAAATACGGTTTTTGATGCCTCTTTAATCCAAAAACTCGGATTGGTGGAAGTCGACACAACTCAGGTTATTACTTCCAACGGCCGTCGCACCGCCAAGGTCTATCTAGTGTCCTGTATCAGAAATGACTGTACAGTATCTTTTGAGTGTTTGCAGAATCTGATCGGCGGTTTTGGTCCAGATAAATGGCTTGGAGCTCTCATTATAGACCTCAAGGTATTGTCTGATCGCCTTTTCGAGCGCTTGCGTGCTGCGATGAGTGCCGCGGCGAATCTGCTGTTGGGTAATGGCGGCAAACCAGCGCTCGACCTGGTTGATCCATGAGGCGCTGGTCGGGGTGAAGTGCAGATAATACCTGGGACGGCGAGCCAGCCAGTTGTGGATCATCGCCGTCTTGTGAGTCCCATAGTTATCCAAGACCAGGTGGATGTCGAATTCCGGCGGGACTGCTTGGTCGATGAGGTCCAGAAATTTCTTGAACTCCACCGAACGATGTCTGCGGAAGCACTTCCCGATGACCTCCCCGGTGGCCACGTTCAAGGCGGCGAACAGTGAGGTGGTGCCGTATCGCTGGTAGTCGTGAGTTCGCTTCTCGGCTGAGCCCGGACGCATCGGCAGCAGGGGCTGGGTGCGGTCCAGGGCTTGAATTTGCGACTTCTCATCCACGCACAACACCACGGCCCGCTCGGGCGGATGGAGGTAGAGCCCCACGATGTCTCGCACTTTCTCGATAAACAGCGGGTCCCGCGACAGCTTGAAGGTTTCGCTGCGGTGGGGCTTGAGGGCAAACGCCCGCCAGATCCGGCTCACCGTCGCCGAACTCAGGCCACAGGCCCGGGCCATCGACCGCGTGCTCCACTGGGTTCCTCCCCGGGGCATCGACTCCAGCGTGCGGACCACCACCTGCTCCACCTCATCGTCCCCGATGGAACGAGGCGTGCCGGACCGCGGCTCGTCCAGCAAGCCGTCGCAGCCGTTGCGCAGAAAGCGCCGCCTCCATTTGCCGACGGTGGCCCGCGTCGTTGACAGCATCTGGGCGACTGCCTGGTCGCTGTGGCCCTCGGCGCTGTTGAGAATGATGCGCGCCCGCGAGGCCAGTGCCTGGGATGTCTTCTGGCGTCTCAGCCAGCGTTGCAGTTGTTCCCGCTGGTCGTTGCTAACCGTCGGGATTTCTCGGGTGTAGTGGTTTGCCATGGTCTGCCTCCCTTCTTGGAGAGACAGTACCATTCCCGTCATCTACTGGTCAATAACTTATGATACAGGACACTAGCGAACGTCTACCTGCCAGAAAACATGGCCATAGACGGGATCCAAATTATTGATGGAGAAGTGCTTGGCAGGCCAAATAGACGCAGGAACGTTCTAATTGGGATGGACATCATTTCCAGAGGGGACTTCATCGTCAGCAATTATCAGAACCAAATGAAGTTCACCTTTCGTATGCCTTCTCAAGGGCACCCCACCATATCTTGACATTGTAGATCTTCTTGCTCTGGTGCCTCGCCCTTGCGTTCCCCCGCCCAGTCGATCAACCAACAGATCATCGCATCCTGCGACAGTTCTTTGTCAAGCGATACGACACCGGGACTGATGTCGCCACTGCCACAACGACCTGTTTGGCAATGTTTACAATGAACCATTCAATAGATTTTCTTATAATATTCATGGGTGTACCGCCCCTGGTTTCTTGGACAAATAAGATCCACCATACTCAAGCGGCCGGTTCCAGGGCAAGTCGTTGGCGCGCCTGAACCGGAGGCTCGAAGCCAAGATGCTCAATCAACCAATGCTGGTTGTAGAGAGCGCGAAATTCTTCGTTGTGTCATCTGCCAATTCATCTGGCTACTTTCGTATATGATTCCCATTTGCAAATTGACATTTCCCGAGCGCTACCGCGGGGGGCGGTCCTTTCCAGCAGAGTTGTGGGAATGGGTAATAACCACCCCGCCTCCGGCTTCGCTCGCGCCCCCTTTCACTCCATCCAGGGCTTGAGGAAGCGGGCGCTGCGCCGGGCGGCTTCGGCCACCGACATGATGCCCGCAAAGGCCTGGTGCACGGTGACAAAGCCCCGATATCCGACCTCCTGCAGGCCCTGGAAGACCTCTTCGAAATCGACCCCTCCCGATTCCCACAGGCCGATGTGGTCCAGCCGGACCGGGCCCCGGTTCCAGGTCCTGACCACCCCCTCTCCCCGGGGATTGAGGCGGTGGTTCTGGACGTAGACGTTGAATAGGCGAGAACCCAGCCTCTTGAGGGTCTCCCTGCCGTAGTCTTCTCCCGCGATCATCCAGTTGGCGGGCTCGTAGATGATCCCGAAGTTGGGCCGGTCCACCTTCTCCAGCACCTGGAGGGAGCCCTCCACCGTCTCGAACAGACTGGCGCAGTGGGACTGGTGGGCCAGGCGGATGCCCCGCTCGGCCGCCTGATCCGAGGCCTTTTGCGCCCAGGGAATATCCTCCTCCTTCTTCATGCAGATCCGGATCAGGTCGGCCCCAAAGGACTCCGCCAGGTCCAGGTAGGGTGCGATGTTGCGCAGGCCGGCGGGACCCAGCTCGTCGTTGCGGGGCACGGCAAAGTCTCCGGTGACCATGGAGACCTTGAGGCCGGCCTCCCCGATCTGCCGGCTCATCCGGCTCACTTTTTCGGGCGGCGAATGAATGCCCACCTGGGAGGCCCGCATGCAGAGGGCCCGGTACCCGTGGTTGCGGGCCAGGTCGATGAGTTCCGCCAGGTTGAGCGAGGTCTCTTCCTTGTTGGAAAAGCTCTCCGCGACCCGGGCCGAAAGCGATAGTTTCATGGGAGTCTCCTTGCCATCCGTCTGTCCGGAGGACTTCTTGCCGCCGCCCTGGGGGACGCAGCTCCAGCCTGCGCCCAGCAGCATCAAGTGGACCGAAGTCCGAAGGAAGTCCCGGCGGCCGGGCGGCTTGTCATGCATGGTAAACCCGTATTTCTCACCGGGGGGTGTGAAAACTGAAGATAAACGGTCTTTCATATTGTATCCAGTGACCCGGTGAGATATGCGGGTTTACTCCTGACTCCCTGCCTGTCTCCTGCTTCAACCGCCGGAACGGGGTTGTGTCCAGAGGCAGCGGCAGAGTAATATTCGCGCCAGCCGTCCTGGCCGTCAGCCCGACCTGAAGGATACCCATGCCACCCATGACCGGATCCCGCTATTTCGCCGAGGCCATGCAGGCCTATGAAGTCACCCATGTCTTTCTGGTCCCCACCATCCTGACACCGGCACTGGCGGAAATGGAAGGCCGGAATATCATGCGGGTCACGGCCCACAGCGAGAAGGCGGCCGTCTACATGGCCGACGGCTACGCTCGAATCTCGGGCCGGCCCGGGGTGTGCATGTCCCAGACCATCGGTGCGGCCAACCTGGCGGCAGGGCTGCGCGACCCCTATCTGGCCTGTGCGCCCGTCATTGCCGTCACCGGCGGCCGGCTTCCCGAGAGCAAGCACCGCGGCGTCTACCAGGAAGTGGATGACTTTCCGCTGTTCGAGCCCTTGAGCAAGTTCAACGCCCAGGTCGATCTGCCCGAGCGCCTGCCCGACCTCCTCCGCCAGGCCTTTCGGGAGGCCACCACCGGATGTCCGGCTCCGGTTCACCTGGAGATCGGGGGGAATATCGGGCAGGCCATCGAGGGGGAGGCCGATCTGGACCTGCTCTTCGAGCCCCGGTTCTCTCGATATCCGGCCATTCGCCCTCGACCGGAGGCAGCCAGCCTGCAGCGGGCGGCTGAGCTGTTGAGTCGAAGCCGCCGGCCGGTCATCGTCGCCGGCGGAGGCGTCACCCTTTCAGGTGCCCGGGCCGAAGTGAGGCAGTTGGCCGAAAGGCTCTCCATCCCGGTGGCGACCTCTCTGAATGCCAAGGGGACCCTCCCGGAAAACCACTCCCTGTCCATCGGCGTGGTGGGCTCCTATTCCCGCGACTGCGCCAACCGGCTGGTGGCCGAGGCCGATCTGGTCTTTTTCATCGGCAGCCGCACCGGCGGCCAGGTCACCAACGGTTGGCGCATCCCGCCCAAGGGGACCCCCGTCCTTCAACTGGACATCGAGCCCGCGGAACTGGGCCGCAACTACCCCAACCTCTGCAGCCTGTGGGGCGACGCCAAGGCCGGCCTGCAGGAGTTGAATGCCGCCCTGGTCTCCCGTCCGCCGGACTCCGGATGGCTCTCGCGGGTGGAGCGGGTAGTGAACGAGTGGCGATCGGAGGTAGATCCCCTGCGGTCGTCGCCGGCGGTGCCCATGCGCCCAGAGCGCCTCTGCAAGGAAATTCAGTCGGCCTTGCCCGGGGACGCGATCCTGGTCTCGGATACCGGCCACTCGGGGATCTGGTCGGGGACCCATATCGAGTTGCACCACCCCGGTCAGACCTACATCCGGGCCGCCGGATCCCTGGGCTGGGGCCTGCCGGCGGCCATCGGGGCCAAGTGCGCCGCGCCCCGGCGGCCGGTGGTCTGTTTTACCGGCGACGGGGGCTTCTACTACCACCTCTCGGAGTTGGAGACAGCCCTCCGTTACGGCATCCATCCCGTGATCGTGGTGAACGACAACCGTTCCCTCAATCAGGAGATCGAGATATTCGCCAGCGCCTACGGAGGGGTTCAGCGCCGGGGGTTGGAGATGTGGCAGTTCCGGGACCTGAACATCGCCGCCATGGCCGAGTCCCTGGGCTGTCGGGGCATCCGGGTGGAGCAGCCCGAGGCGGTCGCTCCCGCCCTGGAGGAGGCCCTGCAGGCCAACCGTCCGGTGGTGCTGGATGCGGTCACCGACATGGAGGCTCTGGCTCCCGATCCCTGGGGGTGAGGAGAACCGACTTTTGTCCACCATCAGGAATATTGCGGTGCTGGGGCTGGGGACCATGGGTCATGGCATCGCCCAGGCCTTTGCGGTGGGAGGCTGCCGGGTCAGGGGCTATGACCAGTCGGCGGAGGTGCGGGGGTCGGTCGCCGGCCGTATCGAGCACAACCTGAGGACAGCGGCCCAAGCCGGTTTCGGGGAGGAAGGGGCCATTGCACCGGCGCTGGCCCGTTTCCGCGTCTGTGAAACCGAGGCCCAAGCGGTTCAGGGGGCCGAATTCGTGGTGGAGGCGGTTGCCGAGGACCTGGAGGTCAAGCGCCGGCTGTTCAGCCGGATCGAGCCCCAGGTTTCAGCGGAGACCATCCTGGCCAGCAACACTTCCAGTTTCCCCATCTCGGGACTTGCCGGCGATCTGAACCGTCCCCACCAGGCCCTGATCACCCACTGGTTCAACCCGCCCCACATCGTGCCTCTGGTGGAGGTGGTGCCGGGGGAAAGGACCGGGGCCGAGGCCGTGCAGGCGACCCTGGCCCTGCTGCGGCAGGTCGGAAAATCCCCGGTGCAACTCAAGAAGGAAGTTCCCGGCTTTCTGGTCAACCGCATTCAGATTGCCATGCTGCGGGAGATCCTGGACCTGCTGGACCGGGGGGTGGCGGACCCCGAGGAGATCGATCGGGCGGTGAAGAGCAGCATTGGTTTTCGCTTGGCCGCTATCGGCCCCCTGGAGGTCATCGACTTCGCGGGTCTGGACGTCACCGCCAGCGTGTTCGAGAATCTGGTGGCGGACGTCCGATCCGACCGGCAGCTTCCGGCGCCTCTGGAGCAGGCGGTCCGGTCGGGTCGTTTCGGAGTCAAGAGCGGAGAGGGGATCTACCGCTACACCCCGGAGACGGCGCAGGAGAGGGTGTCGGAGCGAGACCGCCGCTTCCTGGCCCTGCTGCGGCTGCTGCACCGGGGATCGGAGCCACTGCCGGAGAAGCCTTGAAGGGGGCACCCTTGGTCCTGAACGGCGGCAAGTGCTGAGCCGGGAGCTGGTTATAGGGGCGAGCCCGGGGATGGCGCCCCTGGCGCAAATCGCGGTCGGGGTTTCAGGACTCAACCGATGAGCGAACCATGAAGATTCGAGAGGGAACACGAGTGCTGGTGACGGCCGGAGCCTCCGGGATCGGCCGCAGGATTGCGGCCGCATTCCTGGGGGAGGGGGCCAGGGTGCAGGTGTGCGATGTTTCCGGGGATCGAGCCGCGGATCTACTCCAGGAGCTTCCGGAGGTGGGCTTCACCCAGGCCGACGTGGCCGTTCCCGCCGACGTGGAGCGAGTCTTCGGCGACCTGGCGGTTCATCTGGGCGGCCTGGACGTGCTGATCAACAATGCCGGCATTGCCGGCCCCACCGCGCCGGTGGAGCAGGTGAGCCCGGAGGATTGGCGCCGGACCCTGGACGTCAATATCACCGGCCAGTTCCTTTGCGCTCGCCTGGCGGTGCCCCTGCTCAAGCAGGCGGGAGGAGGATCCATCGTCAACCTTTCCTCGGTGGCCGGCCGCCTGGGGTATCCCATGCGAACCCCCTACGCCGCCTCCAAGTGGGCCGTGGTGGGTTTTACCCAGAGCCTGGCCATGGAGCTGGGGCCGCACGGGATCCGGGTGAACGCCCTGCTGCCCGGAATGGTGGAGGGGGACCGCATCCGCTCGGTCATCGCCGCCAAGGCGGCGGCTACCCAAAAACCCTATGAGGAATTGGAGGCGGAACACCTGAGGCAGGTCTCGCTTCGCAGAATGGTGAGCCCCGATGAGATCGCCAACATGGCCCTGTTCCTCTGCTCGGAGGCGGGAGCCGCGATCACGGGTCAGGCCCTAAGCGTCTGCGGCAACGTGGAGCGAATGATCTGAGGGGGATTTGCCAGCCGCCACCCGGGGTTCCAGTAAGCCGCGAATGCGGTGCCAGCACTTGGCTTCCCGGGCGAGGTATTTGGGAAAAGAGTGATCCACGAAGGAACACGAAGGACGACGAAGGGCCACGAAGGCGTTGGGGGAGGTTCGAGAGGGATTCGCCATGGGTCGGGAACGGGGAAAGAGTAAAGACCACCTGGGAGCGCGGGCGTCCCGCCCGCACAAGGCCTGGCACAATGGAAGAAATCCCCTTAAAGGCGGTTTCGGTGCGCTTTGCAAGGGAGTGCCGTGGATGGGAGGCTGTTTGCAGGAATAAGGATGCGGGCGGGACGCCCGCGCTCCCGGGTGATGCCCTTCCGGAGGTGCAGTGGAAGGGTAGCGGCGAAGCGGCGCCAGCAGGTAGCCGTGGGCATAAGCCGGGCGCGAACCGGGCGCAAGCCCGGGGCGAGTCATTGGAAAACCAGGCGCTAGAGTTGAGCCGCGTAGGCGGCGGCAGCAATCATCCCTGCTGTCGAGTCTCGAACGGGCAGCGAGGATCACACTCCATCATGTGAGGGAGCACGCTTTTCCCTTGTCAACTACCCACGCCCCTGACTCCGTTTCCCTGCACTGGGTCCTTTTCGGACTGCTGCTGGCGCTGTGCCTGGTGGTGGGAGTGGCTCTCTTTTTGGAAGAGCCTCCCGGCAGCCAGGGGTACGGGCACGGAGAGTTGAGCACCATGCGGCAAGGGGGGACCGGGGAGCGGCATTCTCAGGTCCTGTGGCTGGGCGTGGCCTTCGGGGTTCTGCAACTGCTGCTTTTTGTCGGCTGCCTGGGCTTCGGCCTGCGGGGCGCCAGGGGCTCTTCCCGGGCAAAAAGAAGGGCCCTCCTGCTGGGCGGTGTCCTCTACCTGGCCGTCTTCATGGTCCTGATCTTTGCCTACCAGGACTACCTGAAGGATCCGACCCGGCTCTTTCTGTCTCTACCGCTACCCACGGCCGTCATGCTGTGGGTTCTGTGGCCGTTCCCCCTCTATTTCGTATTTGTCTACAGCATGAAGTTCGAAGACTGGGTGTTTCGGAAAGAAGACAGCCAACGCTTCCGGGAGCTGGTGGGCTCCGGACCGCCGGGCAGCTCCACCCAAACGGGCTCCGAATCGCCGGAGGAGAATCGCTGATGGACACGGACCGGGGCGTCACCATTCTGTTCTCCGTGGTCGTCTACATGGGAATCTGCGTGGTGGTGGGGCTGTGGGCGCTTCGGCGGACCCGCTCCAGCGCGGACTTCTTCATGGCCGGCCGGAACCTGGGGGTCATCGTCACCGGTTTTGCCGTCTTTTCCAGCATCATGAGCGGCTTCGGCTTCGTGGGCGGTCCGGGGCTGGTCTACCACATGGGAATGAGCTCCCTGTGGATGGTGATCAGCGCCCCCATGGGCACCTGTATCTCCTTCTACCTGTTGGGCAAACGCATCCGCCTGCTGGCCGAGTTGAGAGAGTCGGTGTCGCTTCCGGACGTGGTGGCAGCCCGGTACAACAGCCAGCTCACCCGTCTGCTGACCTCCCTTGCCATCCTGTTGGGCGTGATGGGCTACCTGGGGACCCAGATTCTGGCCATGGCCACCGTCCTGCAGGACATCATCGCCAATACTCCGATCGGCCGGTTGAGCCTGGAAGCCTGTGTGACCGTGTCTTTTGCAGTCCTGGTTTTCTACTGCGTCACCGGCGGCATTATCGCCTCGGTCTATACCGACGTGGTTCAGGGCTTCATTATGGTGATTGCTGCCCTGTTGGTGTTCCTGGCCGCCAGCACGGCCGTTCCCGATGGCTTTGCAGGCATGTCTCTGACCATTGGGGCCGATGATCCCGAAGCCATCGGTCCCTGGGGATCGGTGGGGATGCTGGGGTGCCTCTCCTGGTTTTTCCTGTTTACTCTGGGATCCTCGGGCCAGCCGCACGTGATCACCAAGCTGATGATGAGCAAGCGGGTGGAGGATGTGCGCCGCACCCTGCCCATCTCGGTGGTGGGCTACTCGCTGACCGCGCTCCTCTGGCTGAGCATCGGCCTGGCCATGAGAGCTCTGGTGCTGTCGGGCAGCCATCCCGAACTTCCCGGGATCGATGCCGCGGCGCCCCAGTTCCTGCAGGCCTATACCCATCCGCTGCTGGCCGGCCTGGTCTTTGCGGCCCTGTTCGCCGCCATCATGTCCACCGCCGACGGTTTCCTGAACATCGGCTCGGCCGCCATCGTGCATGACATTCCCCAATCCCTGCGGGGCCGGTCCCTGAACAACGAGCTGCTGTGGGCCCGCACGGCCACGGTGGCCATTGCCCTGGTGGCGTCCCTCTTTGCCGTCTACTCCGGCGACCTGGTGGCCATCCTGGGAGCCTTTGGCTGGGGCACCTTTGCGGCGGCGCTGGTCCCGGTGGTGACCATCGGCTTCAACTGGAAGCGGGCCACCGCCCTGGCCGCCAATTCGGCCATGATCTCCAGCCTGGCCATCAATCTGGGCATCAAGCTGCTGAAGATCCAGATCCCCTTCCGCATCGACGCCGGGGCCATCGCCCTGCTGGTCTCCCTCACCCTGTTCTTCGGGATCTCCCTCCTCTCCAAGCCTCCCAAGCTGGACCCGGAGGTGGACCGGGCCATGGACCTGTGACGTAAGCCCGCATATCTCACCAATGCGAGGAAACGTCGGCTCTCAATCCACGAAGGGGCACGAAGGACAAAAAGATATCCACGAAGGGCCACGAAGGACTACGAAGGGCCACGAAGAAAAACCAATAGAAAAAGGTAGGCGCTTTGCTTGCCGCCCTTGCCGTTCCGGTCGGATTTCAACTTGGTTTCGACGGCGAGGCTAAAACAGCTTGAGAGCTGCAAAGAGCAATCCGGCAATGGCGAGTTGCGCTGGTAGCATCCGGTTGACTGCGGTGGCAAGTTCGGTCTTGAGTTCGGCCTTGACCTGTTGGAGGTCGGCCTTGAGGGCGGCCAGATCGGACTTGGTTGCGACAGAATCGTCGAAAGCCTTGGCCATGGTGGAAACGATGGCTTCGGCCTGCCTGGTTTCGATGCCGGCATCCTCAAGGTGGCGGGCGGCCTTCAGAGTGTCGAAAACAGCGGTGGTCATTCCTTTACTTCCCTTGTCGTTGCGCGTTGATTCCCATTGTACACCATGACCTCCCCGGACCGGAGCTCCGTTTACTCGATCGGAACCGCTCGGCCCGCAGGGGGGAGTAGATCAGGCAACTACTGCTATACTGTTTCCCACCGGCGGTTTCTCACAACGGAGGAATACACCTTAAAGTTGCCGTTCAGCTGTCCAATAAATCGGATCCACCTCAGGAACGAAGAATGCAAAAATCCATTAAATTTGACGTTAATGGTGCCAGCGCAAGCTTGTCAGAAGCGGACTCTCAAGTGGACAAACTACACCCACGCCCTCTAAGCTGCTGGATCACCGGCCCCGCCCGCTTGTCATGCTTCTACATCCGTTCCCGAACCTTGGCCCGACCCATGGCCTGAATCTCTGCCCGCCGTTTCCGTGGCGCGACCGCTAACCCCTGTTTCTTTGGTTTACGGCGCGGCCCATCCGTCCCAAAATCAGGCATTTGCAAATCCATCCCCCCTCTGTTCACAAAATTAAGACTATGGCACAGTAGCCCCGCTAACCACGGAAGAGGCCCGCTGTCGGGTCTCTCGCTGAATACAACACCCGTTACATGCAGCCGGCCAGCCGCTTGCAGAACGCTGCAGGCGGTCCCGGCTGTAGGGGGAATAAGCGGGCGGCACTGCCTCTTCTGCCGGTTGGAAGGCCCGGCGCCCTTACACGGCGCCAGAACCGCAATCACCAGCAGAAGTAAGGCAAAGACCCCATGAGAACCTTATGGCTCACCTGTTTGATTTTCGGATTAACTACAAGCGCCCTTCAGGGCGCCTGTTTCACCTTTACCGCCGTCAAACGTGTAGACGACGAACCCGACCGGTTCCGCCCGGATAGCGTCCTAACCGTCACGGTTGTCCCCGGCTCGCCGGACAACGAGTGGCCGATAGGTGAAACCCGTAGAGCGGTCTGGAGATGCTCATAGACGCGAACCTCAACCCACTTCCTTGCACTTAACATATTGCGCGCAACATTGAAGGGCTATGCGCATATTTTTTTGTATATAGCCTTTTAAGTTGCGCGTTAATTGCATATATTGCGCGTATCGGCTTCCACGCAACATAGGGAAACACGGTGGCAAGGCGTATTCAAGAAAAGTATTTACAGGCGATCGAGGAGGCTGCGCGGCACCATCCAGAAGGAATGACCGCACAGCAGATCAACGATGCGCTGGAGTCCGCGCCGCCGCGCCGGACCCTGCAATACCGCCTCAAGTCCCTTGTCGATCTCAAGCGCTTGGTTATGGAGGGCGCGGGCCGGTGGGCGCGCTACCGCGTGCCGCGACAGGTCTCAGCGGCAGGCCACGCAGTCACAGGATCCCCCACAGTCAGTGTGCGGGCCCAAGTCCTGCCCCCGCTCTCCGAGCCAGGCGCCGAGATTCAGGAGTATATCAGCCAACCGCTGACGGCGCGCCAGCCGGTTGGCTATGACTGGATGTTCCTCAATTCGTACCGGCCCAACCAGACCTTCTATCTCTCGCAGGCGGATCGGGCTCTCCTCCAGGAGATCGGCAAACCAAAGATCGCCGAACAGCCCGCCGGAACCTATGCCAAGCAGATTTTGAACAGGCTGCTGATCGATCTATCCTGGAACTCAAGCCGACTGGAGGGAAACACCTATTCGCTGCTCGACACCAAACGTTTGATCGATCTTGGTGAAGAAGCGGAAGGGAAAGAACGACTCGAGGCGCAGATGATCCTCAACCACAAGGACGCGATCGAGTTTCTGGTCGGCACGGCAGAGGCGATCGGCTTCAACCGCTACACCATTCTCAACCTTCATGCGCTGCTGGCGGAAAACCTGCTTGCCGACTCGGATGCGGCGGGACGGCTCCGGCATATCAGTGTCGGTATTGCAGGCTCGGTTTTTCATCCGCTGGAGATGCCACAACTGATCGAAGAATACTTCGGTCAGGTTCTCGCCAGCGCCTCAGCGATCAGTGATCCGTTCGAGCAGGCCTTCTTCGTAATGGTGCAGCTTCCCTATTTGCAGCCGTTCGATGATGTCAACAAGCGGGTATCGCGACTCGCAGCGAACATTCCACTGATCAAGGCGAATCTATCGCCCTTGTCTTTCGAGAGCCTGCCGCGGGACGTTTATACCGAAGCCGTGCTCGGTGTATACGAGTTGAAACGCATCGAATTGCTTCGCGATGTGTTCATCTGGGCCTATAAGCGATCCGCCGCCCGCTACGTTGCGGTAAGGCAGTCCCTGGGCGAACCCGATCCATTTCGGATGAGGCACCGAACGGCACTGCGCAAGGTTATCGGCGCGGTCGTTCGCGGGCGCATGGAACAGAGGCAGGCTACCGCCCAAATCAGTGTGTGGACACAGGAGCATATTGAAGAACCGGAACGCGAGCGGTTTCGCGAGGTCGCCGAGAGAGAACTTCTGAGCCTGCACGAGGGAAATTTCGCGCGCTACCAGATCAAGCCGTCCGAGTTTTCGGCCTGGCAGGAGGCCTGGGCCAGTTGAAAGGCACAGCCGCATCGGCCGGAGGGCTAGTGTCCTGTATCAGAAATGACTGTACAGTATCTTTTGAGTGTTTGCAGAATCTGATCGGCGGTTTTGGTCCAGATAAATGGCTTGGAGCTCTCATTATAGACCTCAAGGTATTGTCTGATCGCCTTTTCGAGCGCTTGCGTGCTGCGATGAGTGCCGCGGCGAATCTGCTGTTGCGTAATGGCGGCAAACCAGCGCTCGACCTGGTTGATCCATGAGGCGCTGGTCGGGGTGAAGTGCAGATAATACCTGGGACGGCGAGCCAGCCAGTTGTGGATCATCGCCGTCTTGTGAGTCCCATAGTTATCCAAGACCAGGTGGATGTCGAATTCCGGCGGGACTGCTTGGTCGATGAGGTCCAGAAATTTCTTGAACTCCACCGAACGATGTCTGCGGAAGCACTTCCCGATGACCTCCCCGGTGGCCACGTTCAAGGCGGCGAACAGTGAGGTGGTGCCGTATCGCTGGTAGTCGTGAGTTCGCTTCTCGGCTGAGCCCGGACGCATCGGCAGCAGGGGCTGGGTGCGGTCCAGGGCTTGAATTTGCGACTTCTCATCCACGCACAACACCACGGCCCGCTCGGGCGGATGGAGGTAGAGCCCCACGATGTCTCGCACTTTCTCGATAAACAGCGGGTCCCGCGACAGCTTGAAGGTTTCGCTGCGGTGGGGCTTGAGGGCAAACGCCCGCCAGATCCGGCTCACCGTCGCCGAACTCAGGCCACAGGCCCGGGCCATCGACCGCGTGCTCCACTGGGTTCCTCCCCGGGGCATCGACTCCAGCGTGCGGACCACCACCTGCTCCACCTCATCGTCCCCGATGGAACGAGGCGTGCCGGACCGCGGCTCGTCCAGCAAGCCGTCGCAGCCGTTGCGCAGAAAGCGCCGCCTCCATTTGCCGACGGTGGCCCGCGTCGTTGACAGCATCTGGGCGACTGCCTGGTCGCTGTGGCCCTCGGCGCTGTTGAGAATGATGCGCGCCCGCGAGGCCAGTGCCTGGGATGTCTTCTGGCGTCTCAGCCAGCGTTGCAGTTGTTCCCGCTGGTCGTTGCTAACCGTCGGGATTTCTCGGGTGTAGTGGTTTGCCATGGTCTGCCTCCCTTCTTGGAGAGACAGTACCATTCCCGTCATCTACTGGTCAATAACTTATGATACAGGACACTAGCCCGCATTTCTCAGTGCGCCATGGAAAGGCGCCTTCTTCTAACGGGTGCGAAACCCGTCCAACAACTGTCGCTCCGGTTGGTAGCAGCCAGGGCGGATCATGGAGGCAACGATATGGTCTGAAGCACCCTGGTGTCAAAGGGCCGCATAAGGCGGTTCAGCGAACATGCGGGCCGGAACGCGAGTGAACGTCGAGCAGGCCTCGAAACGGGCAATGCGGGGGCCGACCCACCTGAGAAATGGGGAAGGCCGAAGACGGAGGGGGAAGCGAGCGACGCGGGCACCCCTTTGGACCCGCCGGGGTAGTGACGCTGGCACGCATGGAAGGGGAAGGAGGCAGCAACATGGGAAGCCCTGTGGGTGGTGAGGCACGCACCGAACCGGGACCCCGTGAGGGGGAGGCTGGGCCGGCAGGGTGGCGGAGAGGCTCGTAGTACTGGAGAAGCCGGGTAATGCCGGTGGAGGGAAGGAGCCTCAGGTGAGGAGCGGTGACCGAAGGGGGAAGGGTCCCGGGAGTGGCGAAAGCCTGAAACCCCGGTAAAAGGACCGGAGACTCCGGAAGCATCACATGCAAAAGTGAAGGGGTCGTCTGATGAGGACGGCGTCGTCAGGGCGTCAACAGGCCTGGCGGCACTCCGGGAGCGGACGTGGATGGAGTAGGGGACGGGTGCCAAACCCATGGGAGTCGTCCACGGATGCGAGCGGGGACCTGAGTGCGAGACGCATGATCCCACTGGAGAGCCGAGATGCGGGAAAACCGCACGTCCGGTTCGGAGAGCGGGGACTGGAAACGTGATAAGGGAGCCGGACTGAGGCCCGAAGCGAAAGCGACGGAATAGCCACCGGACCCTACAGTCAACGCGCCAGTCCTCGACTCTACCCACAGGGAGGAGCATCGGTTCTCGGAATCTGGTAAAATACTCTTGAACAAGGAGTTAACCAGATTCCATGAGGAGAACCGATACCCACACAGTGTACCACTAAACCCCTGGAGTTTGAAGGTCACGGAAGCCGTCGCGTGGTGGCTGATTTTGACGGTAGTCCCATCACTTCCGATGCCGGCCTCCTGCTGTTGCGCCAAGTCGATCAGCGCCTGTCTCTCATTGACCAGGTGGCGGCCTGCTTCACCGATCACCGCAACCCCGACCGGATCCAGCACAGCCTGCGCACCCTCATCGCCCAGCGCATTGTCGCCATCGCCCTGGGCTACGAGGACCTCAACGACCATGACCAACTCCGTCACGATCCCCTGATGACCTTGTTCTCAGAGAAAGGCCGCGGAGACTCGGCTCCCCTGGCAGGCAAGAGCACCCTCAACCGGCTCGAACATGCCCCCGCCAAGGACCCCGACCGCTACCACAAGATCGACCACGACCCCGAGGCCTTGCAGGCCCTGTTGGTCACGCTGTTCCTGCAAGCCCACCCCCAACCTCCCGATGAGATCATCCTCGATCTCGACGTCACCGACGATCCCCTTCACGGGGACCAGCAGGACCGGTTCTTTCATGGATACTATGGGGGCTATTGCTACCTGCCGCTCTACATCTTCTGCGCCCGCCATCTGCTCTGCGCCCTGCTACGACCCGCCAACATCGATGCTTCCACCGGTGCCCTTGAGCAGGTCCAGCGCATCGTCTCGCGCCTACGCAGCCAATGGCCCGAGGTCAAGATCCTGCTGCGGGCCGACTCCGGCTTTGCCCGAGAAGAGTTAATGACCTGGTGTGACGAGAATCAGGTGGACTATCTGTTCGGCTTGGCCCGCAATTCCCGCCTGGAAGCCGCCATCCGCCCCGAGTTGGCCCGGGCCAAAGCCCTCTCACAACAGCATCAGCAGCCCATCCGGCTCTTCAAGGACTTTCGCTACCGCACTCACAAGAGTTGGTCCCGAAAGCGTCGGGTGGTGGCCAAAGCCGAGGTCCTGCCCCGTGGCCCCAACCCCCGCTTCGTGGTCACCTCCCTGTCGGCCCACAACCACCCTGCTCAGCCTCTCTAAGCAGACTTACTGTGCCCGGGGTGAGATGGATAACCGTATCAAGGAACAGCAACTTGACCTGTTTGCCGATCGTACCTGCACTCACACCTTCAGGGCCAATCAGTTCCGGCTCTCCTTGACCGCCTGCGCTTATGTGTTGATGGAGGGCTTGCGCCGAGAGGGTCTCAAATACACCTGCCTGGCCCGGGCCACGGTCGGCAGCCTGCGGCTGAAACTGCTCAAGATCGGCGCCCAGATCACCACTTCGGTCCGGCGTATCAAGGTGGCCATGGCTTCCGGCTGTCCCTACCAGCGGGAGTTACGCTTGGCCTGGGCTCAACTTCCTCCCTGAGACACCTCTCGCCTGACCGCCACTGCTTACCCTTGCCAACGCGGCCCCCGGGCCCGGCCGCAGCAGTGTCGTTGCTTTCCGGTAAAAGCGCTGTCTGATCGTCCTCGGAGAGGCTCAGAAGGCCTCCCGGCTGGCTTTCCCCCTCAACTCCAGCCCCCAACGCTGACAAAACCGGCCTTAAACGCCTCGATGGCCCCTCTCACCCCTCTTCTGCCAACTCTGGTGAGAAATGCGGGCTAGGCACTACGGGCCGTGATGGCGCTGTAGCGCGTTGTTGTAGTCCTTGCCTTTTCTCGACTATGGGTGGCAATCTGAGCGGTACCCTCTATACCCTTATCTCTTGTCTCACGTCACTACTGTCCGGTTAAACATTCAAGAAATTAATGTAACAGGTTTAATTCCATCAGGTTACGAGTGGACATGAGTGTTTTCGACTTCAACTCGCTCCAAGATTTCGGCCATACTTTCTCCGCGTCCATGAGGAAAGGAGTGGCCGATGTACACGGGACAAATGGTGTTCTCCCAGTTGACGGACTTTCTGCCCAAGCACGAGTTCAACCAGTGTGTTGGTCGCTATCAAGGCAATTACGGGGTGCGCAAGTTTTCCTGCCTGGATCAATTCCTTTGTATGGTCTTCGCCCAACTCACCTACCGGGAAAGTCTGCGCGACACGGAAACGTGTCTGCGCGCCGTGCAGTCGAAGCTCTATCATGCCGGCATCCGTGGCCGAGTTTCCCGAAGCACCTTGGCCGACGCCAACGAGACCAGAGACTGGCGCATCTGGGCCGACTTCGCCCAAGTGCTCATTGGCAGGGCCAGACAGTTGTATGCCGGAGAGGACTTCGGCCTCGCCTTGCAACAGAGTGCCTACGCCCTGGACTCGACCACCATCGATCTGTGTCTTTCGCTGTTCCCCTGGGCGCGATTTCGAAGACGCAAGGGGGCCATCAAAGTGCACACCCTGATGGACCTACGCGGCAGTATCCCCTGTTTTATCCGCATCACAGCCGGAAACGTGCACGATGTCAATATCCTCGACGAGTTGCTTTTCCAACCGGGTGCCTTCTACGTCATGGATCGTGGCTACATCGACTTCGGTCGTCTCTACACCTTCGCCTGGAGTCTGGCCTTCTTTGTGGTTCGTGCCAAAAGCAATCTCGCCTACTGTCGGCGCGCTTACCACCCGGTCGACAAGTCCACAGGCCTACGCAGCGATCAGAGGATCCTCCTTCAAGGGCCAAAAACTGCCCAAGCCTATCCGGATACGCTTCGCCGCATCAGTTACGTCGATACCGATACCCAGAAGCGCTTGGTCTTCTTGACCAACAACTTTACCCTTCCCGCCCTGACGATTGCGCACCTTTACAAGTGCCGCTGGCGTGTGGAGTTGTTCTTCAAATGGATCAAACAATACCTTCGGATCAAGGCCTTCTTTGGAACCTCCCAGAACGCGGTCAAGACCCAGATCTGGATCGCCATCAGCGTTTACTTACTCGTGGCCACCCTCAAGAAGGAACTGAAAATCGACCGAAGTCTCGGCGAAATCTTGCAAATTCTCAGCATCACCCTCTTCGAGAAAGTCTCTATGAATCAAGTACTTAAGAGATTCCATTGGCAACAAGAAGGTTCCCAATCCTGTAAGCAGTTGATATTGTTTGAGTTTTAACCGGACAGTAGTGTCTTTAGGTTTGGTTTTGAGGAAGGGATGTTGATGACTTGTTGTTTCATTTTCTACTCACGGTCGCACTTTCAAAGGTTCGTTGGTTTTAATCTCAAGGGATTGAGGTTCCCTACATCAACAAGCATCTAACCGCTGCCAGAGGAGTGCATTTGGCTTGTAGCCGGCCAGCACAAAGATCTTGATTTGAGTGTCTTGAGGTACTTCTCCGTACCGATGCAAGTAGGTCCCCTTTATTAATTCCTTGGGTAACGAAAGATTGCCATTAGCGTCGCGGTGTTCAACCGCGACCCATTGATATTGGGATTTCTGTACCTCCCTACCTGTATTCGTCATGTCAGCTCCACTTGAGTTTTCGTGAGGCGGCTTTGCTGTTGCCAGCGGCGTTCCGATGCTCGGAACCGTTTTTGCGGGACTTCGTCGCAATGGTAAACGGTTCTTCTTACGTTTCCCCCTTGCCACGTCATCTGTTCCTACTGGTTTTTCGGCCCTTCTGCTTGCTGTCGACCAGCGAGTCCTGCTTCAGGTAGCGCATGTACATTTCTACTGCTTTCTGTTCCTTTCCGTGCCGCAGGGCCCATATCTATCAGGTGAATACCATCACACTACATGCGCTCTTCTCAACAGTGCAGACCATCGGAGAGTAACGCGGGCTGGCGGCGGCCTTATTGATGGAGGCTGGACTGCAGTGCCGCCGAGGGGAGGTCAGGCGATGATCTGGTGGAGCACGCGGCCGCCGATGTCGGTCAAGCGGCGGAAGCGGCCGCCGTGGAGGTAGGTGAGGCGCCGGTCGTCCAGCCCCAGCAGGTTCAGGATGGTGGCGTGCACGTCCCGCAGGGGAATCTGTTCCTCCAGGGCCTTGAGGCCGAACTCGTCGGTGGCCCCGGCGGTGGCGCCGCCCTTGACGTCGCCGCCGGCCAGCCACATGACCAGGGCGAATTGGTTGTGGTCGCGGCCGGGAGTCTTGGACTTGAGGTCGTTGACGAAGGGGGTGCGGCCCATTTCCGATGCCCAGACCACCAGCGTCTCCTCCAGCAGCCCCCGCTGCTTGAGGTCCTGGAGCAGTCCCGCCACCGGCAGATCGACTTCGGCGGCGTGGTTCCGCATGCGTCCCTCGACGTTGCTGTGATCGTCCCAACTGTGCTTGTTGATCTCCACGCCGTGAACCAGCAGCGAGTAGCGCACGCCCCGCTCCACCATCCGCCTGGCCAGCAGACACTGGCGGCCGAACCCCTCGGTGACGGGATTGTCCAGTCCGTAGAGACGCCGGGTGTGCGCCGACTCACCCGAAAGGTCCACCGCTTCCGGGGCCGAGGCCTGCATGCGGTAGGCCAGCTCGTAGGCGCTGATCCTGGCCTCCAGCTCGGAAGCCCCGGGCCGCTGGTCCAGGTGCCGGGAGTTGAGGAAATGGAGCAGGTCGAACTCCCGCCGCTGCTGGGCGCGGTCCAGCCCGCTGGGAAGGTCCAGGTGCAGGATGGGGGTACCGCTGGAGCGCAGCACCGTCCCCTGGTAGGCTGCGGGCAGATAGCCGCTCCCCCAGACGGCGGCGCCGTTCACCGGGGCTCCTCTCGGGTCTTGAATGACCATGTAGCCGGGCAGATTCCGGTTGGGGCTGCCGAGTCCATAGGTGACCCAGGAACCCACCGAAGCGCTGCCCTGAAACTGGGATCCGGTGGTGACGTGCATGGTGGCGGGACCGTGGTTGTTGTTCTCGACTTCAATCCCGTAGACGAAGGCCAGGTCGTCCGCACACTGGCCGATCCGGGGAAAAAGAGTGGAAATGGCGCGGTCCGACTGGCCGTAGCGCTTGAATTCAAAGGCACTGGGAATGACCCGGTGGGGCTTGTCGAGATAGCCCTTGATTTCTCCGGAAAGGCCGCTCAAGGGGGGCAACTCCCGCCCGGCGTAGTCTTGCAGGGCCGGCTTGTAGTCGAAGCTGTCCACGTGGCTGACCCCTCCCGCCATGAACATGAAGATGCAGTGCTTGGCCTTGCGCCCGGAGTGAGGCAGGGGAGGACCGGCCGGAGCAGGGCTGCCTGCCGGCAGCTCGTCCGCCAGCATGCCGGCCAGGGCCAGGGCCCCGATCCCGTTGCAGGAACGGCAGAGAAAGTCCCGCCGGGACAGGGCCTGCAGCGGCCGCCTGTGGGTGCGGTTCCGATGTTCCGTCTTCATGGTCCAACTCCTTTGACCGACCCTATCCGGTCTACCCAGGTTTGCATTCCCCCGCCCCGGGATTCTAATCGACGTAAACAAACTCGTTGCTGTTCAGGAGCACCCGGCAGAGGGCTGTCAGCCCATCGCCGGAGCGGCTCTGCTCCAACAGTCGCCGCGCCTGGGCGGTCTCGTCGGGCCGGGGGTCACGGCCCAGGGCGATCCGAAAGGCTCGCCGGATCCGGGAGGCAGGGCCGGGGCCGCTCTGGCGTCTGACCCGGTCGGCGAAGTGGCGCGCCTCTTCGTTCACGAACTCGCCGTCGTACATGGTCAGGGCCTGGAGGACCGAGACCGAGGTCTCCCGCCGGGCGCAGGAGGCATTGGGAACCGGCGCGTCGAAAGTTTCCATCAGGGGCATGCTCAAAGATCGCCGCTGAAAGATGTAGACGCTTCGCTTGCGGCCCCGGGGGCCGGGCATGGTCTCCCAGGTGTTGGTGCCCTGGACTTTCTGGGCTGCGTCAAGGCCCCGGGGCAGGGGAGGAAAGACGGGAGGCCCTCCGCGGTCGCCGTTGAGCCTGCCGCTGGCCGTCAAAATGCTGTCTCGGACGGCTTCTCCCTCCAATCGATGTCGCCGGAAGCGCCACAGGTAACGATTTTGCGGGTCGAGCCGGGTGGCGGCGGGATCGAGGTGAAGCGACGATTGGCGGTAGGCGCCCGAAGTCAGCAGCAGTCGGTGCATGGCCTTGAGGCTCCAGTTTCGCTTCACCAGCTCCCGCGCCAGCCAGTCCAGCAGCCGGGGGTGGGTCGGTGCCGCTCCGTTTTTGCCGAAATCGCTGGGGGTCTCCACGATGCCCCGGCCGAAGTGCCATTGCCAGAGGCGATTCACCATCACCCGCGCCGTCAGGGGATTCTCGGGGCTGGCGATCCACTCGGCCAGAGCCAGTCTGCGGCCCCGAGTCGGATAGCGCCGGAAGGGGTCCAGGTCGATCCGGGCCGGTCGGGAGTGGCCCTCGATGGCGCTGGGGAAGCCGGGTTCCACCGGTTCTCCCTTGCGGTTCCACTGGCCCCGTTGCAGGACGTAGGTGGTGGAGAGGTTGGGGCCGTAGGGCGGACCGTCGGCGTTTCTCAAGGACATCGCCACCGGCTTGCGCCGCTCGATGGCGTTCTTGAGGCGCAGAATACGATGGCTGAAGTCCGAGAACCGCCGATGTTCTTCAAGGGAAAACTTGCGGTGGCCGCGGTCGTCCCGGATGGCTTTCTTCAGGTCCTTGAGGGTCGGCGGTTCGGTCTCGGGCGAGGCTAGACGGTCTCGAGCGGCCTCCATCCTGTCGGCTTTCAATCGCTCCAGCAGCGGTTGGTAAAAGAGGGCGAAAGCCTTTTCGGTGGTCTGCAGCCGTTGTTCCGATTCGGCCCGCTCTCGATCCCACCGCTCCTTGCGGGCCGGATTGACGAAGCTGGCGGGCTGAGGCCCTCCCAGTTGCTGGATGTCCCCGGGTCGCGGGGAATCGATCTGCACCGCGGCGAAAAAGGCCTTGAGCCGGTAAAAGTCCCTGGTGGGCAGCAGGTCGTATTTGTGATCGTGACACTGGGCGCAGCCCACCGTCAGGCCCAAAAAGACGGAACCGACGGTGGAGGTCATCTCGCTGAGCAGGACGTGCCGGTCCTCTTCGCCCCTGGGCTCGGTGAAGGGAGCCAGCCGGAGAAAGGTCAGGGCAACCACCAATTCAGGGTCCGGAGGCGGCAGCGCGCCGGCCGACATCATCTCGAAGAACTCGTCCCCGGCCAACTGTTCCTTCACGAACCGGTCGTAGGGCTTGTCGGCATTGAAGGCATCGATGACGTAGTCCCGATAGCGCCAGGTGTGGTAGTACTCGGGATCGCCCTCGTAGCCGTTGGTGTCGGCGTAACGGGCCAAATCCAGCCAGTGGCGCCCCCAGCGTTCCCCGTAGCGAGGATCCGCCAGCAGACGGTCCACCAGTCCTTCATAGGCCGTGGGGGAGGGGTCGCTGACGAAAGCCTCCACCTCGGCCGGCTGGGGCGGCAGGCCCAGCAGGTCGAAGAACAACCTGCGTATCAGGGTCCGCCGGGAGGCCGGGGGCGCCGGTGAGAGTCCCTCCTCCTGCAAGCGTCCCAATATGAAGGGATCGATGCCGTTTTGGATCCAGGAAGAACCCTTCACCTCAGGCGGCCGACCGGGACCGGGTTTGGCGAAAGCCCAGTAGGGCTCCGCCTGCGAGTCCGCCTGGGGAGCGGCGGAGAGCCCGCCAATCCACTGCTCGATGAGTTGGATGTGGTCTTCCGAGAAAGCCCGGCCCAGCGGCATCCGCGGCTGTACTTCCCCGCGCAGCACCTGTATCAAGGCGCTCTGCCCGGGGGCTCCGGGCTTGACGGCGGCGCCGTGGCGGGCGCCTCCCGCCAGAACCGAGTCCAGGCTTTCCACCGAGAAGCCGCTGGTTCGGGTGTGCCGGTCGTGGCAGGGAAGGCAGTTCGCCTGCAGGACCGGCAGCACCCGATCCTGGAAGTCCACGGCGGCCTGGGCTGGAAGCCCGGCCATCAGGAGCAGGATTGCACTCAGGCAGCCGCTTGGCCACCTTCGGCGGGATGACCGAAACCGTCTGGAATGTGTCGATGGCCTGTCCATCCAAGCTCCCCACGGCCGCCCCCGCCCCGGGCGGCGAGTCAAGTGTCCTGCCTCAAAAATAAGGTTACCATCTCCGATGGAGGTTCCACCCGGAAACGGTCGGTAGGAGAGGCCCGTTGCGTTTCAGCCAACAGGCACCGTTGTGCTCTCCCGCCCCGGAACCTCCATCGGCCCAAGGGGTTCGGGCGGAACGGCGCCGTCTTCGTCGTCGCTCCTCCTTGCAATGAATGAGCATTGGCTCGTCGTCGCTCCTAGAATCCGGCGCCGTTGCGCTCCGAAATATGGCAACCCTATTTCTGAGACAGAACACCAGGCTGCCAATTGAAGGATGAGACAAAATATACAAGAGCCCCGGATCAATGTCACTTCCTTTGAAGACCAATCGCCGAGCCCCTCAGCCGCCGGCCACCAGAATCAAGCCGATGAGAAGAATCAGCAGGCCCATGGCCTTGGGGAGGGGAAGCGGCTCCTTGAGCCAGAAGACACCCAGCAGGGCGCCCAGCGGGATGCTGATCTGGCGAAAGGCCACCACGTAACTGACGTTATGGCTCCAGGTCATGGCGGCCAGGATGAGCAGGTAGCCCAGATTGATACCCAGTCCCAGGGGAACGAAGATCCGGGACCGCCGGCGAATCAGTTCCAGGAAAGAGGTCCGCTCCGCCTTCCGGGCCAGCACCGCCGCCGCCTGCAAACCGCTGGAAGAGATGGCCCACAGGGCAAAATAAACCAGGCTGGCCTCGATATTGGAAAACGACCCCAACCGCCCCGAGACCAACAGCCGCATGGCCTGCTCGTCGGCGATGGAGTAGGCGGTGGTGGCCAGGGCTGCCAACAGGGACGCCAGGAAGAGGCGGCTGAGGTAGTGGCTGCCCTTGAGGTCGGTCAGGTGCGTCATGGGCAGGAGAATGCAGCCCGCCACCACCAGCGCGATCCCGGCCAGGCAGGCGCTGCTGATCTCGGAGCCCCTTCCCAGCAGGAACATGACCGCCACGATAAACAGCGGTGAGGATCGTGAGAGCGGATAGGCCAGGGAGAGATCCCCGGAGTTGTAGGCCGTGGCCAGGCTGCGGTAGTAGATGACGGTGGCGCACCCGCTGACCGCCAGCAGCGGCCATAATTCCGCTAGAATCGCGGGAATTTTCGGGATATGGTAGGCCAGACCCGGCAGCAGACAAAGGCAACCCACCAGGTTGGCGGCCAGAAAAAGGGGGGCGCTGGGCTGGCTTCGCTTGCATAGGGTGTTCCATCCTACGTGAATGACCGCGGAGAGAAGGATCAGCAGCAGGGCGATAGGTTGCATGAGTGGGGCCGCGGGCCGGGTTTGGCGGAGTCGCGCCGGGACGATTATACCCAAGTCTCCGGAAAGCGCGGTTGCGGAGTGAGCACGGCCGAGCAGGAGACTCCGGGAGACAGGCATGGAAGAGGAACTTGCCGCCATCCGGCGCTGGGAAGGAACCGTCAGGGCCCTGGTGGATTGGGACCCGCTCGGGGCCCGGCAACGCCGGGAGCGAAGCGGGCGCGGGCCGCTGAGCGGCTGGTCGCTGGGGGTCAAGGACATCATCGACGTTCAGGGAATGCCGACCCGCTGCAACGTGGACTTTCTCCCGGAGACGCCGGCCCGCGAACACGCCGCCATCGTGGGGCGCCTGTTGTCTCTGGGCGCCTTCGTCCTCTCCAAGACCGTCACTACCACGTTTGCTTTTCTGGATCCGGGAGCCACCCGCAATCCCTGGAATCCCGGCCACACTCCCGGCGGTTCCAGCAGCGGTTCGGCCGCGGCCGTGGCCTGCGGGATGGTTCGGTTGGCGCTGGGTTCCCAGACGGTGGCTTCGGTCAATCGTCCGGCCAGCTACTGTGGGGTCACGGGGTTCAAGCCCACCTTCGGACGCCTGCCGGTCACCGGTGTTTTCCCCTTCTCACCCAGCGTGGATACGGTGGGGTTTTTCACCCGCGGCCTTTCCGACATGCAACGGGCCGCCTCGGCCCTTTTGGGAGAGCCCGCGGCAGAGGAACCCGGACGCCTGAGGGTCGGATTGGCGCCGGACCTGCACACCGAGCCTGCCGAGGGGGTCATGTTGAGGGCGCTGTCGCAGGCCGGGGACCGTTTGGCTGCCGGGGGATGCGAGGTCAAGACGGTGACCCTGCCCGAAGAATGCGCTGCCGCCTACCGGAACCACTTCGACCTGATTGCCTTCGAAGGGGCCCGGGGCCATGCGGAACTCCTGGCCCGCCACGGCGACCGCTATCCCTCCAAGCTGCGTGCGCTGCTCCTGGAGGGACAAGAAGTGACGCCTGAAGCCTTGGATCGGATTCAGCAACACCGGCGCTCCCTGACAGTCTCCCTGGCGGGTTTGTTGGAGGAGGTGGACGTGGTGTTGTCGCCGTCTGCCGAGGGGGCTGCCCCCCGGGGCCTGGCGATAACCGGCGATCCCCGCTTCAGCCTGCTGTGGACCTACACGGGGTGTCCCACCGTGACGCTGCCGGCGGCGCTGTCCCCTGAGGGCTTGCCGCTGGGCCTGCAGTTGGCGGGGCGTCCCCTGGACGACGGGGTCTTGCTGGCAGCCGCCCGCAAGGTGGAGGCCCTGCTGGAATTTCGCGCCCGGCCCGGATGAACCGCATTTCTCACCAATGTCGGCTCACAATCCACAAAGGGGCAAAAAAAAAGAGTTATCCACGAAGTTACACGAAGGATCACGAAGGGCCACTAAGCGAGATGGATCTGCTTCAACGGCACGCACCGCCGGGACGGCATTGCCTGGGAGCGCGGGCGTCCCGCCCGCATCCTGTCCCTTTGGCCGCCGCTGAGCTTCAGTGTGATGCTGCAGGCAGCCACCCTGTCGGCGGGAACAGCATCGGCCAGGCCGAAGGAGACCCATGGCCCCGTTCCCGGTTGATCCAAGTGGGGGAGATGGCCGAGGCTGTGCCAGGTATTGTGCGGGCGGGACGCCCGCGCTCCCAGGAAGCCGTCATCCCATGACATCGTCACACCCAGGGCACAAAATTGCAGAATCAATGTGGCGCCGCTTGTCGTTGAAGGAGGTCCATCCGTTTTCTGGTCTATTCGTGTTTATTTGTGTCCATTCGTGGTTCGTCTTTATTGTCGATCGGCCGTTTTTGCTCGAATGATCCGCACGGCAGGGCGAGGGCACGGCTAAACACGTAACCGGACTGCCGCGAGGCTGTCTCGATGGCAGGAGAGCTTGCAATGAACCCGCTGCGCATCGGTCTTGCCGGCTACGGTAACTGGGCTCGGGTGGCCTATCTGCCGGCCCTGCGGGCAGACGGCAGGGGTCGCGTGGTGGCTGCCTCGGCCCCCAGCCAAGCCACCCGGTAGCGCATCCGGGAGGAATTGGGCAGCCAGGTTCGAATCTATCCTCACTTCGAAGCCATGCTGGGCGCCGGCAATCTGGATGGCGTGCTGATGGCTCTGCCCGAGGAAGTGCATGAGCCGGCCCTGCTGGCTGCGATCGGTTCGAAAATTCCCTTTTTCTACGAGCCCCCGGTGTCCCACCGGAGAGACCGGATTCCTCCGGTTCTGGAGAAATTGCTGAAGGCCCCCCAGGTCCATCAGGCCGACCTGGAACTGAGATTCCTCCCGGTGGTGGCCGCGGCCGCCGAAAGGCTGGCCCAGGGCGCCATCGGAGAGCCGCAGACCGCCAGGATCCGGATGAACGGCACCTGGAGTGCCAGGCCGGGATCCGACCTCAGCCTGCCCCATCTGCTGGCTCCCTGGTACGTGGACGCCCTGGATGGGATCCTGGGTTCTCATCCCCGAAGGGTGCTGGTCCAGGATGGACGGGGAACCGAGGGCCGCATGCAGGCCTACGCCCTGACCCAGTTGGACTACGGAGGGGTTTGGGGGACGTTTCAAGCCAACATCTCCAGCGTGCACGGCCCCGAGACCTGGGTCGAGGTTCAGGGCCGGGACGGAGATCTCTTTGCGGATCTTTTCACTGGAGAATTGCGAATCCGGAGCCGGTCCCTTCCGGAGTGGCGGGTCGATCGAGTCGTCTGCGCCCTGCGGCCCTTTGCCGGATGGCCCGGCTTGCGGGAGTGTCTGGCCGACTTCCTCGACCGGCTGGAGGGAAAACCCGCCCCTGGGGTGCCGGTGGAAGATATGGCCAGGCTGCATTGCCTGGGCCTGGCCGCCGAGGAGTCCATCGACAGCCTGGCCTGGGCTTCGGTGAGAAGCATGGACGAGTGGCAGCAGAATTTGCGATGATGGGAGGACGGAGCCGGTCGGAGACACTTGAGACCGGGCGAAATTCAAATCGAGCGAGGTGGCGGACAATGGGTCGAACGGTAAAGAGAGCATGGCTGGCCGGCGGTTTGGGAGGGCTCCTGTTGTTGGGAGCGGCCGGGGTTGCCGGGGGAGAGGAGAAGTTCAAGTATCAGTACGAGTTCGGCGCCATCCGCATCCCGAGAGCGGACGCCGGTGAGCCCAAGCGACAGGAGGTCTCGGTGCAGCGGGCCCTGGACTATCTCGACCAGGGAGCCACTGCCTGGAGTCGCGGCCGGAAATGCGTCACCTGCCACACCAATGGAAGCTACATGGCCCTGCGGCCCTCGCTGACCCGTTCCTTGGGTCAACCCTCCGGGGAGTTGCGCGACTTTTTTGGGAAGGTGCTTCGAGAAGGCACCGCCCGACTGGGGGAGAAGGGCAAGCTGGGGGACTCGCAAATGATCTACGTTGCCCGCGGCCTGGCCGAATGGGACGCCCATGTGTCGGGTGCCCTGTCGGCTGAAACCCAGCAGGCCTTGAAGCAGTTGTTTGAGCGGCAGCTTCCCACCGGGGAGTGGAAGGCCAGTCAGTGCTGGCCTCCGCTGGAGTCGAGCGCCTTTCAGGAAGCTACGGTAGCGGCCCTGGCGGTGGGGACGGCTCCGGGCTGGCTGGCCGGGCTGACCGACGAGGGGCTGAAGGCCGGGGTTAAGCGGCTGCAGGACTATCTGCGCAGGGTCGAGCCGCCGCACGACTACGGGAGGGTGGTGCTCCTGTGGGCTTCGGCCAAGTTGGACGGCCTGCTGGAGGAGGGTGAGAAGGAGCGGATCATCGAAATGATCCGGAGCAAGCAGCGGGCCGACGGCGGCTGGGCGCTGCGGGCCTTTGCCCGGCCCGAGGAGTGGGGCGACGGGAACCGGGCCGAGAAGCTCAGAGCCGAGAAGGAGTTCGCCGACCCTCCCAGTGACGGCCACCAGACGGGCCTGGCTCTGATTGCGCTGCGCGAAGCCGGAGTTAGCGCCCGGGATCCCAGGATCCAAAAGGGTGTCCGGTGGCTGCTGGCAAATCAGCGTGAGTCCGGCCGTTGGTGGACCCGTTCGCTCAACACCGACAACTACCACTTCATCGCCTTCAGCGGGACCCTCTATCCCCTGATGGCCCTCGACCTCTGCGACGCGCTGCCTGAAGAACCTGCCGGAACCGCCACCGCTCAAGCCCGGCGATAGCCCGACGGCAGCGGGGTCAGGAAAGGTCCATGGGGGACCATCTTGGTAGCGTCAAACCTCTTCGGGAAGAGCGGAACCGATCTCACTTGAAAAATCAGGACTATCCCACGCTAATTTTTCTCTCTCCGGGAGGGCTGATTTTTGTCGATTTGGCTGATTTGCAAGCGGTTCGTGCATGGGAAATGGGCGTGATTCGGGCGCTCTGACGTACATGTCACCTCAAATCTGGTAGCGTGGGATCACCCTGCTTGAAAAATAGACCATGGTTTCGGACCATGGTACAATCGGCTCATGCGGGAAATCCAGATATCCAAATTCAAAGCAACGTGCCTGGCAATTCTGGACCGCGTAGCCAAGACCGGCAAGCCCGTGTTGGTGACCCGGTTCGGCAAGCCGGTTGCCCGGATCCTTCCTCCCCCTTCCAACCCGGCCGGCAACTGGCTGGGTTCCATGAGAGACAGTGGCAAGATCCACGAGGATCTCGTGGCCCCTGCGTCAGATCTCTCCGATTGGGAAGCGATGAGTTAAATGGGGCTGCTTCTGGATACGCACATCTGGTTGTGGGGCTTGCTCGATCCGGACAGGCTTTCCAGTGGCGTGAGGCAAGCTTTGGCTTCTCGGCAAGAGGAGCTGAGACTTTCTCCCATCAGCGTTTGGGAAGCTTTGATCCTTGCCGAACGTGGACGGCTGACGCTTGAGCCCGATCCACGGTCCTGGTTGCGCAAGGCAATGTCGAAATGCCCCATAGTCGAAGTTCCAGTAACCTTCGACGTGGTACTGGCGAGTCGAAACATTGACCTCGAGCATCAAGACCCGGCGGACCGATTCATCGCAGCCAGCGCCAAGGTCTTCGGTCTCAAACTGGTGACCGCAGACAGGCGGTTGCTGAGGTGCCCTGATATCGAAGTATTACCCAACATCTAACTGCGACTCCCAACTTCCCTTAACTCTCGTGTAGCTGCCGCATCGACCTTGCCGGTCTGCTCGTCGATCGCCACCCCATACTCCCGCCGTGCGGCTGCCACGGACACCTTGTCGTTTCTGACGTCCCGCTCCACCGCTTGGGGGGAGCGCTCCAGTGGGTTGCCCCAGCCGCCGCCGCCCGCCTGCCGGTGGTAAATGCGCTCGCCCTCCTTGATGGAGGTCGAGATCATGGTCGGCAGGATTCTGGTTTCCTCTTTTCCCCGCAGCTCGTTAATGGAGCCTCTCCCCGGTTGCCCGCCGGAGAGCCCGTAGGGGGGATGGTCCCTGCGGTCCGAGCGGATGGCCAGGTGGGCCTCGCCTTCCAGCAGGCGCCACTCTCGCTCGATGCCGAGCCCCCCGCGGAAGCGGCCGGCTCCGCCGCTGTCGGTCACCAGCCCGTAACGTTCGATGTGGACGGGATACTCGCACTCGGCCTGTTCCACCGGAATGTTGGCGGCCACGTTGGCGATGTTGCACAGTCCGTCGTTGCCGTCCCGGTCGGGGCGGCCTCCCCAGGTCCCGGAGAGCAGCTCGTAGTAGACGTAGGGCGTGCGGCGGCCGGCTTGTTCCCGCAGGCCGCCGATGATCACCAGAGTGTTGCCCCCTTCGCTGGCTGCAAAGACACGGTCCGGCAAAAGCCCGGCCAGGGCGCCGAACATGGTATCCGCCAGGCGGAATCCGGTAATTCCCCTCATGGAGGAAGCCGCCGGCATGACGCCGTGCACTACCGTGCCGGGCGGGGCCACGATACGCAGCGGTTTGAAGAGTCCGGCGGTGTTGGGGACCTCTTCCCGCATGACCGAGCGGATGCAGAGGGCCACCACTGAAGCGGTGAAGGAGAGCGTGCAGTTGATGGCTCCCCGCACCTGGGGAGCGGAGCCGGTGAAATCGGCGGTCAGGGAGTCTCCCTCCACCGTCAGGGTGACCCTCAGAGGTACCGGGGGGCCGCCGACGCCGTCACTGTCCATGTGGTCGGTAAAGGAGTAGCGGCCGTCCGGCCAGGAGGCAATTTCCCTTCGCAGCAGCCGTTCGGTGTAGGCAATCAGCTCGGCCGAGCAGCGGGTGAAGGTCTCCAGGCCATAGCGCTGAATGATCTCATGCACTGCCCGCTCCCCGATGTGGCAGGCGGCGATCTGAGCCTGCACGTCCCCAATCGTCATTCGAGGCACCCGGACGTTGGTTCTGAGCAGAGCAAAGAGGGCCTCATCGGGCTCTCCTCGCCGGTAGAGCTTCAACCAGGGAATCCGCAGGCCTTCCTGAAAGATCTCGGTGTTGTCGCAAGCTGAGCTGCCGGGGAGGCGTCCCCCCAGGTCGAGGTGGTGAGCCGTGCTCACGGCAAAGGCGGCCAGGCGGTCTTCCCAGAAGACGGGCTTCACGATGAAGATGTCCGGGATGTGCATGCCCCCGTCGAAGGGGTCGTTGAGAATGAAGACATCGCCAGGGGACATCCGCTCTCCATACTTCCGGAAGAGGGTCTCCATGGCGTAAGGGACCGTGCCCAGGTGCAGGGGAGTGGTGACGCCCTGGGCGATCATCTCCCCGTCGGCGTTGCAAAGAGAGGTCGAGTAGTCCAGGCAATCGCGCACGATGGTGGAGTAGGCGGTCCGGTAGAGGGCCAGGGCCATCTCGTCGGCGGCAGAGGCCAGGGCGTTCTGGATGATCTCCCGGGTGATGAGATCGATGGGGGCCTGCCCGGCAGATCCGGCGTCGGCTCGCATGTCAGCTCTCCTCACCCTCACCCTCCACCTCCATCACCACGTTGCCTTGCTCATCCCGCCGAACCGACATGAAGGGGGGGACGACGATGGTGGAGTCGTATTCGTCAATCATCAGGGGGCCCTTGGCGGTTCCGGAAAGGTCCGAGCGGGCCACCACCGGGGTGTCGATGAGGCCGTAGTCGGAGCCGAAGTAGGCCCGCCGGCGGGACTGGGCCTGAAATGCGGAAGCCCTGGGCCTGAACCCCGCCTCCCGGCCCGGGGTGGGCACTCGCCCCACCAGGCGCACGGCAATGATTTCCATGGGATTTTCAGGGTCCGACCGGTGGCCGTAGAGCCGCTGGTGTTCGGCTTCGAAGGCCGCGTTCAAGGCCTGGATCCCCGGTCCGTCCAGGGGTCGGCCCTGAAGCTCCAGGCGGATTTCGGAGGCCTGTCCCTGAAAGCGCAGGTCAGCGCTCCAGCTCAGGGCCACCCGGTCGGCGGCGTAGCCCTCGGCGTCAAACCGGGCCAGCATCTTCTGCCTCAGTTCCTGACGGATCCGCTCCAGGCTCTCCACCTTGGCTTCATCCCGAGAAAGCAGACAGCTTCTGACGTCGTGGTGTTCCACTCCCGAGGCCAACAGGCCCAGAGCGCTGAACAGGCCCGGCAGGGGCGGAACGATGACCTGCCGGATATGCAGCTCTTGCGCCAGACCTGCCGCGTGGACGGGACCGGAGCCGCCAAAGGCCATCAACACGAACTCTCGCGGGTCCCGGCCCCGCTCGGTGGAGACGGCGCGCAGGGCCCGCATGGTCCTGGCGTTGGCAATCCGGTGGATGCCTTCGGCCGCTTGCAGCAGATCCATGCCCAGAGGTTTCGCGATCCGGTCCCGAACGGCGCTTGCGGCCGCATCCGGGTCGATGGCGATGTCCCCGTTGGCCAGCCGCCCGGGACGGATGTACCCCAAGACCACGTTGGCATCGGTGACGGTCGCTTCCTCTCCCCCGCGGGAGTAGCAGGCGGGTCCAGGGACGGCCCCGGCGCTGCGCGGACCCACCCGGACCCCGCCGGCTCCGTCCAGAAAGGCAATGCTGCCCCCGCCCGATCCCACTTCGGCGATGTCGATACTGGGAGCCCGAATGAGCTCGCCGCCTCCGCCCACCAGGCGGTTGCCCACCGAGAGGGAAGCGCCGACCTCGTATTCGGGGCTGTAGCGTACCCGGCCTTCCTCGATCAGGGAGGCCTTTGCCGTGGTTCCCCCCATGTCCAGGGTGATGACGTTCTCCAGGCCCAGGTGGCGGGCCGTGGCTTGTGAGGCCAACACCCCGGCGGCCGGTCCCGACTCCAGCATGTAGACGGGCCGGCGGGCCGCTTCCACTTCCGGGGTCAACCCTCCGGCGGACTGCATGATCAGCAGGGGAGAATGGATGGCCAGGGCTTCCATTCCCGACCTCATGGCCGCCAGGTAGCCGCGCATGACCGGCCGCACGTAGGCATTGACCACCGTGGTGGCGGTGCGTTCGTATTCCTTGCGCTCGCGAAGCACCTCCGAGGAGAGAGAGACCTGAACCTCGGGCAGATGCTGCCGCAGATAGTCTCCCACCAGGATCTCGTGCCGGGGATAGGCGTAAGCGTGCAGCAGGCACACGGCTACCGATTCGACCTTCTCTTCCTGCAGGCGCCGGGTGATCCGGGTCAGGTCGTTCGGGTCCACCGCGGCCAGAACCTCGCCCCGGGCGGAAAGGCGTTCGCCGAGCTCGAACCGCAGGCGGCGCTCCACCAGCTCCGGGGGCTTCTCGAAAAAGAGGGGCGGCGTCGAGGGGACCTTGGCGGTCCAGACGTACATCTGGGGCGCCCGGATGCGGCGGAGCTCAAGCACGTCCCGGAACCCCCGGGTGGTGACCAGAGCCGTCAGCGCCCCGCGCCGCTCCAGGATGGCGTTGGTGGCCACGGTGGTCCCGTGGACCACTTCGGCCACCTCCGACCCGGAAGCCGCCGTGTTGCGGAGCAACTGCGAAATGCCCTTGAGCACGGCGGTTTCGAAGTCGGGCGGCGTCGAGGGGACCTTGGCGGTCCAGACGTTTCCCCCGGCATCGGCCAGGACCACGTCGGTGAAGGTGCCCCCGACGTCGGCTCCCACCCGGATCGGACCCTTCGGTTTCATCCCAGTCTCCCCTGGCTGGAGTTCATGGTTTGCTTTCCCGCCTTCCTGTTACAAAAGCGGACTTGTTTGAAACAAACGAAAAAAGACAAAAGAAAAAGACTTATCCACGAAGGGCCACGAAGAACGACGAAGGGCCACTAAGGCGTTGAGTTTAACCGCGACCGGATACCAAGGTCGCGAAAGGATTATCGATTTCCGATTGTTTTGCTCTCGTATGATCCGCCCGGTAGGGCGGGGGCCGGACTAATTTGAAACAACGCCTTGTGCCGGGTGTCGGGAAACCCGTTCAAAGTCAAGCATAGTTAGATGGCTAATTCACATGGATGCACAGGATGCACAGGATTATTTGGCGAGAGTTTCCACCGTCTTGAGTTCAACCATCGCCTCTGTTCCAACACGGATTTCCCAAATCTCGCTCCCAGGCTCTTGGATCACTTCCGACACCCAACCGATCATCGAGCGGATCTGCTTCCTGTGGCGCAGCCTCTCGTGCTGTTTATCCTGTGCATCCTGTGCATCCATGTTCAATTAGTAGAAAACCGGTTTAGCACGACATGGCCACTATTCCCGATAGGACATGAAGATTCGTTGTTTCACTCTCGTATGATCCGCCTGCTAGGGCGGGGGTGGACTTACCTGAAACAAAACCTGTTTCACCCTCGGATGATCCGCACCGTCGTGGGGGGCGGGGGCCCGGCTTGCCTGAAACAAAAGTAAAAGAGTGATCCACGAAGGGCCACGAAGAACGACGAAGAACCACGAAGGGCCACGAAGTCACACCCAGGTCACGAAATTGCAGAAGCATTTTTGCTCCGCTTGTCGTTGAAGGAGATCCATCTGTATTTGT
Organism: Candidatus Versatilivorator sp.; assembly: GCA_965198125.1. Taxonomy (GTDB): domain Bacteria; phylum Acidobacteriota; class Terriglobia; order Versatilivoradales; family Versatilivoraceae; genus Versatilivorator. Next base: position 5,773,119 of record CBDAOQ010000003.1, on the reverse strand, counting down.
GTTCATTTGTGTCCATTCGTGGTTCGTCTTTATTAACCATCGGCCGTTTTTCCTCGAATCATCCGCCCGCCAGGGCGGCGGCCCGGTTAATCTGCGGTGCCGAAGCGCTCCCTCAGTTCCCGCCGCAGCGTTTTCCCGTAGGCGTTCTTGGGAATCTCCTCCACGAAAACCACCGATCGCGGCTTCTTGAAGCTGGCGATGCGCTCCCGGCAGAAAGCAATCAGCTCCCGGACCGACGGCGGGGCTTGCGGGTCTCGTGGCCTGACGGCTGCTTTCACCGATTCCCCCCACTCCGGATCGGGTACGCCGAACACGGCCACCTCGGCCACCTGAGGGTGCTCCATCAGGGCTTCCTCGACCTCTCGCGGATAGATGTTGTACCCTCCGGAGAGAATCATGTCGTTCTTGCGGTCCACCAGGTAGAGAAATCCCCGATCGTCCAGGTAACCGATGTCCCCGGTGTGCAGCCAGCCCTGGCGCAAGCTCTCGGCCGTGGCCTGCGGGTTGTTCCAGTAACCCTTCATGACCACGCCGCCCCGCACCAGGACCTCGCCGGCGCTGCCCGCGGGCAGGGGTTGACCGGCCTCGTTCACAATGCGGATTTCCACGTCGGTGCGCGGCAACCCCGCGGTGAGCAGCGGAGGCGCCTTCTCGAGTTCCGCCGCCATGGCTCGCCGGCTGAGGGCGGTGATGGTCATGGGGGACTCTCCCAACCCGTACAGCTCGGTCAGGATGGGACCGAACCGGGCGGCGGCCCGGCGGGCGTCTTCCACGTACATGGGGGCGCCGCCCCAGGCAATGGCGCGCAGGCTGGAGAGGTCGTGGCCGGGGCCGGCCGGTTCCTCGGCCAGGCGCTTGATCTGGGTGGGCGCCAGAAAAGGGATGAGGGTGACCTTCCAGCGGGTGATTTCCTCAAACACCCGAGCCGGGATGAAACCCGTCGAATCGTGAAGGATGTTGGTGACGGCCCGAGCCACCAGGGGAAGCGCATAGAGGCCGCTGCCATGAGAGAGAGGGGCCGCATGGAGCGCCACGTCGGTCTCGTCGGGGACATAGTGATCGGCGAAGAAGCTCATGGTCATGGCCAGCAGGTTGCGGTGGGAGAGCATGGCTCCCTTGGGCTTGCCGGTGGTGCCGGAGGTGTAGAAGAGCCAGGCCAGAGCGTCCTCCTCCAGGTCGGCATCGGCCAGCAGCCCGGGCGCCTGAGCCAGCAGGGACTCGTAGCCGAGAGAGTCGGCGGAAGCGGGGCTGCCGGTGCTGATCCAGTGACGGACGGAGGTTCCCCGGCGGGCTTGCGGGATCCGGGGGTTGAAAAAGTCGCCGTGGATCACTGCGGTGGCCTGGCTGTGCTCCAGGATGTAGCGAACCTCGCGTGGATGGAGCCTGACGTTGAGGGGGACGGCCACGGCCCCCAGGCGGAAGAGGGCGAAGAGGGTCTCCAGAAACGGGGGTGCGTTGTGCTGGAGGATGGCCACCCGGTCCCCCTCGCCGATCCCCAGGTCCCTCAAGGCCCCGGCCAAGCGGCCGGTCCGGCGGTTGAATTCCCCGTAATCCAGGATCCTGTCGCCCTGCACCAGGGCCGGCTTGTCCGGGTGGGCCCGGGCGGTGCGGCTTAGCAAGAGGGCGAGGTTCATGAGTTTCAAGCGACCGGCACGGCAGCCCGGTGGCGGGAGTGGCTGAGGATCGGGTCAGGGAACAGCGTCAACAGGGACCGGCCGAGGTTTCCAGGGGGCGCCCCGCCGTCGTAACATATCCTGCTCCTCCCGTGGCGTCAACCGGGCGGCCTTGTCTGAAACAACCCTGTTTCACCCTCGGATGATCTGCCCGGCAGGGCAGGGGCCCCACTTGCCTGAAACACTCCTGTTTCACTCTCGGATGATCCGCCCCGTCGTGGGGGCGGGGGCCCGGCTCGCAGGCAAACGGGAGTTTCCCAAAGGGGACAGGCCGGCTTTCAGAGAAGTGGCCCGCCGGATACCCCCCACCTCACCATCGGGACGACACCCCCGGGAGCGCGGGCGTCCCGCCCGCATGCTGTCCCTCCGGTTGCCGCTCAGTTTCCCTGCGATGTTGCAGCCGACCGCCCTGCCGGCGGGAACCGCAGGGGCCCGGCCGAAGCAGAGGCAGGGCGCCGCTGCCGATTGATTCCGGTGGAGGAGATGGGTGAAGCTGCGGGAGGATTTGTGCGGGCGGGACGCCCGCGCTCCCGGGTGGGCTTCCTCCCATGACAGGGTCACACCAACGGGACAAGAGTGCAGAAGCATTTTGGCGCCAGTTGTCGTTGAAGCAGGTCCATCAGTCCTCGTGCCTTTTTTGAAACAAATCTGGGTTCGCGTGACGCAAAACCAGTTCAAGAGATTGAAACAACAGGGGTTGGCGAGGAATTGACAGCGTGCCTGAAACACCCCTGTTCTGTGTAGGTGTCTATTCGTGGTTCTTTTTCATTAATGACCGGCCGTTTTCCTCGAATGATTCGCACGGCGGGGCTGGAGTCCCGGGCTGGCGTTCGGGGATGCTCAAATGGATAATCCTATCCCCCGGCAGTGTTGTAGTTTAAGGTAAAGTGGCGAAGCTGCGGTTGGCGTGGGTAGGCCGGGGAAAGGCTGGCTACAAGCCTTCCTTACAGAGCAGCGTAGCTGCGGTCTCGTGTAGCCCCGGGTGGGAGCCCGGGGTCGTGTGAATTCCACGCCAAACTAGCCGCGCAGGCGGCGAATCAGGGGAGACGTCCCGGACGCATGGCCTCCAGAGGAGCGCCAAGAACATCCCGGCCCTGAACCCATGGAATCCGGGGTCATCGAGGCCCATGGCCGAGATCAGGCTGCAAAATCTCACCAAGCGGTTCGCCGAGGTGACGGCGGTGGACGACCTGAGCCTGGAGATCGCCGACCGGGAGTTCCTGGTCCTGGTCGGGCCCTCGGGCTGCGGCAAGAGCACGGTGCTGCGCTGCATTGCCGGCCTGGAAGAGTTGACCGGCGGTGAGATCTTTATCGGGGACCGCCGGGTGAACACCCTTTCCCCCAAGGACCGGGACGTGGCCATGGTGTTTCAGAACTACGCCCTCTACCCCCACATGAACGTCCGGGAGAACCTGGCCTTCGGCCTGCGACTAAGGACGCCTCCCCACGGTCCTCTGACTTGGATCCTCGACCGCCAGGCCTGGAAGAGGAAACGGGAAGGCATCGATCGGCGGGTCCAGTCTGTTGCCCGCATGCTGGAGCTTCAGGAGGTGCTGGGGCGGCGTCCCAAGGCACTTTCCGGAGGGCAGCGCCAGCGGGTGGCTCTGGGGCGGGCCATCGTCCGCGAGCCCAAGGCGTTCCTGATGGACGAACCTCTCTCCAACCTGGACGCCAAGTTGCGGGTGGCCACTCGGACCGAGCTGGTCAAGCTGCACCGCAGGCTGGGAGTGACCACGGTCTATGTGACCCATGACCAGGTCGAGGCCATGACCATGGGGGACCGCATCGCCGTCATGAACCAGGGGATCCTCCAGCAGGTGGATACCCCCCTGAATCTCTACAATCGGCCGGCCAACCGGTTTGTGGCCGGGTTTCTGGGATCGCCGGAGATGAACTTCCTGGAAGGGCAGGTGGCCGCCGGGGGCGGGACGCTGTGGCTGGAAACCCAAAGCCTGCGGCTGCCGCTCTCGGAGCTCAACCTCCACGGAGACTGGAACGGCCAACAGGTCACCCTGGGCATCCGCCCGGAACACATTCTCAAGTGCGGGTCTCAGGCTTCCGGGAACTCGGGCCTGGTGCCTCTTGAGATCGAGGTGGAGGTGGTGGAGCCGATGGGCAGCAGCGTCTTGCTCTATCTCAAGGCCGGCGCCCATACGCTGCTGGCGCTATGGGGGCCTGAAGCGGCGGGCCAGCCCCCGCCCGCAAGGGTGAATCTGGACCTTTCCAAGGCCCACCTGTTCGCCGCCGGCGACGGACGGTCCCTCTGTCAGCCGGAGGGGCCGGCCACGAACTTCTGGACCCGCCTGCCCAGCACGTCGCAGACGTAAACCTCTCCGGTGGGGGCCACCGCCACGTCGTGGGCCCAATAGAACTGGCCGTCGTACCTTCCGAAGGAACCCCACAGGTCCAACAGCTTGCCCTCGGGACTGAATTTCAGGATCCGCTCTTTCTTTCCCCGATGGACCAGGTCTCCTCCGTCGGCCACGAAGACCGAGCCGTCGGCTCCGATGTCCAGGCCCCAGGGCCGGCGCATCCGGGGACTGGTCCAGTGGTCGAGCAACCTCCCCGTCCCGTCGAACACCTGGATGCGCTGGTTGCCCCGGTCGGCCACGTAGACTCTGCCCCGGCCGTCGATGGCGATGCCGTGAGGCGTGTCCAGTTGACCCAGTTGGTCGCCCTTGCTTCCCCAGTCCAGCAGAAATTTTCCTTCGGAGGAGAACTTGGCCACCCGGCTGTTGTTATAGCCGTCGGCTACGAAAATCTCCCCGCTGTCGGCCACGGCCACGTCGGTGGGCTTGTTGAAGTGTGCGGGTCCCAGGCCGGGAGTTCCTCGGGTCCCCAGGGTCATCAGCAGCTCTCCGCGGGGGCTGAACTTGAAGACCTGGTGGTGTTCCACGTCCACCACCCAGACGTTGTCCCAGGGATCGACCTCCAGGCCGTGGGCCGACTCGGTGAACCGGCCCTCGCCCCAGGAAGCCAGCAGTTTGCCGGTGGTCCCGTCAAAACAGAGGATGGGCGGGTCGGCGCGTTGAAAGATGAAGACCCGGTTTTGTGAATCCACGTCCACCCCGGCGACCCCGGCAAAGGGGGACCCTTCCGGCGCCTGCGGCCAGCCGTGGACGACCCGGTATTTTGAGCCGGCAATAGGGTTCAGGCCAGGCCACAGGGTGATTCCAGCCAGCGCCGCAAAGGCGGCCGCCAGCCACAGGCGTTGCACGGGAGTCTCCTTTCTCAAGCGACCCGAACGTCCCGGCCCCAGCCGTCAGGGTCGGTCCCCGATCGCAGCCCGGGCTCCGGGCTCGGTCATTGCCGGGGCGGGCGGTTGCCGCGGCGGGCTAACAGGTGTCGGGCCAGCAGACCCAGCACCAGGACGGCTACCGCCAGGGACAGGTAATGTAACAGCCTCAGCAGCCACAAAGGAACCATGGGCGGACCTACGCAAAGGCCTTTCTCACCGGACGTTCCCCATCCTCAGTCCTCCCAGGTGAACAGGACACCCAACATGGATTTTTCCCGATGGTAGATCATCTCGTAGGCTTCCACCATCCGGGTGTAGTGGAAGCGGTGGGTGATCAGCTTTTTGGGTTCCAGCGAGGCCGTCTCCATCAGAAAGAGAACGTGTTCGGCGGCTCGATCGTTGGAGAAGCGGTTTTCCATAGTGGGCCCGCCGTTTCCGTCCGGATAGAGATATCCCGTCGGTCCCGAAACGGCGTGCAGCGTGATGCCCCGGGTGTAGAACAGGGACATGGACAAGGGATTGAAGTCCAGCGGAGTTTCTCCCCGCCCCAGGAGGCTGACAATGGACACTCGGCCGTGCTGGCGCACAATCTCGAGGGCGGTGCGGTAGGCGGGCCAGGGATTGGCTGTCAGGATCACCAGGTCGATGCCGGCTCCTCCGGTGGCGTTGTCCAGCTTGGCTTTCAGGTCCGGATCGTTGTAGAGGAAGCCTTCGTGAGCCCCCATGCGCTGGGCCATCTCCAGACGGGTGGGGCTGTTGCCGATCGCAATCACCCGCCCACCGAACAGCGGTCCCAGGGCCACCGCTCCCAGGCCCAGCACTCCCAGTCCGACCACGGCCACGTTTTCGCCCGGCTCGAAATGGGCCTTGCGGTAGCAGAGGGAGCTGAGCCCGTAGAGGTGACACCACACCGCGTCCTCGTCGTCCACCCCCTCGGGAACCTTCACCATGCTGGCCGACTCGTTGGTGATGTATTCCGACTGGTGGGGTTGCCGGGTCACAACCCGGTCCCCGACCTGAACCCGACGGACCGCACTGCCTGCTCCCATCACGATTCCCAGGTTGCTGTCCCCCACCCACCGGGGATATACCGGGGCTCCGGGGACGTGTTCGGCCCCCTCGTAGTTGCCTCGGTCGGTCCCGATCTTCAGGGCGCTCACCCGGGTCCGGATCCAGATTTCGTCCGGCTTCAGGTTGCTGGTATCCAGAGGTTGCTCTTCGATGTGCAGGTCTCTGGGACCGCGAAGGTTGGCGATTTTCATGGCGGCTCCTTTGAGTTCTCCGGATGAATCGGGGACTGCAGCCCCGGCATTCGGGACCATACCGGGTGCGGGGCAGGTCCGGGCGCGGCGTAAGTCTATCACGGACGAGGGTGCTGGCCGGAGCAAGCCCCGGAAAAGCCGGCCCGGCCTTTCAGAAGAAAATGCTCAGCGATAGGTAGGCGGTGGTGCCGAGGCCACCGTATTCGGAGGCGGGCGGTCCCTCGGCGCCCGGGGAGTCATTACCGAATCCCTTGAAGAGGCCGCCGGTGAGGGTGACTTCGTTGCTGGCCGAGTAGGAGAGGCTTGGAGCCAGCAGGGAGCTGCGGTCGTTGAGGTTCCACAGCCAGAGCAGCGACAGGTTCCATAGAGGATGAAGCTGGTAGCGGGCCTGGGCGGCGGCCTCGTCGCGGCCCAGCACCTGCAGCTCGCCGCGGGTAAAGGGCTTGGACTCCCGGACCGACTGGTTTTGGCCGGCGCCGCTGGAGCCCAGGCCATCGTGCTGGTACTCGGCCACCAGATAGAGGTCCCGGTTGGAAAGGGTGACCCGCCGGTCGATGCCCAGGGTGCCTCTCAGCACGGTTTTCCCGCGGACCCTGCGCAGCGAGGCTTCTCCGCGCACCGCCACCGGGCCCAGCGAGCCCGAAGCGGCTCCGGCTGCGGCGGGTTCGTCGAAAAGCGCTCCGGCCCAACCCGAAATTTCCCAGCTTTTCCAGGTGGCGAGACCTCGCCCCAGGGCGGTGATCTCACTGCCGGCGGCCGAACGGGTGGGACGCACCACCACCTCGACTTGACTGAGGGGGCCAGGATGGAATTGAAGCCGGGCGGCGTCGATGCCGCCGCGGAAGGCGCGAAAAGGGTCGGCGGGATTGAAGGGGGAAAAGGGGTCGGCCGGGGTGAGAAACAGGGTGGTGGCCCAGGAGGCGGTTTGGCGCCCCAGTGTCAGGTCCAGATTCCCGGTGGGCGCCCAGCTGAGGTTCAGGCGATCGAAGCGATGCTGCCATGCCAGATGATCGTTTTCCCAAAGGGTCCACTGAAGGTCCAGCCAGGGGGTGCTTCCGGGAACTTTGGCGACCGGAACATCGGGGGACTCCGGGAGCTGGCTGGAGGTCAGGGTGTGCTCGTAAGCCATCTCCAGGGAGAGGGGACCGAAACGGGGCTCGCTCATCAGTCGGAGGCGGTTGAAGTCCCCGAACCCCCCGGGACGGAAGCGGGTCGCCCGGCTCCACAAGGGAAGGTTGTGATAATACCCCCGGATCAGGGGAGTCTGGGCCGCTGCCGGACCGGGGGCGCCTGCCGCCGCCCCCAGGGCCAGGAGGATTGCCGCACTCCCTAAGATTTGCGCCCGGAATTTTGCCATTGGTCAGAGGCGATTTGACCGTCGACCAGATGGATCAGGCGACGGGACCGTTCCATGAGTCGGGAATCGTGGGTGGCGAAGAGAAAGGTGGTTCCCAGGTCCCGGTTGAGTTCTTCCATCACGGTCAGCAGGACGTCGCTGGCGGCCGAGTCGAGGTTGGCGGTGGGCTCGTCCGCCAAGACCAGGGCGGGTTCCCCCACCACCGCCCGGATGACGGCGACCCGCTGCTGCTGCCCCCCCGACAGCTTGCCTGGACGGCGGTGTTCCAGCCCCGCCAGTCCCGTGCGCTGGAACAGTTTCCGGACCCGCCGCTCTCGTTGACTGCGTTCAAGGCCGCGCAACAGCAGCGGAAACTCGGCGTTCTCCAGGGCAGAGAGGACCGGCAGCAGGTTGTAGGACTGGAAGATGAAGCCCAGCTTCTCCAGGCGCAGCCGGGCCAGCTCACGACTGCTCATCCGGGTCAGTTCCAATCCATCCACCCACACCTTGCCGCCCGTCGGCCGGGTCAATCCCCCGATCAGGTTGAGCAAGGTGGTTTTGCCTGAACCCGAGGGGCCAGCCAGGACGACGAACTCTCCAGGCTGGATGGTGAGGGTGACGCCGCGCACGGCCCGCACCTCTTCCGCTTCCTGGTGGAAGACTTTCCATACCGCTTCGGTACGCAGGGCGGGATTGTCCACGGTCTCGCTCCTTCAGCGTTCGAACTTCATGGTCTCGGCCACGTCGATGCGCAGGGCTCTCAGGGCCGGATACAGGGAGGCCAGCGTGCCGATGAGGAAAATGAACGCCAGCCCCTGCACCATCCGGGCGGGCCGAAAACGGGGCATCACCACCGGATCCATCACCACCCCGGAGAAACTCCACTCGTTGTTCATCATGGAGGAAAGATCGAGACCGTCTCCCCAGAAAAACCAGGTGACCGACAGGCCCAGGGCGATGCCGATAGTCCCGCTGAGGCTGGTCAGGATCAGGCCCTCGACCAGCACCAGGCTGGCCGATTGACCGGGAGTCAAACCCAGGGCCTGAAGCACGCCGAACTCCCGCCGCCGGTACATCACCGACATGAGCACCGTGTTCACGATTCCCAGGGCGATGATGCCGAACAGGATTCCCTGAAAGAGGTAGTTGAAGAAATCGTCGATCTTCACGGCGGCATCCAGTTCCGGCAGGGATTCCCGCCAGCTCAACACCCGCAGGCCTCCCAGCCGGGGATTCTCGGAGAGTCTCTGCTGCAGTGCGCGCCGGACCGGAGGCACGTGGTCGCTGTTCGCCAGAAGCACCCCCATGGTGGTGACGTCGCCGCCGCAGCCCAGCCAGGCTCCGGCGGTGGGAAGCGGAATATGCAGCAGTGACCGGTCCACCTCGGGAATACCCGTGCGGAAGGCGCCCACCACCCGAACCAGTTGACCGGCTATTTCCCCGCCGGCATCCTGGGCGGTGAGGACGAACTTGGAGCCCAGCCGCAGTTCGAGGGCCTTCAGCAGCTCGATCCCCACGTAGGCGGCCAGCCTGTCGTCGGGTTGGAGGTAGCGGCCTTGCTGCAATTTCTCGTCCAGGACGGAAAAGGCGGCCTCGATGGCCGGGTCCACCCCCAGAATGCGTGCCGGCCGCGCCCCGGCCGCGGAGCTGGCCATCCCGTTGACGGCCAGTCGGGGGGCCAAGGCATGGACTCCCCCGGGAAGGCTGCCCTGGCCCAGGACCTTCTCCACCAGGGCTCGAGACTCGGCAGGCATCCGGTCCTTCAGGGCGCGACTACTGTGGAATCGGGGTGACTGGATCGAAAGGTGTCCGGCGGCCATGCGCACGGCCGAGTCGATCCATTGTTCGTGGGTTCCGTCCCCCAGGATCAGGCTGAATATCAACAGGGCGGCTCCCGCAATCATGGAGGCGGCCGTCAGCAGGCTGCGCCGGACCTGTCTTCTCAGGTTGCGTAGGGCCAGTTTGGCGATGACGGCGGTTTGGGCCCTCATAGGCCGGAGAGCGTGTCCGCCGGCGGCAACCATGCGGCTCGCGCTGCGGGATAGAGACCGGCCGTCACCGCGGTCAGCAGCAGCGCCAAGGCGGTCCACAGAGACATGGGAAGGTTGTACTCGATCCTGAGCACGGGACGAATCAGTGCTCCAAGCATGGTGAAATCGCCGTAGATCCAACTCAGGTCGATCGGGGAATGGTGCCACCAGGCAATGAGTGGAAAGGTGACGGCCAGGCCCAGGGCCAAGCTGATCCATCCCAGCGCCGCCGCCTCCGAAACCACCGTGAGCAATATCTGGTGGGGTCTGGCCCCCAAGGCCAGCATCACCGAGAACTCCCGGCGTCGCTCGAAGGTGGACATCAGCATGGTGTTGGCGACGCCGAACAGCGAGATGGCGAAGACGATGAGCACCACGATAGAGTACCAGGAATCCATCAACATTGCGTATTCCAGCATTTCCGGCCGCAGCCCGGTCCAGTCGAGGACCTCCAGCTCCACCCCCAGCGGCGCCAGGCTTGCGCCCAGCCGCCGGCCGGCTTCCGGGGCCAGCCAGGGATCGGCGGTGGAGAGGGCGATCTCATGGATTCTCCCGGGATCGAGAGCCAGCAGACGCTGCAGCGACTCGATCGGGAGCAGGGCGAAGGCGCTGTCCAGATCCGCCATCCCCGTCCGGTAGAGGCCGCACACCCGAAAGATGTCGTTGCCCATAGAGCCGTCCGCCGCCGGGGCCACCAGGATGACTTCATCGCCGACCTGCAATTCGAGCTGACGTGCCATCTCGGCGCCAATCATCAGTTCGCCGGTTGCCGGGGCGGGGGCTCGCCCTTTCCACAGAGATTCCATGAGGCGGCTGACCCCGGGTTCGCGGGCGGGGTCGATGCCCATCAGCATGCCCGCCGTGGTGGCCTGGCCCGAGCTCACCAGGCCCGCCGCATAGACACGCGGCGCGGCCGCCACCACCTCGGGGTCCCGGATTGCCGTCCGGATCATGGCTTCGAAGTCGGCGCCCCGACGGCCCCCGAGAGTCTCGTAGAGGCTGCGGTCCGGCCTGTACCGGGGTGAGTGGATCTGTATTTGTCCCGTCATCAGGCTGGTGCCGTTGTCAATCAGCTCCACCTTGAGCCCGTCGGCGAAGCCGACCATGAAGATGACGGCAAAGTAGCCTGCTGCCAGCCCCAGCGCCGTGATGAAGGTGCGTCTCGGGTTGCGCCCCAGATTGCGCCAGCCGATCAGCCACCAGGAAGGAAGAGCCATGGCCGCTCACCTCCCGCGCCGGAGCGTCCGCAGTGAGAAGAAAGACTTGTCGATGTCCAGGTCGAATTGCAGTTCGCCGTAGCTCACGGTGGTCCGCTCGCCGGGTTTGTCGTGAGGTTGCATGTCCATGTGGGCCGGAATCAGGCGGCCGCCCATACGCCGGAAGTCGCTGAAGGTGAGGGTCCGGATCAACTCGCCCTCTTCGTCGAAGTAGCGGGCCCGCAGAGGCATGAAGTCGCTCTGCCGAACCCGGTAGTCGATCTTTCCCCAGACCACGGCAGCTTTCGGCCTGGGAGTCAGGGCAAATTCCCAGACCCTGACGGTTCCGCGGGTTCCGTCAAAGGTGGTTTCGATCTCGTAGTCCTCGACCAGGCGGCTCTCCTTGACCAGGTCGTCGTTGGTAAAGTGGGAGCCCATCCAGGACCCCATCATCATGGAGGCGGGAATCTTGATGGTGCGATCCACCTTGGGCAGGTAATTCCAGATATCTCTGGAGGCTTTCAGCGTGCCGGTGCCCGCTTCCTTGGCGGGAGAGAGGACCCGGACCAGGGAGTAGTCGCTTCCCAGAGACCAGACCTCCATGGTCAGGCTCCGTTCCCAGTGTCGGGTGACCACGCTCATGGTGGCCACGCCGCGGCTGGAGGCGCCTCTCAACACGCGGTCCACGCGGTCGATGATCGCCCGCGGCGAATGCCGATCGCCGGCCGACAGCCCCGCGGCCGTAAGAGTGGCTGCCAGCAGCGGCCCCAGGGTGTTCAGGATACGCCTGCCGCGTCCACGGCTTCCAGTGAACCTCAACCCATTGCCTCCCGATTTCCGGCCGGCTGCTTGAAACTTGACCTGTAGCCCGCCGTAGCCCGGCTCCGGCACTACTGTAACCCTTGATTGAAGAGAGGCGCAACCGTCCCTGGCCGCCACCGGAGGAAAGATACGAATCTCGAACCCGGAAAACAGCGCCTTACCTGAAACAAAAGAACAAAAGAAAAAAGAGTAATCCACGAAGGGCCACGAAGGACGACGAAGGGCCACTAAGGCATTGAGGTTAACCGCGACGGGGTACCAAGGTCGCGAAGGGATGGTCGATTTCTGATTGTCCCACTCTGGTTTGATCCGCACGGCACGGCGGGGCAGGGCTCGCGGACAAACGGGAGTTTCCCAAAGGGCGCCGGTCGGCTCTCAGAGAAGTCGCCCGCCGGATACCCCCCAGCGCACCATCGGGACGGCACCCCCCGGGAGCGCGGGCGTCTCGCCCGCATGCTCTCCCTTGGGTTGCCGCTCAGTTTCCCTGCGATGCGGCACCCGGCCACACTGCCAGCGGGAACCGCATGGGCCCGGCCGAAGCAGAGCCATGGCGCCGTTGCCGTTCGATCCGGGTCGAGGAGATGGGTGAGGCTATACCAGGATTTGTGCGGGCGGGACGCCCGCGCTCCCGGGGGGCTTTCTCCCCTATCGTCGTGACACCGCCGTCACAATATTGCAGAAGCATTCGGGCGCCGCTCGTCATTGAAGGAACTCCATCCGTATTCGTGCCTATTCGTGTTCATTCGTGGTTCGTCTTCATTGACGATCGGCTGTTTCCCCTCTGAATGGTCCGCCCGGTACGACGAAGGCTGGACTTGCCGGGAAGGGAGTCGCCGGTCCGGAATGGGCTCGGTCCCGGTCGTCACAACGCCAGCCGCCTCAGGCGCAGGGCGTTGCCGATGACCGACAGGGAGCTGAGGGTCATGGCGGCGGCCGCGATCATGGGGTTCAGCAACAGGCCGAAGAGCGGATAGAGAAGGCCGGCGGCAACCGGAATGCCCAACAGGTTGTAGACAAACGCCAGAAACAGGTTTTGGCGAATGTTGCGCATGGTCCGCCGGCTGAGGCGGAAGGCGCGAACCAGGCCGTGCAGATCCCCTCCCACCAGGGTGATCCCGGCGCTCTCAATGGCCACGTCGGTGCCGCCTCCCATGGCAATGCCCACCTGTGCCTGTGCCAGCGCGGGGGCGTCGTTGATGCCGTCGCCGGCCATGGCTACCTGTTTTCCCTCGGCCTGTAGCCGTTTGACGATCGCCCCTTTTTCCCCGGGGTCCACCTCAGCCCGGACCTGGTCGATCCCCAACTCATAGGCCACTCTTTCGGCGGACTTTCGGTGGTCCCCGGTGACCATCAGGATGCGCAGGCCTGCATGCTGCAGCTGGAATACGGCCTCCTTGGCAGAGCCCTTGACCGGGTCTTTCACCCCCAGCCATCCGGCCAATCGGCCGTCGGCGGCCACCAGCACCACGGCCTGGCCCGACTCCCTCACACTGTCCCTCCGGTGATGCGGCGCCCCCGTTTCGATCCCCAGTTCCTGCAGCATCCTTGCATTGCCCACTACCAGGGAGCGTCCTCGGACGCGTCCCCGAATCCCTCTCCCGGGAATGGCCTGGAATTCCTGAACGGGGTCCAGATCGAGCCCGCGGCTCGCGGCCGCCTCCAGGATGGCTGTTGCCAGGGGGTGTTCGCTGGCCTGCTCCAGGCTGGCCACCGCCGACAACAGTTCCCCTTCGCTCCAGCCCGGCAGAGCCACCAGTGTCCGCAGCCGGGGTTTGCCTTCGGTAAGAGTCCCCGTTTTGTCCAGCACCAGGGTGTCCACGCTGGCCAGGGCTTCCAGGGCCGCGGCATTCTTGACCAGCACGCCGGAGCCGGCTCCCCGTCCGGCCGCCACCATGATCGACATGGGCGTTGCCAGGCCGAGGGCGCAGGGGCAGGCAATAATCAGCACGGCCACGGCATTGACCAGGCCGTAAGCCATCGGGGGTTGCGGCCCCAGCAGGCTCCAGGCCAGGAAGGTCAGGAGGGCGGCGAGCAGGACCGCGGGGACGAAGCGGGCGGAAACCGCGTCGGCGAAACGCTGGATGGGAGCGCTTGTCCTCTGGGCTTCGGCCACCATCTGGACGATCCGGGCCAGGAGGGTGTCCTGTCCCACCCGGGTGGCCCGCATGACGAAGCTGCCGGTCTGATTCATGGTGCCGCCGGTCACCCGGTTGGCGGGAAGCTTTTGGACCGGCAGGGGCTCGCCGGTGAGCATGGATTCATCCACCGAGCTGGCGCCCTCGAGGACCACTCCGTCTACCGGGATGCGCTCCCCGGGTCGAACCCGCAGCCGGGCATCCACGGGGACGCGGTCCAGCGAGATCTCCTCCTCCGTTCCATCCTCGCCCACTCGGCGTGCGCTGTCGGGGGCCAGCCTCAGGAGCGAGCGGATGGCGCTGCCGGTCTGCTGGCGAGCCCGGAGCTCCAGCACCTGTCCCAGCAGGACCAGAGTGGTGATGACGGCGGCTGCTTCGAAATAGACGGGAACGGCTCCGTCCGGATCTCGAAAGGTGTCCGGGAACAGGGAAGGGGCCAGGGTGGCCGCCAGGCTGTAGAGGTAGGAAGTCGCCGTGCCCAATCCGATCAGGGTAAACATGTTGGGGCTGCGGCGGAGAAGGGACGACCAGCCTCGCTCCAGCAACGGCCATCCCCCCCAGAGCACCACCGGCGCCGCCAGCAGGCATTGAATCCAGGCCGAATGGTCGGCCAGCCACTGGGGCTTCGGGAAACCGCCCCCAATCATCTCCGACATGGCCAGCAGGAAGAGGGGGAAAGTCAGCACCAGGCTGACCTTGAACCGCCCCCGCATTGCGGACAGCTCGGAATTGTCGGGCTCCTCCAGGGTAACCACTCTGGATTCCAGGGCCATGCCGCAGAGGGGACAGGCTCCGGGTCGATCCCTCGAGACCTCGGGGTGCATGGGGCAGGTGTAGCTCGACGGTTGGCGGTGGTCGGCCAACGGCGGTGTTTCGCTGCCGGCGGATGGGCCCACGGCGGTCTCCCGGCTGCCCAGGTAACGATCGGGGTCGGCCTGGAATTCGGCCCGGCAGTGGGGGCGGCAAAAGTAGTAGGTTTGGCCGCGGAAGACGAATGAATCGGCAGCGGTTTTCGGGTTGACCCACATGCCGCACACTGGGTCTTTCACGGCTTCGGGCTTGGGGGGGGAGGAGCTATGGCAACACGGCTCGCCCTGGTGCGGCTGAATCTTCCATTTGGGAGCGTTCATGGCCTGTCACGCTTCATGGCTGGCAGGGCGGGCGAGTTCCTGTCGGCTCAAGGCAACGCCCTGTAACACCTTCGTTGGTTCCTCTTGCATATTCTACACGCTTGCGCGGGTTCGGCCGACCTCCGGGCGTCGCCTCCAGGTCCGCGGGGGCCGGCGGGCTCTTGCTTGAAACATTCGGAATTATGCTATTGTTCCGTCGAGTTGGCTGATCCTGAGAGCTGCCGGGTTGATCAAGGAGTCCCTGGTGCACAGGCCGGTTGCTTCCCATCCTCATCGGCGCTTTTGGCAATCGGTGGCTGCTCTGGTCGGCCTGCTGCTGCTCGGAACGGCAGGGTTCGGGCTGCTGGAGGGAATGGGGGCAGTGGATGCCTTCTATATGGCCGTGATCACCTTGAGCACGGTCGGCTTCGGCGAAGTCAGGCCCCTGTCGTCGGGTGGCAAGCTCTTCACTATCGGCCTCATTCTGGGAGCTGGCTGGCTGGCCATGTACCTGCTGAGCGGCATGGCCGATTTTCTGTTGTCCGGCGAGGGAAGGGCCTACCTGCAAAAGCGACGCTTGCTCCGTATGCTGGATAAACTCTCCAATCATGTCATCGTCTGCGGCTACGGCCGGGTGGGCCGCCACGTGGCTCAGGAGCTGGCCGCCCAGGGCCTGCCCTTCGTGGTGATCGATCCCTCGCCCGAAAAGATCGCCCAGGTTGGCCAATCGGGTTTCCCGGCGCTTCAGGGAGACGCTGCCAACGATGCTCTTCTGGCTCAAGCCGGAATCGAGAGGGCTCGCGGCCTGCTGGTGGCCGCCGATTCCGACGCCCAGAACGTATTCATCGTGCTCAGCGCCCGCAGCGTGAGATCGGACCTCCTGATCGTGGCTCGGGCCATCGACGAGCAGTCGGAAAGCAAGCTGGTGAAAGCCGGGGCCAATCGAGTCATCCTGCCCTATCGTTTCAGCGGCCGTCGAATGGTCACCATGCTGATCCGGCCCGAAGTGGCAAACTTCCTGGATGAGGTGGCCCACGGCGGCGGACTCGAGCTCTACATGGAACAGTTCCAACTCGCGCCCGACTCGCCGCTGGTGGGCCAGACCCTGGAGCAGTGCCGATGGCGTGCCCGCTTCGGTGTCACGGTTCTGGCCTGCAAGCAGGTCGATGGCGGGATCAACACCAGCCCCTCCGCCGATACCCAATTGACAGCCGGTCTGAGGATGTTTGTTCTCGGAACCCGGGAACAACTCCGAAGCCTGCCCGAACTGGCCCAGGGGAAGCTCGAGACGCTCTGGCCCGCTAGACGGGATACCGGCTCTTGATTCGAGGAATCAGGTACTGGCTGAAGGCAGCCTGCTTGTCGTACCGCGGCGCCCAGCCCCAGTCGGTGCGGGCTGCCGAATCGTCCACTTCAGCCGGCCAGGAATCCACGATCCCCTGACGCTTTGGGTCGGGCTCGAAGTCGATCTCGGCATGAGGCCACTCCTCGAGGATGCGTTGGTGTATTTCCACCGCCGTCATGCTGAAGCTGCTGACGTTGTACTCGGTTTGGCGGAGCTTGTCCCGCGGGGCCCTTTCAAGTTGCAGCAGGGCGTTGATGGCGTCCGGCATGACGATGAAGGGGAGGCGGGTGTCGGGGACTACGAAGCAGCCGTACCTCTTGCCGCTGGCGGCGGCATGGATCATTTCCGGAGCATAGTCGGTGGTGCCGCCGCTGGGCAGGGTGACGGCGCTGATGAGCCCGGGGAAGCGGATGCAGCGGAAGTCGATGCCCCGGCCCAATGAATCGGCCGCCAGTTGCCGGTAGTGGTTGGCGTAGTAGCGGCCCAGATGCTCACAGTAGAGCTTGTTGCACCCATACATGGTGGTGGGGAAGTTCCACTCCGTTTCCCTGACCTTGCCGGTGCGTTGCTTGACCGCCCGGCCGGGGAGTCCGTAGGCGGCGATGGAGCTGGGGAACATGAATTTAACCGAGCGGCCATGCCAGTGAGACTGCTCGACGGCCATTTGGAGCAGTCTCAGCGTGCCGCCCGCATTCACCCGGTGGGCGGCGTCGGGGGTGAATTCGGCCCGTGTGGACAGCAGAGCCGCCAGATGATAGATGGTGTGGATTTCGTATTCGCTCTGCATTCGCTCCAGCAGTCTCTCGTCCAGAATGTCTCCGTTGACGGAGGCCTTGCATTGGCTTCCGATCCGGCTGTCGATCGGCCGGATATCCAGGGCGACCAGGTCCTCGACACCTTCCTCGGCCAGGCGGCCGATGAGCCCATGCCCCATTTCACCGCTGGCTCCGGTGATCAAGGTGGCGGTCTGTCTCATCGGTTCACGCTCCCGTCGCTGTCCTTGCCGTCGTTAGCGGGTTCAGGAGCGCCGGGGATCTCGGCGGGCTCCATAATTTTATGGTAGCGGTTGATCCGGAGTCCGGAGATCGTCTGGATTGTTCCGCTGGGCCACCGGATCTCGAGGCGACACTCTTCCTTCGGACGTCTCCCCAACCCGAAGACCACCCGTTTGTCATGGGAAGCCAGGAAACTGGAGCCGCCGGTCACCCATTTGGTGAAACGCCTGTCGCCCGACCTCAGGGACAGCTTGCTGCCGATAGCGTCGCGGTTGCTGAGGTTGCCCTGCAGCTCGAATCCGATCCAGGCCCCCTCCTGCCCGGTGTTGTTTCTTAGCAGCACCGGCCGTTCATTCAGCCGGACAAAGACCACATCCATGTCCCCATCATTGTCGTAGTCCCCCACCGCCATCCCCCGGGCGGAATGCCTGGTGCGGAACACCGGTCCCGCCTGGGAGGCCACGTTCCGGAATTTCAGGCTCCCGACGTTGGCCAGCAGCAAGGGAAGCTGGCGGTAACGGATATCCCCGCGGGAAAGCTCAATGGTTTGGCTCACGTGGCCGTTGACGATCACCAGGTCCAGGTCGCTGTCATTGTCGTAGTCGATGAAGCGGGCGCCCCAGCCCACGAACGGCCGAGTGAGGCCGGCCAGCCCGGAAGGCCGGGTCCACTCGCGGTAGAGCAGTTCCGGGGTGCTCAAATAGAGGGCGTGGTACTCGTCATGGAAGTTGGTCACAAAAAAATCGGGCCGGCCGTCTCCATTGAGATCGGCGGCGTCCACTCCCATGCCGGCACGAGCTTCGCCGTTCACGCTGTAAGCGATTTCCGCGTCAAACCCGCGATCCTCGAAAGAACCGTTCCGCCGATTCATGAGCAGCAGGTCGGGCGAGGCGTCCCCGGCCACGAACAGGTCATCCCAGCCGTCGTCGTCGATGTCCACGCTGACGGCTCCGAAGGCGCGTCCCAGATGCTGGGCCACCCCCGACCGGCGGCTCACGTCGCTGAAGGCGCCGCCGCCGTTGTTGCGATAGAGCTTGGGGCGCCGCGGGGCGTAGGCGCGTTGCGAGCAGTATTCGGGCTTCCCGGCAAAGTTGCAGGGACGGGGCTGGGCGAAAGACAACTCCGCATAGTTACATACGAAGAGATCCAGTTGCCCGTCGCGGTCGTAGTCGAACCAGACCGCGCTGGCAGCCCATTCGCCGGCGTTTCCCACCCCCGCCCGCCGGGTAACTTCGCTGAAGGTGCCGTCTCCTTCATTGTGAAACAGGGCGCTGGAGGGAAAGCCGGTGACGTACAGGTCCTGAAACCCGTCATTGTCATAGTCGGCGCTGGCCGCCCCCATTCCGTAGAAGGGCACCCGGGCCACCCCGGCGCTCTCGGCGACGTCCTCGAACTTGCCGTTGCCGAGGTTTCGGTAGAGAGCATTTCTGACAGGCTGTTGACTCTTGCCCCTTGGGGTTTCACCGCCGTTGACGAAGAAGATGTCCAGCCATCCATCATTGTCATAGTCCAGAAAGGCGACACCGCCGCAGGAGGCTTCAATGAGAAAGCGATCCCGGGACTGGCCATTGAAATGTCTCCAGGTGATGCCGGCCTGCCGGGAGACGTCGGTGAAAAGTTCCGAGGAGGATTTCTTGGCAGGTTCAGCCCATAGGCCCCAAGAGGGGGCCAAGAGGAGAGCTGCGGCAATAATTGCCAGAAATAGAGGCATGGGAAGGGGGGAAACTACTGAGCGACCCGTTGCACTGAACACTTTTCTGAAATTTCTATCCACTCCTCGATAACAGCGCACAATTCAGCAAAAACCTTCTGTTCATTCTTTCCGTGCACACCACCAAACATAAGTTCCGGGCACCGACCAACATAGCAGCGGTCTTCCTCGGACCATTCCACGATCTTTCGATATTGAGCTGATTTCTTCATTCCGACACCTTGGCAATGGCTGCTTTCACAGCCTTTTCCTGGTACCGCTTGGCATCCGGACCTAATGAGCCACTGATCGTTATCCGCACGCCTCTGGGATGGCTAAAGTTCCGATGACTGTCCTTGCCATCGTCCCGTTGAAGATGTAAATCAGCCGCGCGACCTTTCTCGTCGGCTGAATTTGTCGGGTCAGGCCATTTTCTTGGATTCTTCATATTTTCGCAGAGCTTCCAAAGCCTCAAGTCGGGTCTTTCGATTCGCCTTGGGGTCACGGGTAAATGGAATAGCGCGTAACCCGGCAATGTAATCGCGTGGGAGCTCGTGCTGCTTGGCTCCAGAAAGAACCAGATCGTAATACCAGCAATAGGGCATGAGAGCGTCGTCGATCGCGTCTTTCTCTGCAACGTATACAGACGCCTTCATGTCTGTGCCGTCCAGCGAGACAGTAATCTCGTCTCTTCGGTAGCCGTAGCCAACTCCCTCATGGCAGTCGAGTGTGCTCATCTGAGCGTCATCTATTCGGTTGGGCTGACTCCCCACTGAAGGGGCAATCGTGATGGGAGGAGGACCTCCTGGGAGCGCGGGCGTCCCGCCCGCACCATGCCGGGCGCAGCCCAGCCCGACTCCCCCGTCCGGATTAAGCGGGAACGGCGCCACGGCTCTCCTTCCGCCCCGGCTGAGGCGGCGCCCACCGGGAGGATCGACAGCCGGGTCGGCGGGGAAAGGATGCGGGCGGGACGCCCGCGCTCCCAGGGGGTACCATCCGGCTGACGACCTCTCAGCAATCTGACGGGCGGCCTCCCCTTCCTGCGCGGCAGCTTCTCATCCTGTTAATCCTGTCTATCGATGTTCAAAAATCCGGTTGTTTCACTCTCCAATGATCCGCCCGGCAGGGCGGGGGCACGGCTCACCATTGATTGACAACAGTCATTGCCTAGAGGCGCCCACGTTTAAGCTCACTAAGGGGGCGTTCCCTCGGCATCCTCGGCGGCCTTGAGCTGCCGGTATTTTCCGGCCTGTTCCCGGGCTTGCTGCTGGCGTCCCAATCTCCGGTAGGCCCGGACCAGGCCGTAGCGCAGCTTGCTCTCCCGGGGCGCCAGTCGAACCGCTGTTTCGAAATGCCGGGCGGCCTCTTCAGGATTTCCTTGCGACAGAGCCAACTGGCCCAGTTGATAGTGGGGCTCCACCAGGGAGGCATCGAGGTCGAGAGCCTTGCGGAGCAAAGCGGCCGAACGCGATCGCGCCGCTTCATCCCCCGAATCTCCCGCTCTGGCCAGCAGGAGTCCGTACTCCTGGTAAAAGGAGGCGTTCAGAGGAAACCGCCCGATCCCCCGTTCGAAGGTCTCTCCGGCTTCCCGGGTTCTGCCGGCCAGCCTCTGGGCCACACCCAGACCCAGGCTGGCTTTGGCGGAACCGGGTTCCAATTCCAGGGCCCGCGCATAGGATTGTATGGCCTCCCGGGTGTAATCCAGCTTGGCTTGAACGAAACCCCTGGTTTCAAAGAGGCGCGCGGAAGCCGGGAGACTCTCGACCCCCTTGTCGAGAGCCTGGAGAGCCAGATGCCATCGCAGCCGGGGGCCTCTGCTGGCGTCGAGCCAATAGTCCAGCAGGCTCTCGTCCGCCAGAAGGTGGATCAGGTCCAGGTAGTTGGCTTCCTGGGCCGGATTCAGGCCTATGGCCGTCTGAAAGGCCGCCATGGCCTGCTGGACCTTTTCCTGTTCTTGATAGCAGTGGCCCAGAAGGTTGTGGATCTTGCTGTTTCCCTGGCCTCCGGAGAGAGCTTCAAGCAACGTTTGCTGGCAATCGGCGAAACGACCGGTGCGGAATTGCACCAGGCCCAGATGGTAGCCTACGGTGGCGGGTTGGGGATGACTCGACCGGATGGAGGCGAAAAGCTTTTCGGCGGTCTCATAGTCCTCCGCTCTTCCGGCAATCTGGCCATAGAGCAACCGGGCCTGAGGGCTCACCGATGGCTTCCCGGACATCGCGGCCAGGATCTGGCGGGCCTTGTCTCTATTCCCCTGCCTGTAGTAGTGGCTGAGGGTCGCTCCAACGGCTTGGGGGTCCTGAAGCGGCAGTTCTTTGCCCGTCCGAGGCAACTCGGGCCCCGCGTCAGGCTCTCGCCTGGACTCCTCGGCCGCCTTAATCCGATGAAAGGTCTTCAGGTGCGACCGTGCCTCCTCGGCCCGCCCCAGGTGGCGACAGGCCCGCGCCAGCAGATAGTGAACCTGGCTCTGATCGGGGGTCAGCCTGGCGGCGGTTTCCAGGAAGGGGAGCGCCTCGCCGGCCTGATCCCTTTCCAAGGCCAGCCGACCGAGCTGGTAATGCGCCACGGGAAGAGAGCCGTCCAGCTCGACGGCCTTTTGCAGCAAGGCGACGGCCCGTTTCACAGCGCCGTCGTCTCCTGCGTCTCCGGCCTTGAGAAGCATCAGGCCGTATTCCTGATAGTGGGCCCCATGGTTGGGGAACGTCCGGATGCCTTTCTCGAAGGTGGCGGCGGCCGCCTCCCGCCTTCCCGCGGTTCGCTGGGCCACGGCCAGCCCCAGGTTGGCTTTGGCCGAGCCCGGATTGATCTCGAGAGCCCGCCGGTAGGATCGGGCGGCATCCTGGCTGTAGAGCATGGCCGTTTCGGCCAGTCCCCTCATTCGGTAGAGACGATCCGAGCGGGGGATGCGGGCCACTCCCTTTTCCGCGATTCGGATCAGGACCCGCCAGATCTGATGCTCGGCCAGGAGCTGCACGGCATCCAGATAGTGGGACTCCTCGGCCGGTTCCAGATCCATGGCCTGCTCGAAGGAGGCAACGGCGCTCTGCAACCGGTTCCGAGCCGCGTAACAGTGACCCAGCAGGTTGTGGATCGGTCCGGAGCCCTGGTTCCTCTCAATCGCCTCCAGCAGAGTTCGGCGGCTGCGGTCGATCCTGTTGGATCGAAACTGCATGAGGGCAATCTGGTAACTGAGAGCCGCGGCGTCGGGATAGGTGGAACGGATGGAGAGGAAGAGATTCTCGGCGGTGGCGAAATCTTCGGCATTGGCAGCCACCATGGCGCAGGCATAGACACCGTTGGGGGGCAATGACCGGTTGAGCGCCATGGACTCCAAAGTGGTCCGGGCCTGTTCCTTTTTGCCCAAGCCGTATTGGGCCCTGGCTAGGGCGGCCACCGCATCGCCCTTGCCGCGCACCTGCTCCGGCACCGACTCCAGCAGGCTCACCGCCCGGGCATATTCTCCGGAATTCACCAGAATCATTCCCAGCAGCAACCGGGTGAGCTCGTCCTCGGGCACTCTGGCCAGCACCTGCTCCAGGTTGGCCTTGGCTTCTGCAAACAGGCGCCGGGACCACTGGGTCAGCGCCAGATTGCGACGAATGGCCAGGCTGTCAGGCGCCAGTTTCAAGGCCCGCCGGTAGTACCGGGCGGCTTCCTCCATTCTGTTCTGCATTCCCAGAACCTGGCCCAGCCTGGCCAGATAAGTGGGATTGTCGGCAACCAGATCCACTGCCCGGCGCAACTCGGCTTCGGCCTCCCGCAGGTCTCCGGCCCGAATGAGCCGAGAGGCATTGGCCAAGTGGTTTTCGGCTTGAGCGTCCGCGGGGAATGCGTGGGCGGGAAGCGCGGCTGCGGCGAGCATGAGGGTGAGGGAAACCGCCGCGCGGCGCCAACGCTGCCTGGCAGCCCCGCACCTGTCGGTTTTGCTGGGACCGGTCACCGGGTCAGACCTGGGTTGGACTTGTGGGTGCAGCCACAGAGCCCAGTATAGAAATCCGCCTGAGCCGGTGTCAAACCTGCAGAGAAACTATTCTGAGGGACCATTGGGACCAAAAAAAAGGCAGCCGGCCGGAGCCGGCTGCCACTTGCCAAAGTGCAAAGATCAGAGGCCGAGTCGAAGGCGAATCTGAATGTTGCGAGCGCCACCCAGGCGAAACTGACCGAAGGCCGGGCTGGTGATGTTGGTCGAGCTCGGGCCTCCGCGGTTGGGGTGGTTCAGGATATTGCGCAGGTAGGCCTCCAACTGGAAGTAGGGCCCGGTTTCGCCGTAGCCCAGATGCCAGCGCTTGAAGGCATTGAGGTTGAAGCTCCATGTATAGAACCCTCGCATCATGCCCCGCGGCGCCGTTCCGAAGCGGCCGTTGGGAGGAATGGCGAAGCAGCCGGCGTTCCACTTGAATTCGCTGTCTCCGCCGACGTTGGGATTGCAGCCGGGCAGCAGATCGGGACGACCGCCGGACCTGCCGACGTTGGCCGGGTCCGAACCGGAGAAGCCTGGCGTGAACCGGGTTCCGTTGCGATCCCTCCATTCCGGAGCGACAGTCCACCCGCCGATGATGCTCTTCAGGAAAGGGTTCAGGTTGGAGCCATACTTCTGGTTCTTGCCGAAGGGCAGCGGATAGACGGCCACGATCCGGGCCTCGTAGGGAGTGAACCCGTTCTGATGGCCCTTCTCATTGGATCGATCGTAGGGATCTTCGATAAACAACCCCACCGTGGACCCGAACAGGCCGCCCTGGATGTCGTTCAGCGTGTTGAGCCGGGCAATCCAACCTCTCAGGTAGAGACCGCTGGAGAATTGACGGGTAATTTCAAACTCGAACCCGTGGTGGCTGGAGTTGCCTCCCAGGTCCAGCAGACCCACGGTGCTGAATCCGGGGCCGTAGGGAAACTGGTCGGGGCGTTCGCCAAAGGGTATGGTGCCGGGCGCCGGCCGCTGCAGGTCCCGAATGATCGGCCAGTTGGTGCCCTTGGTGCCGACATAGGACGTCCGCATGGCAAGACCGTGCCCCAGTTCCTGCTCGATGGTCAGGTTCCACTGCTGGTCATAGGGCCAGTCGTTCTTGCGCAGATCGGGGTCCATGGCATAGACGAGTTGTCGCCCCAGGGTGCCGGTCAGTGTTGGAAACCCTCGCTGGGTGGTGAGTTCCGGCATTCCGTTCACAATCTGGTTGGGGCCGAACTCCTCCACCAACTGGTAAGGACCCCGGACCCGAGCCGCCAGCAAGCCGGCCCGATCGATGCCGAACCCGCCCACCGGGAAACCGGCGGCCTGAGCCGCATGGGTGGCGTAAGGAACGGAGTAGATGCCATAGCCGGTACGGATCACCGTTCCCTCCCGGGGACGGAAAGCGATGCCGATCCGTGGATCCACCAACACCGCCTTGAAGTTGATGAGCCGATCGGGATAGCCGGCCTCGCGGGCAGTGACCGCCGGAATGGGATACCCCGGGACCACCTGACGCAAGGCTTGATCGCTGGGCACCACCACCCTTCGGTTGGCCAGATCGAAGTTGTACCAGCGGTCGTCCTTTTCATAGGGGGTGCCGTAGTGCTGGAAGCGGACTCCCAGGTTAAGGGTCAGGTCCGGCCGAACCTTCCAGTCGTCCTGCAGGAAGAAGCCGAACTCCCAGTCCCGGGCCTCGGCTCGGGGGGTGATGGCCTCGATCTTGGTGGTGAAGGGCAACCCCAGCAAGAGGTCACCGTAGTCGTAGCCGGTGAAATTCCCGGTGAAATCCCAGCGGCCAAACTCGTTGGTGTTGCGATCCCCCTCCTTGTGGGGGAACTGGCGACGCAGCTCGATGCCCGTCTTGATCAGGTGGCTGCCTCTCTGGATGGAGATGGTGTCTCGTAGCTGCCAAACCGCGGCTTCGGTGAAGTCGATCAGGGGCGAAGTGCCCAAGCCGCCCATCAGGTTGGCCGGACCCACGTTGAAGGATCCCGAGTGGACGCCGCTTTGCCGCCCCAGGGTCCGAACCACGAAGCGGGGATTGCCGGAGCCGTTGGGCAGCAGGGACTCGCGGCCCCCCAGGTCGGAAATGCCCAGCAGATCCAGATACTGCCGGCCCGGAAAGTCGCCGCTTCTCCACACGCTGCGTTGACGGTTCCAGCCGAAGCTGAACTCGTTGATCACCTGCGGATTGAAGGTGTGGGCATCCTGCAGGGCGAAGGCGCGACGGTTGTCGTCTCCAAACAGGCCCTTGCCGTTGATGAAAGGACTGCCTCCGCCTTCGTCGAACACCCAGCGCTCCCACCAGATGGTCGCGGTCACCCGATTGTTTTGGGTGATCTGGTGGTCGAAGCGCATATGGGTGGTGTCGCGCTCATTGGCGTTGGAGTCGATGAAGTCGAAATTGTCGTAGAGTCGATCCCTATGGGCCAGTGGCAGAATCCCACGGGAGGTATCCAGCAGGTTGACGGCCACCGGGCTCCACCGTTCCCTGGGGATCATGTCGTTGGGGAAGGGCTGGCCGGTGAAGGGATCGATGATGTTGAAGTCCGGGTTCCCTTGAGTCGTCCGCTGGAAGTGGGCGAATTCGGACAGGTCCCCCTGGCGCATTTTTGTCGTCGGCAGGATCCAGTTCTGACTCAGGAAGTAGTTGACGTTGCTGGAGGGTTGGTAGTTCCAGTGAAAGAAGGTCTTGTTCCTGCCGTCATACACGCGGGGAATGTACACTGGTCCACCGGCCTCATAGGAGATGCGCCGGTTGGGACGTGAGGGCGGCCTGGGCTTGCCGCTCTGGCTCGGTTGCAGCGCATTGAGTCGGGGATGGTTGAGGTGATAGAAGATCTCCCCGTGAAATTTGTTGGTGCCTCCCCGGCCGATGGCCATCACCGTGGTCGAGGTGCGGTACTCGGCGGCAGCGTTGAAGGTGGTCTGTATCAGTTCCTGGGTGGTCTCGGTATAGTCCCGACCCGAGCCGCCGTAGGCGTTGGTGGCCAGACCCATGTGCTCGGTGTTGGTGTTGTTGGCATAGCTGCCGTGCACCTGGCTGCGGGGCTCGTTGCCGGGATTGAGGCCGATGGTATAGATCAGGTGGGCATTGGTGTTGAATCCCACCATTTCCGTCATGGCCGTGGTCTGCTTGATGGTGGGCGTGTCGGTGTCGATGACGTAGCCCTCTTCCTCGACGGTGATGGTGTCGGCCACCTCACCCACTTCCAGCGTGACGTTGATGCGGCGGGCCTGCCCGGCGTAGACCACCAGACCGGAGTTGATGAATTTCTTGAAGCCCGACAGTTCGACTTCCAAGGTGTAGGAACCCGGCGCCAGTCCTCTCAGCTCGAAGTCTCCCACCTCATTGGTCACGGTGCTGTTGCCCAATCCCGTGCTTTCCGAGGTGGCCGTCACGTCTGCGCTGACCACTATCGCCCCGGTGGGATCGGTCACTTTTCCCCGAAACCCGCCATACTCCTGGGCGGTCGCCGGGGCCGCCGCCAAAATAAAGGCGATGAGACCGGTCAGCAGGGCCGACAGGCCTATCGGAGTTGACCGACTGGACGTGTCGACCACCCTCAAAGCGTTCCCTCGAGTTCGCGGAAACATGATCCCTCCTCGCGCAGTTCGGCCTGCTCTGCCGCGCAAATAGGCCACCGCTGACTTCACGATCTTCGGGTCCCGAAGTCAAAGGCGGCAAAGTTCTAGGTAAATATTACCTACAGTATATGACAGTATTTTTTACAAGTAAAGAAACAAAAATTCCAAATAAAGCACAAAAACTCAAGTGCCTTGATTGGTGTGCTTCGGTCCCAACTCAAGCTCAGAGGGCCCGGTCATCGGACCCACCACCTGGGCCCAATCATGGCTGTGAATCCGAGTCGTGGAACTGTGGATCTTGCCGGCGGCCGGAAATGCTTTTCCCGATTCGGGGTAGGTACGGTTTCAGCCCGCATTTCTCAGTGCGCCATGGAAAGGCGCCTTCTTCCAACGGGTGCGAAACCCGTCCAACAACTGTCGCTCCGGTTGGTAGCAGCCAGGGCGGATCATGGAGGCAACGATATGGTCTGAAGCACCCTGGTGACAAAGGGCCGCATAAGGCGGTTCAGCGAACATGCGGGCCGGAACGCGAGTGAACGTCGAGCAGGCCTCGAAACGGGCAATGCGGGGGCCGACCCACCTGAGAAATGGGGAAGGCCGAAGACGGAGGGGGAAGCGAGCGACGCGGGCACCCCTTTGGACCCGCCGGGGTAGTGACGCTGGCACGCATGGAAGGGGAAGAAGGTGGCAACATGGGAAGCCCTGTGGGTGGTGAGGCACGCACCGAACCGGAAGCTCGCGAGAGTCAGTCTGGGCCGGCAGGGTGGCGGAGAGGCTCGTAGTACTGGAGAAGCCGGGTAATGCCGGTGGAGGGAAGGGGCCTTGAGTGGGGAGCAGCGTGGAAAGGGAGCAAGGCATGGCCACTGACAAGGGTCTAACAGGGTCAGAAAGAGTTCGGAAATTCCAGACCATGCTACATGCGAAAGCGAAGGAGGACCCCAAGCGGCGGTTTCATGCGCTGTGCGACAAGATGTGGCGAGAGGATTTTCTAAGGGAAGCCTGGGAGCGGGTTCGTCGTAATGGCGGAACGGCCGGGGTGGACGGGGAGAGCTTCAAGGACATCGAGGCGCAGGGAGTGGAAGGCTGGTTGGGGGAACTGGGGCGGGACCTGAGGGAAGGGACCTACCGACCGAAGGCGGTGAGGCAGGTACTGATCCCGAAGAAACAGCCTGGGAAGTTTCGGCCGTTAGGCATACCCTGCATACGGGACCGGGTGGCGCAGAGTTCGGCGATGCTGGTGTTGGAGCCGATCTTCGAAGCGGACCTGCAACCGGAGCAGTATGGTTATCGACCGGGGCGGAGTGCCAATGAAGCGGTCCACCGCGTGCACGAACTCCTGCAGAGGGGGCGCCACGAGGTGGTCGATGGAGATCTGTCCAACTACTTCGGTGAGATTCCGCATGCGGAGCTGATCAGAAGCATTGCCCGGCGGGTGAGCGACGGGAGGATGCTGAAGCTGATCAAGGCATGGCTGGAGATGCCGGTGGAGGAGGACGACGGGGAGGGTGGCAAGCGCCGCCGGAACCGTGGGCGCAAGCAGAGGAAGGGGACGCCGCAAGGAGCCCCGATCTCACCACTGCTGAGCAATCTCTACATGAGGCGCTTCATACTGGGCTGGAAGGTGCTGGGGTATGCCCAGCGCTTCTGCGCGGAGATCGTCAACTATGCGGATGACTTCTGTGTACTCGGCAAGGCCACGGCGATGGAGATGCTGGAGGCGGTCAAGCGGATCATGGAGGAGCTGAAGTTGCCGGTCAATGAGCGGAAGACCCGATGCTTGAGGTGTCCGGAGGAGGCGTTGGAGTTTTTAGGATACCGCATTGGACGCAACTATCGCCGGAGGGGGAGGGGGAGCTACATTGGGACCCGCCCCAGCCAGGCGAGCGTTGGGAGCATCTGCCGCAGGATCAGCGAGTGGACGGCGCCGAGGAACGGGGTGGTGCTGCCGGGCCAGATGGTGGAACACCTGAACCGTGTCATGACGGGGTGGGCGAACTACTATGGCCTTGGGCAGGTCAGTCCGGCCTACCGAGCGATCGACTGCCACGCGGTCCGGCGGCTGCGTCAGTGGCTTTGTCGGCGGCACAAGGTGAGGTCCGGGGGGACAGTGCGCTTCACGGACGAGAGGCTGCGGCAGGACTACGGTCTCACTTGCCTGGGGTCGAGGACAAGAAGCTTTCCGTGGGCGAAGGCATGATCCCGACTGAAAGCCGGATGCTGGAAAACAGCACGTCCGGTTTGACGAGCGGGGGTGAGGAAACGCAGCTAGGAACGAGATTGAGGCACCGGCGAGTGGCGAAAGCCGCCGGCAACAGCGACTCCCTCGATCTAAGGCAGGCGCGCCTCCCCTCGACTCTACCCGGGGGGGGCATTTTGAGAAGGGTGCAGGGAGCAAGGGTCGTGTTTAGCCGAGCCCCCGCCCTGCCGTGCGGATCATTCGAGGAAAAACGGCCGATCGTCAATGAAGATGAACCACGAATGAACACGAATAGACACGAAATACAGAGGGATCTCCTTCAACGACAAGCGGCACCAAAACGCGTCTGCAAATTCGTGACCTTGGTGTGCCTTCGTGTCCTTGGTGGATAACCCCCTCAATGGGTTTCAGATAAGCCGGGCCCCCGCCCTGCCGTGCGGATCATTCGAGAGTGAAACAACGGACCTTCATGGCCTTTCGGGAGTAGGGACATGTCCCGTTAAACCGGTTTGTTGCATCAGGGAACATCGATAGACAGGATAGACAGGATAAACAGGACGAGAAGCTGCTGCACAGGAAGCTGACTGGCTCGATGATCGGGTGTACGTTTGAAGTGATCCAGGAGCTTGGGAGCGGGTTTTTGGAATCCTTGTTGAAGAAAAGGCGATGGTCGAACTCAAGACGCTGAAACCTCTCTCCAAACCATCCTGTTCATCCTGTCCATCGATGTAAATTAAACTACTCATGCTCGACGTCGATACCAATCGCCGGGAACTTAATTTCGTGATCTTGGCGTCACTTCGTGCCCTTCGTGGATAACCTTTTTCCCTTAGTGTCTTTCTTCGTGGCCCTTCACGGACCCCTTTCGAGTCTTTTCCAACCCCTTGGAGTCCCTTCGCGGATTAATCTTTTACCCCCTTGACAGATACTTCAGCCCCTTCCTGGAAATCTTTTCCCCCTGCCCGACCTTTGGCGGATCCCTCTTGAGCCTTCTCCAACCCCTTAGCCCATCTTTAACATAGGAACGGGCAGTTTGGGGTATTTTACCCTCATTTTGGCCCAAAATCACCTGTAAGTTGTTGATTCTTGGTTGGAGGACTGAATGTAGTGCCATAATCGTATGGGAGGGACTTGACCCCCTCGACCCCCTCTGGTAGGGTCCCTCCCATGTTCATCCGACGTACCCAGACCCGCTCCACTTCCTCCGGCCAGACCTACTTCACCCATCGCCTCGTCCGCTCCCATCGCGTCTCAGGCAAGGTCCGCCAGCAGACCCTCCTCAACCTCGGACGCCACTTCGCCATCCCCCGTGACGACTGGCCCCTGCTGTGCCGCCGCCTGGATCAGATCCTCAGCGGTCAGTTGCCCCTGTGGCCGGAAGGGTCGGCCCAGTTGGAGGAGGAAGCCCAACGCATGGCCGAGCGCTTGCTTGAGGGCGAAGCCGACGTGACCGGCGCCGGTGGGGAGGCCTCGTCAGAGGATCTGCAGACGGTCGAGGTGGATTCGGTGGAGTTGACCCGTCCGCGCAGTGTGGGGGTGGAGCAGGTGGGCTGCTGGGCGCTGGAGCAGTTGGGGTTGGGGGACCTGCTGGGTGAGTTGGGGCTGAATGGACCGATGCGGGCGGCGGCGGTGGGGGCTATTGTGGGCCGTCTGGCCCGTCCCGGCTCGGAACGGGCCACCTGGGGCTGGCTCGGCCGCCGCAGCGGCTTGGGCGAGTTGCTGGACTTCGACTTTCAGACCCTGAGTCTGATGCAGATGTATCGCGCCTCAGACGCGCTGATGAGACACCGCCAGGCCATCGAGACCCGCCTGTTCACCCGGGCCATGGGCCTGTTCGATCTGCAGCCGACCGTCACCCTGTTCGATCTGACCAACACCTTCTTTGAAGGGGCGGCCAGCCGTCAACCCAAGGCCCAGCGGGGGCACTCGAAGGATAAGCGCAGCGACTGTCGGCTGCTGACGCTGGGGTTGGTGCTGGACGGGGCCGGGTTTGTGCGCCGCTCGAAGGTCTTTGCCGGCCGGGTGGATGAGCACAAGACGCTGGCCGGGATGCTGGAGGCGCTCGAGGCGCCCCGGGGGGCGCTGGTGGTGATGGATCGGGGGGTGGCGACCGAGGATCGCATCCAGTGGTTGAGGGAGGAAGGGTACCGCTACCTGGTGGCCAGCCGCCAAGGCCACCGGCAGTTCGACCCTGAGGCGGCCGTGACGGTGGAGACGGCTTCCAAAGCCACCTTACAGCTCCACAAGAAGGTCTCCGACGACGGCCGGGAAGTGCGTCTCTACTGCTGCTCCCAGCAGCGGGCTCAGAAGGAGCGAGGCATCCTCGAGCGCTTCAGCCGGCGTTTCGAGCAGGGGCTGACCCGACTCTCCCAGGGACTCTCACGGCCGCGGTCTCACAAAGGCATCGAGAAGGTCCGGGAGAGGATCGGGCGGTTGAAGGAGAAGAGCCGCGGGGTGGCTCAACACTACACCATCGAGGTCCTCACCGACGAGAGCGGCCAGAAGGCGACGGCCCTGACCTGGAAGCACCACCCCCGCCAGGGCTCGATGGCCACCCATCCGGGGGTCTACTGCCTGCGCAGCAACCAGACCGACTGGGATGAGGAGAGCCTGTGGCGCACCTACACCACTCTCACCGACGTGGAAGCGGTGTTTCGCTCCCTGAAATCCGAACTGGGTCTGCGCCCCATCTACCATCACAAGCCGGTGCGGTCGGAAGGCCACCTGTTCCTGACGGTCATCGCCTATCAACTGGTGCAGGTCATCCGCAAACGCCTCAAGCAGCGGGGCGACCCCTCCAGTTGGACCACGCTGCGGCGCATCCTGGAAGGACAGCAGCGGGTCACGGTGACTTTCCGGCGTGGGGACGGGCGGACCTTGCACGTACGCAAGGCCACTCGGGCAGAGACGGATCAGAAGGCCATCTACGACGCCTTGGGCATCGATCCCTCTCCCGGAGGGGTCCGCAAGATGATCGTCTGACTCCCCCCCAATCGCCAGTTTCAACGCGTTTGTAGTGCCACTTGCGCGTTTCTGCCTTTGTAACCTGTTGATAATAAGCGTGTGATTGGAAGCCTTGTTAAAGATGGGTTAGTGGCCCTTGGTGGTCCTTCGTGCCCCTTCGTGGATATCTTTTTTTGTCCCTTGCGGATAACGCTCAAGTGTTTCAGGCAAGCGTGATTTTGGAGAGGCGGTGTGTTCCGGAAGGACGCACCTCATTCGCCGCCTACGCGGCTGCGGGCGGTGGGGAATACCACGACCCCGGGCTCACGCCCGGGGATACATGCTGCCGCAGCTACGCTGCTCTTTAAGGATTAGGCCTGTTTCTTCAGGCTCATGATGGCGTCGATGAGATTGACGGGCAGGGGAAAGACCAGGGTGTTGTTCTTCTCGACCCCGATTTCCGTCAAGGTTTGGAGGTAGCGGAGCTGAAGAGCTACCGGTTGCCGGGCTATCACCTGGGCGGCGTCGGCCAGCTTGGCGGCCGCTTGGAACTCGCCGTCGGCGTGAATGATCTTGGCGCGCTTTTCACGCTCCGCCTCGGCCTGCTTGGCCATGGCCCGCTGCATCTCCTGCGGCAGGTCCACTGCCTTGACTTCGACCAGGGAGACCTTGATCCCCCAGGGGTCGGTCTGCTTGTCCAGGATGTCCTGGAGCTTTATGTTGAGAGTCTCCCGTCGGCTGAGCAGGTCGTCCAGCATGACCTCTCCCAGAACGGAACGCAGGGTGGTCTGCGAAAGCTGGGAGGTGGCATAGAGATAGTTCGCAACCTCGACCACCGCCCTGGTGGCGTCGACCACGCGAAAGTAGACCACTGCATTGACCTTCGCCGAGACGTTGTCGCTGGTGATGATGTCCTGGGTGGGAACGTCCAGAGTGATGGTTCGCAGGGATACCCGGACAATGCGATCGATGGGCCAGAAGACGAAGATAAGGCCGGGGCCCTTGGGTTGAGACAACAGGCGCCCCAGTCTGAAGATGACGCCTCGTTCGTATTCCCTCACGACGTTGATCGAGTTGATCAACCACAGGGCAACCACCAGCATGAAGAAGACGGTGACAGGATTGACGCCCCACATAAGCTCCCCTCCCGGTTCGAGGCCATGGTTCGCTCCAGTGTATCTCAAACGGTCTCGAAAGGCGATGGGATTGCGAGGGAGAGGCACGTGCGCTGTGGCGCTTTGCGGCTGCTGGTAGAGACCCGGAGGTGGCCCTGTCGGCTGCGAGCGGGCCACTGGAGCGACCAGGGAGGCTTTTCCTTGGCGCCGTGGCGCGGACAAACGGGTTCGGTGGGCCCAACCGACACCGTTCGGCGTCAGGAAACCCTCCGGTTTCTCCAACCGTCTCGATTGCCTCAGGGGCGATGACCCGAGTCGAGCAGAGCCGTCACTAGCCGGTATCGGCGAAAGGGATCGCATCCACCAGCGAGCGCATTCTTTCCCGGTGTCCCGCCCGGGCCTGGGCCAGAGCGAGGGCCATCATCACCGTCAGGGCGAGGGAGACCCGGGCCCTCACCCGGCTGTGCCCGCGCAGAAAGTGCCGCTCGAACCCGAAGTCGTTGTCCAGTCGGCTGTAGATCCGCTCCAGCGCAGGGCGACGCCGGTAGCCCCGCTTCCAGGACGGGCTCCCGTGCGGGGTCGGGGTAAAAATGCGCCGGTCCTGCTCGGCCAGGGGAATGCGCACGATGCGGCCGAACGCCCCCGCCTGCGAGCCCGCGGCCCGGTAACAGCGTTGCCGGCCGGCACAGCCATACCCGTAAGCCGCCGCCGGGCAGCGGTACTTCAGCGTTCCCCGCGCCGCCTCAAAGCCTTGGAACGCCATCCGTCGCTGCCGGCCGGTTTCAGGGCAGAGGCAGCACACCTGCCCCTTTTCGGTGTGCACGATGGTGTCGGCCCGGTCCGGATAGAGCGGCCGCGTGATTGCCTTGCCGGGGTCGTAGCCCCCCTCCTTCTTCTCCTCCTTCCACAACTCCCGGGGTTCGATCAAGGGACGGATGCCGTAGTCCTCCCATAAACGCTCCTTGAGGGGTCCACTGTCGAGGCCGCGGTCCGCGCTGAAGTCCCGGCACCGCTTCCCCAGCTCCGGCGTCTCCTCGAACAAGGCCTCCGTCATCGCCTCCAGCTGCTTCACCTCCGACCGCGAGGCCCGCGTCACCTCGCAGGCCACCGGGATCTCGTAGCGGGTGTCGGCAATCAGGTGCACCCGATAGCCGAACCAGGTCTTGACCTTCCTCCACAGCTTCCCCGTCCTGCGGTCCTTCCCTCCCGTCTCGTGCTTCCCCCAGTCCGCCTCCGGGTCTGAGGTCTTCCCCGTCTTCCGGTTCTCCTGTCCCGTCGAATGGCTCTCCATCGCCTTCCCGTCGTAGCCCAGATGCTCCCCGAAGTCCTCCACCTCCTCCATCAGTTGCTCCCGCACTTGCCGCATCATCGCTGCAATCCCTCCCTGCTTCTCCTCCAGCTTGACCACCGCAGTGAGAAACCGCGAGAAGTTCCAGGCCGACGGCACTCCATCCCTCTTCTTTCCCCGCGACCCCGAAACGCCTCCCCCCTTCGCCCGACGCCACGGTCCCATCGGATCAAACCCGCACACATCCAACAGCGCCGGATTGCGCCTCAGTTCCCGCAGCAACGACTCCACCGAGACATGCTGGAAGACGATCCCCGCCACCAGCGCCCGCCACATCGCCCGGATCGGATAGTCGTCCCGTCCCCGTCCCCGCCGCCGCTCCAACGCCCTCAGCAGGTCCTCGTCCGGCAGGGCCTTCAGCACCATCTCCAGACGCTCCAACTCCGGCCGGCGTTCCACATCGCTCCACGAAAACAAGGGACGGTTACGGTTCACCACGTCGCTTCCTCCTGGTCGCCGATCTCAACGTTAACTTCCATGCATTCTATCACATAGAGACCCCAAAAGCCAGCCCTTTCCGCCCCCAGCGGCTCAGCTTGACCTCTGTTGGCCTCCTCCCCATCCCCTCCATTCCCTTGGGCACAAGCCCCTCTGCCCCTTGGGGTCAAATCCCGCCATTTCCCCTCCCACGCTCTTCCAAACCCTTGATAATCCTGGGTGCCCTTGGGGTAAAGTTATTTTGCCCCCCTTGAAATCCCTTGCTCTTCAAGGGGTTCCCAACAGCGCACAGGCCTCGAGGGAGGATGCCGGTCCGACCGGGCGCGCCTATGATCCCCCGACAGGGCGCTCCGGGTCGGTTGCGAGACAGGCAAAGGGGCAATTGGATTAAGATGGATAGAACTCTCGACGCCCCCCATTCGGAGCCAACCGCGGACAGAGGTTTGCATCCCTTTGATTGAATGGCCGGTTCAAGAAAGGAGGAATCCCCATGACTGAAGCAAAACAAAGTGTATTCGACATGGCTATGGAGCAGTTCGAGGCGGCGGCCGATCTGCTGGACCTGGAAGACGATTTGAGAAACAGGATCAAGTACCCGGAACGTTGCCTGATCGTTTCCGTACCCGTCCGACTCGACAACGGCCGCATCGAGCGTTTCGAAGGCTACCGGGTACAGCACAGCACCGCCAGAGGCCCTGCCAAGGGAGGTCTCAGGTATCATCCCAGGGTGACCCTGGACGAGGTGAAGGCACTGGCGACCTGGATGACCTGGAAATCGGCAATCGTCGGAATCCCCTTTGGCGGTGGGAAGGGCGGGGTCTGCTGCAACCCGAAGAGCATGACCGGCCGAGAGCTGGAGCGGCTGACCCGAAGGTTCACCAACGAGATACTCCCCTTTATCGGCCCCCAAAAGGATATCCCGGCGCCGGATCTCTACACCAATCCCCAGGTGATGGCCTGGATCATGGATACCTACAGCATGAACAAGGGCTATTGCGTTCCCGGAGTGGTTACCGGAAAACCTCTGGAGCTGGGAGGATCCATGGGTCGCACCCAAGCCACTGGCCGGGGCGTGTTCTTCACCATTCGGTGTGCCGTCGAGCACCTCAAGCTGAAGCTGGACACCCTGAGGGTGTGCGTTCAGGGATTCGGGAACGCCGGCTCGGTGGTGGCCCGGCTTCTGGACGAAGCCGGGGCCAAGGTGATTGCAGTCAGCGATTCCCAGGGTTGTGTCTTTAACGGGAATGGACTGGCGACCGGCAGGCTTATCGATTACAAGCGGGAGACGGGGCGTGTGTCGGGGTTTCCGGAATCGGAGCCGTTGCCGCTGGAGGCATTGATCCATTGTCCTTGTGACGTTCTGATCCCGGCGGCGCTGGAAGACGCCATCACCGGGGAAAACGCCGCCGGGATTCAGACCAGGATCGTTGCCGAGGCGGCCAACGGCCCCACTAACCCGGCTGCCGACAGGATTCTGCAGGCCAAGGAGGTGTTTCTGATCCCCGACGTCCTGTGTAACGCCGGCGGCGTTACGGTTTCCTACCTGGAGTGGGTGCAATCCATTCAACACCTCTTCTGGGAGGAGGCCGACGTTTTCGAGAGGCTGCAAACCATCATGGAGCACAGCTTCAAGTCGGTTCTGGATCTTGCCGTCGACAAGAAGGTGCCCATGAGGACGGCAGCCAACATGGTCGGCATCGAAAGGGTGGCCAGGGCAACCCGGCTGAGAGGACTGTATCCCTGATCTGCTGTCCGGCAGGTCCAGGGCCGGCGCAGGAACCCCAAGAGTCCGGGCGCTGAGGTGACCGGCTGGAAGACCCCGGTTACAATGAGGGTCGGGTTGCTGTCCCCGAGCCCTTATTCATCACCAAGTGGCCGGGTCCATGATGAAAAAGTGTTTTTCTTCAGTACCCCCTGGGTGCTGCGGTGAAGGCCCCCGGTCACCAACGGTACGGGGCGCGCCCCGGGCTGTCCTTTCCCCTTCACCGCAAGCCCGCTTCCTCGAAGGGAATCCCCGCTGCGCTCCTCGGTCGCGAGCAGGCCCTGAGGGGAAACTGCCTGGGCCATCCTGAGCTCGACTCGCTCCCTGCACTCTTCTCAAGAGTGCAGCCCTCCGTTGAGACATGCGGGCCAAGCTCTTGCATCGCGCCGGCGGAAGGACGGTTTTGAGAATGACCCTAGACGATTCCCGGCCCTTGCCGCCCGGCAAGCTGCCCAACGAGCTGCTGGGTCGATTTCTGAAAGCATTGGATTGCCGGGATCCATCCGTGCTGGTGGGTCCTCGGGTAGGGGAAGACGTCGCCGCCGTCAGCCTGGCCGGAGAAGACACGCTGGTGCTCAAGTCCGACCCCATTACCTTTGCCACCGACGCCCTCGGCTACTATGCCATGGTGGTCAACGCCAACGACCTGGCCACCTGCGGCGCCAAGCCTCGCTGGATGCTGGCCACTCTGCTTTTCCCACCGGGGACCCGGCCCAGCCAAGTCCGCCAGGTCATGGTCGAACTGCAGCAGGCCGCCTCCCAATTCGGGGTGAGCCTGTGCGGTGGCCATACCGAGATTACCGACGCGGTCAACCGGCCGGTGGTGGTGGGGCAGTTGGCGGGAACGGTTTCCCGATCCCGGTTCATCGACAAGCGAAAGATGCGGGCCGGAGACCGAATCCTTCTCACCAAGGGCGTGGCGGTGGAGGGGACGGCCCTGATTGCCCGTGAATTCCCGCAAAGGCTGGTGGAACTCGGGCTCCGGCGGGAAGAGGTCGAGGAATACCAGAAGTTCCTGACCGAGCCGGGCATCAGCATTCTGCGGGAGGCCGAGATAGCGGCCGGCTCGAAGGAGGTTCGGGCGCTCCACGATGTCACCGAAGGCGGAGTGGCGACGGCCCTCGGGGAGCTGGGCGCCGCCGGCGGGCATCGCCTTCGGGTCTATCCGGATCGCATTCCGGTGCTCGGGCCGACGGCTCGGATCTGTCGGTTGCTGGATCTCAACCCATTGGGCTTGATTGGCTCGGGGAGTCTGCTGATTGCCTGCGGTCCGGAGGGTTGCCGGAGTCTCTCAGATGCCTTGCAGGGGGCCGGAATTCCGGTGGCCTGCATCGGCGAGGTCCTGGAGGAGGGTAGCGGCGTCGAGGCCCTGGAGGGGGAAGGCGGCGGACCAGTCCCTTGGCACGCATTCGAGACCGACGAGATCGCCCGGCTGTTCTCAGAGTAAAGCCGGGAGACCGTAGGCCGCATTTACAGCGGGCTTTCCTGGTATATTGACATGTCAAAGTCAGCACTGAAACCTGGCTGCAGTTTTACCAGGATGAATCACTGCGGGAGAATCTGAAGCGAGGTGTCTGCCATGCGGTGGATGACGAGGCGGCAGGTGCTGGGCTCCGGCCTTGGCGGATTCATGGCCATACCATGGCTGTCCTGTCTCAACGCTTGGTCGGAACCGGTCGGACCGACTGACGTAAGGAGGAAACAAGACATGAACGGAGACGCGCGTACAGAACAGACCGGACTAACCGATGCGGAGATTGTTCTTGGAGCCTTTTGCAAAATTCGGAGTCGGGCATGAGATGGGGGCAGAATGCTCCTGCAAAATAACGCCCTCGAAAGGGATCTGCACCTGGCTAGCCATGGGTTTCCCAGGGACAACAACTCTTCCCGACAATAAATCCCGCTTCCTAGCGAATTTTGCAAAAGGCTCCTTGGTATATCGGCAGCTTTCTCCGGTCCCTCACGAGGTCTTGGCATTGAGCTTTACCGAGGCGCCAATGCCTATTTCGAACACGTTAATCGCGCCGGCGGCATCCGAGGCCGCAAGATAGTACTCAAGACCTATGACGATGGTTACCAGCCGAACCCGGCAGTCAAGAACACGATGACCCTGGTGCTGCAAGATCAGGTATTTGCCCCGTTCGGCTATGTCGGTACGCCAACCGTCACGCGTGTTCTTCCCATTCACGGGCGCCCAACCGCAGAGGGAACTGCCCTACGGGAGTTTTGCCTTCAATCTCCGCGCCTCCTATCGCCAGGAAACCGCTGGTTTGGTCGACAATTTCGTGTCGATCGGCAACAAACGCATCGCCGTGTTCTACCAGGCTGATGCTTATGGCCGCAGTGGTTGGGCCGGCGTGCGACGGGCGATGAGCCAACATGGTGTGCAGATGGTCGGCGAAGCCACCTATCGTCGGGGTGCAAAATTTTCCGGCAGTATGCGCCGGCAGGTGGAGATATTGAAGCAGTCGAACCCAAGCGCCGTCATCTGTATCGGCTCCTATGCCGCCTGCGCAGCCTTTTTGCGTGACGCTGTCGACCTCGGGCTGGAAGTTCCCATCGCCAACCTCTCCTTTGTCGGGAGCGAGAACCTGCTGAAGTTGGTCACGGAAGGACGCGAAGACAGCCAACGCTACACCAATCTGCTGGTGAATTCGCAAGTCGTGCCCAGTTATGAGGACGCTTCAATCCCAGAGGTCAAGCAGTATCGCGAGTTGATGGATCGATATGATCCCCAACCGCCGTCACACCTGCTCAAGGAAGACTACACTCCATTTTCGTACAGTTTCGTCAACCTGGAGGGATTTCTCAACGCCAAACTGATGGTCGAGATCCTTCGGCGCCTGGGCGAGCAACCGGACCGGGACAAACTGGAGGATGCCGTCTTCACGATCAGGAATTTCGACATCGGCATTGAAGAGCGCGTTTCCTTCGGACCCGATCAAAGACAGGGCTTGCAACAGGTCTACTACACCGTTTGTCGAATCGGGTCGCTTCGTCACCCTGAGGAGATGGGAGGACAGGTTTGCGTCATGAAAATTCAGAAGCTGTTTCAAAAGACCTTGGTCGGCATCTTCTTCTTCGCCGTGATCAGTCTCTTTCTTCTTCGCCGTGATCAGTCTCTCGACCTCTGCCTTGTGTATCTATACGGTCGATACGCACCTGTCCAGTGAATATGAGAGCAATAGCCGGGGGATCGCAAAGACGATCGCTGATTCAAGCGTCGACATCTTGCTAAACCGCGACTTGTCCTCCCTGCAGTCCCTGATCGACCAGTTCATCGAAATCCAGGGAATCAGCTACATCTACATCACCAACGAACATGGCGAGTTTCTTGCCCACACGTTCGTTCCCGGAATTCCCACTGAAATTGCGCAGAGTGATCATTCCTCCACGGCAAGCGTGGAGCGCCACCTCCCCGGAATGGGCGATTTCGTCGAGGTGGCAGCCCCATCCTTGCCGGTGTCGCGGGCGCCGTGCATATCGGCATGGATACGGGACTGATCGCGCTAAAGATTCAAAGGGCGGTCGGGCAGCAGGTCTACCTGATTTCCTCCATCTTTGTCATCGGTGTCTTTTCCACTATCTGGTGAGCCTTTTGCAAAATTCGGAGTCGGGCATGAGATGGGGGCAGAATGCTCCTGCAAGATAACGCCCTCGAAAGGGATCTACACCTGGCTAGCCATGGGTTTCCCAGGGACAACAACTCTTCCCGACAATAAATCCCGCTTCCTAGCGAATTTTGCAAAAGGCTCTGGTTGATCCGGCTTGCCGCGAAACCAATCGACTTGGTGATTTCCTATGCCGCAAGACTCGCAGGGAAGCGAAATAGGGAGGCTTCGGACGACAAGCTCCTGGCACGCGACGACGAGGTCGGACAGCTGGCTCGCCTGTTCCTCTATTTCTCGATGGTCAAGGATATTGACAAGGCAAAAGACACTCCGCCGGGCGGGCATGCCTGATCCGGGCACTCGGAGGCAGTGAGAATGCCCAAGCCGCCTCTCGTTTTCCCGCGCACGGTCACCGTTCTGCTCTGCACGGTGCTGCAGATATGTTTTGGGACGGTTTATGCGTGGAGCTTTTTCCAGACGCTTCTGGTCCAGGATTACGGTTGGACGTTTACCCAAACCGCCATCGCCTTCAGCATCGTCATCTTCTCGCTTGGACTATCAGCAGCCTGGGCAGGCATGCTGCTGCCTAAAACCGGACCGCGACTATTGGCGACGGCCGGCAGTGTGATGTTTTCCTCGGG
Organism: Candidatus Versatilivorator sp.; assembly: GCA_965198125.1. Lineage (GTDB taxonomy): Bacteria > Acidobacteriota > Terriglobia > Versatilivoradales > Versatilivoraceae > Versatilivorator. The sequence continues at coordinate 5,732,696 of CBDAOQ010000003.1, read as the reverse complement.
CTATTTTATTGGCGGATTGGCCCTCCATCTCGACAACCTGGTCCTGTTCTACCTCGGTTATGGCGTGATAGGCGGGGCAGGGATCGGGCTTGGCTATGTCACTCCGGTCGCGACTACGGCGAAATGGTTTCCGGACCGCAAAGGACTGGCCACCGGAATTGTCGTCATGGGTTTCGGCATCGGGGCATTTCTGCTCAGCAAGGTGCTGGCGCCGGTTCTCATGCTTTATTTCACCGGGGGAGATCTGGCACTCCTCTTCACCTGGCTCGGCGCCATATTCTTCTGCATCCTGATTCCGTCCAGTCTTCTCCTCTCCGATCCACCGACCGCTTCGGGACCCAGCCCGGGGAGCGCCGCGGGAAGCGGGGCCCCTCAGGAATCGGACTCCATCGGGCATTGCCTGCTCTCGTCCAGATTCATTGTCATGTGGCTTGTCTTCTTCTTCAACATCTCCGCAGGGATTTCCGTGATCAGCTTCCAGTCGCCTCTGCTGCAAGATGTCTGGGGACTTTCAGATCCTTCGATCGAGCCTGCGACACTGGTTGCCTATGGAGCCACCTTGATCGCCGTCAGCTCGTTGTGCAACGGGGCAGGACGATTGTTCTGGGGTCTGTTGTCGGACCGCATCGGGCGTATCAGAGTGTTCCGGATTCTACTCGCCAGCCAGATGGTCGTCTTTGGAATACTGATGACCGAGCGTAATCCATGGGTTTTCTCGGCGCTCGTCTGCTACATCCTGTTTTGCTTCGGTGGGGGCTTTGCCACCATGCCTTCGTTCATTGTGGATGTTTTCGGCGCCAAGCGAATGTCGGCCATCTACGGGACTGTGCTGACAGCCTGGGCAGCGGCAGGGATATTCGGGCCACTCTATGTCGGGAACCTCAAGGACAGATACCCCGATCGCGCCGTCATCTATTGCTTCCTGATTGGAGTCGTGATTCTTTGCTTTGGATACATATTCTCCTACCTGTTGAACGACGAGCGCATCCGCCTCCGCCGGCCTACACTGGTGGAGACATTGCAGCAGTTTGGAATCCCGTCGCCACGGCAGAATTGACGAAGCGCTCTGTCCATCGTCATGGTCTCGGGTCGAGCGCGTAGCTGTTTCGGGCAGCTTGCACCCATTGCCGTTGCCTCATCCCTTCTCATCAAGGCACGCGTACAATTGCCTATCAAATGCGTCTGACCTCATTCTATCCTTGGAGGCGCAAGTTCTACCGCGGAACAAGCCATTGACCTGAACATTTACCTGGGGGGTAAGAGCCGATGCCGCAGCAATCCGGTCTGGAAAAGTCAAGGATGAGACGGCTACTGAGCCTCGATTGGGATGCGATTGCGGGCGTTGTGGCCGCCGTGGTCGCGATCGTCATGCACTTTCTGCACCTGATCGACGAAGGTGTCCTGCTGATGATCACGGTGGTGTTGCTGGCCCTGCTCTTTCTGCGCGGCTTGCGGCGGGAGCGTGTCAGCGAGCGCATGGAGGGTAGACTGGAGCGAACCGAAACGGCCGTCACCGATATTCGACATGCGCTGAATCCTCCCGATGCCATTTTGATCGGTCCGCGCCAATTGCTTGCCTGCAGCCAACGGTTCGCGGGGCAGGCCCAGGGAGACATGGTCTGGTTTCATGTGTGTCTGCTGATGTTCAAGCCGCAATTCCTCTTCGATGCCCTGTTGCGTCCGGCTGTCGAAAACCCGATGGTTCGATCCATTCAATTCGTGCTCGACCGGAGTCAGGAGCCTCTGTGGGAGTCGGAGGTCTTGCCGAAACTGCGGGCGTGCCGGGGACATGAAAAAGTTCGCCGGCCCGGCTGGACCAGGATCAAGGAAAATGTTTCCTTCATCCTGGCCGAAACCGCACCCGGGCAAAAGACCGAAGCCCTGCTGAGCTTCTGGGGGGAGCCCTTCATGTCCCGCAGCACCGGACGGGATATCCCCAGATACATCTTCCACGTGCAGGGGCACTCGGAACTGGTGGCCCGGCTGGTGGAAGTGGAACGGAGGTATCGCCTCGGTGCCTAACCCGCAACTCTCACTAATGGTAGGAAACGTCGGCTATCAATCCACGAAGGGGCAGGAAAGACAAAAAATATCCACGAAGGGGCACGAAGGACCACGAAGGGACACGAAGAAAAACCAAAAGAAAAATAAGTTTCTTCGCCACCAAGCGGTGGCGGCCTACTCTTCGTCGGTGGGGTCCAGGAACTGGAGCAGTTTCCGGTTGCAGGGGGAACAACGGAGTTTGATCAGTGCTTTGGCCTCGATCTGGCGGATGCGCTCCCGGGTCAGGGACAGGATCCTGCCGATTTGCTCCAGCGTGTGGGTGGTCCCGTTCTCCAGGCCAAAGCGGAGCCGAATGACCTTTTCTTCCTTAGGGTTGAGCGTCTTCAGGGCGCTTTCGGCTGCCTCCCTCAAATCCCGGTTTTTCAGCAGATCGTCCGGTGAGGCCGCTTTGTCGTCCTTGATCAGATTTCCCAGCACCGATTCCTCGTTCTGACCGACCGGCGTATCCAGGGAGATGGGCTGGCGGGCGATCTTGAAGGCCTGGCGAACCTTGCCCACGGGGATGTTCAAGTGGCCTGCAATCTCCTCGAAGCTCGGCTCCCTTCCATACTCTTGCACCAGGGACCGGGAAGCCCTGATGAGCTTGTTGATGGTCTCAACCATGTGTACGGGGATGCGGATAGTCCTGGACTGGTCCGCCAGGGCTCGAGTCACCGCTTGTCGGATCCACCAGGTCGCGTAGGTGGAAAACTTGTAGCCGCGCTGGTATTCGAACTTGTCCACCGCCCTCATGAGACCGATGTTCCCCTCCTGAACCAGGTCCAACATGGGCAAACCGCGCCCGGAGTACTTCCGTGCGATGGAAGCCACCAGACGCAGATTGGCTTGGGCCAGATCGCGCTTGGCCAGCGCCACGTCCTTGCTGTTTCGAGTGAGGACGCCCATGGTCCGCCGCAGACCTTCCCGGCCGGCATCCGCATGACGCTTGCGGTTGGCCCGGGTTGGACTCCCGTCGAGAGCCCGCGGCCCGGGTCGTTTGGTGGACAATTCCTCATAATGCTTCCTGAGCAGCCCCATCAGACGAGCTTGCTCGGAATCGGTCAGTTGCAGGCGCCGGATGGCCCGGGAGACGCGAATGGTCTGACGGGCAAGCCGGTATCCCAGTCGGAGGCGCTCTCCGGGCTTGCCCGGGTCGGCTGAAGCGAGCTGGCGCTCCAACTGCTCCCACCTTTCGGCCAACGCTCCAATCTCTTGAATCCGGTCCAGCGCGTTCCGAAGCCTCACAGCAATCAAATCGCCGCTGGATACGACGACCCGGTTGACGGAACGCTCCCCCCTTTCCAGTTGAATGCCCAATCGGAGGATTTCACGCACGATGAAAGGCGACCGGGACAGTGCTTTGGAAATCCGGAGGTTGCCCCCTTCAATGCGTTTCGCCAGGCTGACTTCGCCCTGGCGGGTCAACAACGGAACCGACCGCATCTCCTGGTAGTAGAGATTGACCGGGTCCGTCTCGCCGGCGCGGTCCAAAACGCCTGGTGTCAAGTCCAGTTGAGCCGGATCGTCCCGATCCTTGATGCCGGTTTCTTCGCTGGTTTCGGTATTAACCGACTCGTCCTCGCCGGCCTGTACTCCCGGGGATCCCTGATGATCGGTTTCTTCTCGAAAAAAACGGCTGCGTCCATCCGGGAGCGATTCCACGGCCTCTTCATCCAGGGCCCCCGGTTTCGGGGCAACCTCCCCGGGATCGGAACTCGGAGTCAAGGTTTGGTCCAACAGGTTGTCTTGTTCGGTACGGAGAATCATAGGTCTTGTTGGCTCGCCTGCTTGGGAATCGACGGCGGCGTTGGATCGCTGCGGCCTAAACCCGCACTTCTCACCGGGTCGCTGGATACATGAAAAAAACCAGTATATCTTCAGTACCTTGATTGGCCCCATTTAAAGGGCTAGCGGGTACAGACGGCGCTGGGCGCGCACTGGCTTGTCCTTTTCCCCTCAGCGCGCACATGCTCCCTCGCACGTAGTGCCCGCTACGCTCTTCGCTCGCGAGCACGCGCTGAGGGGAAAATGCCTGCGCCATTGTCACACCCCCCGGTGAGAAATACGGGTTAATGGGAAGTTCGGAGCACGCTTTGAGAGGCTGTGGCTGAGTCAGCACATCGAAGGCAGGGCGGCGTCAGCACCAGAAGTTCTGAGCCGCACCCCTGAAGCGCCGTGTTTTGTGGCTGGTAAACCACCTGGGAGGGCTTCTGAGAACGAGGGATATCTTGCAGGATCACTCGCGTCGTAGGCGTCGCCTGGTCGATTCACCCTGACGGGCTGGTGTTCGGTTACGGTCTGCAGGAGTTTGTTCCGACCTTCAAACGTTCGAGTAAGTATAGCGCAGATCGCCTCTTCCGGCAACGGCTGAATCAGTCCGATCAACCCTTCATAACGGCCAGAGGAACCAATTTGGCCAGCTTGGTGGCGATGCCCGCCTTTTCCACCACTTCCACCACCTGACTGACGTCTTTGTAGGCGTCCGGCTTTTCCTCGACCAGACCGGACCGGGACTGTGCCCGGACCAGGATTTTTTTGGCTGCGAGGTCGTCCAGCAGTTGCTGTGCCGGTGTTTCCCGCTTGGCCTGGCTGCGGCTCATGGCACGGCCCGCCCCATGGCAGGAGGAACCGAAGGTTTCAGCCAGCGCTCGTCCCGTGCCCACCAGAACATAGGAGCAGGTCCCCATGCTTCCCGGCACCAGAACCGGTTGTCCCAGGTCTCTCACCTCCCGGGGCAGAGCCGGATGGCCTTTGGGGAAGGCTCGGGTGGCGCCCTTGCGGTGGACCAGGACCTCCCTGGTTTGGCCGTCGATCCGGTGCTCCTCCCGTTTGGCGATGTTGTGGCAGACGTCATACACGACTTTGAGCCTCTCGTTCCCCAGGATCCGGCCGAAAGCCCGGCGGGTCCAGTGAGTGATCATCTGCCGGTTGGCGAAAGCGAAATTGGCCGCGGCAGCCATGGCTGCCAGGTAGTCCCGCCCTTCTTCGGAGTTGATGGGCACGCAGGCCAACTGCCGGTCGATGACCTGGATCCGATGGCGCCTCATGCCTTGCTGCATCAGATCCAGGTAGTCGCTGCAGACCTGGTGGCCCAGGCCCCGGGATCCGGTGTGGATCAGCACTACCACCTGGTCCTGGTGGAGACCGAAACGGCCGGCGAGTTCCCAATCGAAGACCTCCTCCACCTTCTGGATCTCGAGGAAGTGATTGCCCGAACCCAAGGTCCCCAGTTGACGGTGACCGCGTTGCTTGGCCCTGGAGCTGACCTTGGAGGGGTCGGCGCCGGGCATCCTTCCCAGTTCTTCAATGAAGGCCACGTCGGCCTCACGGCCGTAGCCCCGGCGGACCGCCCATTGGGCTCCGTCTTCCAGCACCGGGTCCAGGTCTCCCCGGGCCAGGTCCAGCAATCCCTGTCTTCCCGTGCCGCAGGGGATATCACGAAAGAGTTGGTTCAGGAGGGGTTGCAGTTTGGGTCGGACGTCTTCCACCTGCAAGGGGGAGGCCAGCAGGCGGACGCCGCAATTGATGTCGAAGCCGACGCCGCCCGCCGACACGACGCCTTCCTTCAGGTCGGCGGCTGCTACGCCGCCAATACAGAACCCATAGCCCTGGTGGGCGTCGGGCATGGCCAGGGACCGTCCCACCAGCCCCGGAAGGGTAGCCACGTTGGCCACCTGTTCCTTGGTCAGGTCCTTGCCGATTTGCTGAATCAGCGACTCGTTGGCGTAGACCAGTCCCTCGACTCTCATTCCCTGCTTGTAGGATTTCGGAATCAGGTAGCGGTAATCGTCCAGTTTTTTCAGCATGGGGTGATGGTCCGGTGGCATTTCTCGGTCAGGCAAAACCTGGCCGTAGCTTCCGTCTCCTTCCGCCTGAGGGCGCCTGAAGCTCGGCCGGAACGCCGGCGTGGAAAAGCGATCCCCTCCGCGGCAGGCCGGTGTTGTCGGTTCGGTCCTCCCGCTGGTCAAGGCCGGCGCTCAGATCAAGCGGTCACCGTCCGTGAGGACGGAGTCCTGCCGATAATGGCAACCGCGGCTCTGGCGGTTGTGGTGGGCGGCCCGGGCAACGATCAGGGCGGCTTCGACCGCGTTGCGAAGTCCGATCAGACCGTCGCTCAGCTTGGTGGTTTGGTAGAAGGTCTCGATTTCGTTCCACAGATGCCGCAGTTCCCGAATGGCGCGGGAGAGGCGGTCGCCGCTACGGACCAGCCCGACGTAGTGCCACATGATATTCTGAATGGTTTGCATGTCTCCCTGGATGAGCGCCGGGTCGGGGTCGGAGACCAGGCCGCTGTCATCCCAGGGCGGCAGGGCCTCCAGCGGAGGCGTGGGCGCCAGGGAGCCGGAGGTCAGCGAGGCTTCCATCTTGTCGGCGGCCCGGCTGCCCCAGACCAGTCCCTCCAACAGGGAGGTGGAAGCCAGGCGGTTGGCCCCGTGGACGCCGGTGCAACTAGCTTCACCCACCACGTGGAGATTCTGGATGTTCGAGCGTCCCCAGGCATCCACCAATACGCCGCCGCAGAAGTAGTGGGCCGCGGGTACCACCGGTATGGGCTCTGCCGTGATGTCGATGCCCGCATCCAGACAGGTGGACCGGATGTTGGGGAATCGTTCCTTGATGGCCGCGGCCGGCATTCGCGAGGCGATGTCCAGCAGCACGTGCGGGTATCCGTGGGTTTCCATCTGGTGGTGAATCGCGCGAGCCACCACGTCGCGCGGGGCGAGGTCTTTCCACTGGGGCGAATAGTCGGCCATGAAGGCCCGTCCCTCCGGGGAAAGCAGGACTCCCCCTTCACCCCGCACGGCCTCGCTTATCAGAAAGCTCTCCGCGCCCGGAGTGGCCAGCGCGGTGGGATGGAACTGAACGTACTCGGCGTTGACGATGCGTGCGCCTGCCCGGTGGGCCATGGACAAGCCGTCTCCGCGGGCTCCCGCGGGGTTGGTGGTGTTGTGAAAGATCCTGCCCAAGCCGCCCGCGGCCAGCACCGTGAATCGCGACAGGTGGCGGTGGACCCGGCGCGCCCGGCGATCGAACAGATAGGCGCCGTGGCAGGTGATGGGTCCGTAGGTGGCCAGCGGATCCCGGGAGTGATGGGGAAAAGTGATGAGATCCACGGCCGTGAAGCGGGTGAGAAGCGTGACGTTGGGGCAGCGGCGCAGCGCCGCCATCAGTCCTTCGATGATGCTCAGGCCGGTGGCGTCTCCGACGTGGACCACCCGCCGGCGCGAATGGGCGGCCTCTTGTCCATAAGCCAATTGACCGGAATCGGTGCGGTCGAAAGGGATCCCTGCCTGCTCCACCAGAATCTCCTGCAGCAGCCGGGGACCCTCTTCCGACAGCAGCCGGGCGGCTTGAGGAGAGCTGGCTCCGGCCCCGGCGGCGACGATGTCGGAGGCCAGGGTTTCCGGTGCGTCGTCCTGACCCTGTCCCACCACGCCTCCCTGGGCCCAGCGGGTGTTGGACTCCTGGGGATCCTCCTCCCGAGTGACGACGATTACGCGGCGCCGGGGATTGCGGGCCAGGCGGAGGGCTGTGGTGGCCCCGGCAATGCCGCTGCCGATGATCAGGACATCGGTAGGGCTGGGACTGGGGTCAGCGCTGCTGGGGGAACCTGGGTTGTTTTCGGTGGCTGCGGGCATCGGCAATAAATTTCCAGGGGTGCTGCCTCGACAGCCCCGGTTTCTGGCGGATCGAAAAGCACCACCGCCCCTGAAATCCCTTGTGCCGAGCGGGATTCGGGGCAGAGGGTCACGGAGAAGGGTGAGTGTATCGGAACAACGATTGGCCTGTCCAGCCCGCATCTCAGGCCACGCCGCCCAGGAGCGTCGAGGCGAGCCAGAAGTAGATGACCAGTCCGGCCACGTCGGCAATCGAGGTGATCAACGGGCTGCTGGCCACGGCCGGATCGATTCCCAGTCGGCTCAAAAGGAAGGGCAGGACCACTCCGATCATATTGGCGGCCACAACGATGGCCAGCATGGCCAGGCCCACCACGACGGCGATGTCCAATCCCCCTCGAATCACGCCGAAGAACCAGGCCGTGGCTCCCATGGTGACCCCCAGAGTCCCCCCCACCGCCAGTTCCTTGAGGAGGGTTCGGGGCCATTGTTTTTCCCGGACGTCTCCGGTCGCCAGGGCGCGAACCATCAGGGTGGCTGCCTGGGCTCCGGCATTGCCGCCGCTGCCGATGAGCAGGGGAATGAAAAAAACCAGGGCGATGGCGGCTGACAGGGTTTCTTCGTAGGCGGCAATCACCGAAGAGGCGGCCAGGTTCACCAACACCAGCAGGGCCAGCCAGGGGATTCTCTTGCGGTAAAGGGACCAGACGCCCGCCCCCTCGTAGCTCATTTTCAGGGGTTCGACGGCAGCCGATTTCTGAAAATCCTCGGTAGCCTCCTCCTCCGCCACGTCCATGACGTCGTCGACCGCCACCACCCCCAGCAAGACGCCGCCGGAGTCCACCACCGGCAGCGCCACCAGATCGTATTTGCCCATGAGGCCCACGGCCTCCTCGCGGTCGCTGTAGGGGGACAGGGTGGCCACCGAGCGGTCCATCAGAGCATCGACTCGGTCGGTCGGGGCCGCCAATACGAACTGTTGCAACTCGATCTCGTCCAGAAGTTTCCAGTGGGGGTCGGTCACATAGACGGTGGCGATGGAGTCGAGTCCCTTTCCCACCTTGCGTATGTGCTCCAAACTGCGCTCGATGGTCCACTCGGCGCGGACGGCGACGTAATCCGGGGTCATCAGGCGCCCGACGCTCTCTTCGGGATATCCCAACAGCTTGCGAGCCTCCACCAGATCCTCGGGGCTCAGCAGGTTCAGCAAGCGCTGGGTGGCCCGTCCCGGCATTTCCTCCAGCAGGTGAGTCCGGTCGTCCGGCTCCAGGTTGGCCAGGATCTGGCGGGTTTCCTCGTCGGTCAGCTCCTTGACCAGAGAGACTTGAGACTCGGTGCTGAGATGGGCGAAGACTTCCGTGGAGACGGGCCGGGGAAGGAAGCGAAACAGCAGGACGCGGTCCGACTTGTCCATGCCCAGGAGGAGTTCGGCCGTTTCGGGGGCAGGCCAGTCCGACACCAGACCCCGCAATTCGGACCAGTGCTTCTTTTCGATCAGCTCCTCAACGGACGGTCCGAGCGGTGGATTCATGGGTGAGCCCCCTGACAAGGAAACGGAAACGAGTGCTTCGAAACCATGGGTTGAGCCCTGTTTGCTCGAAATCCCGCGGGCGGGCGGGCGACAGCCCGGTATTATCCCACCAATTGCCGGATTGGTTCAGCAGCAAGTTTGCAAGGGGACTTTGCAAGGAGACCCGCGCCGTTTTCACTGCCCGCTTGCCACTGTGATAGGCTGATAGGGGAAGGTAAACACCATTCATTGCCAGTGAAACGGGTCGCCGCAAGACCGAGGAGTGGTTGAACTATGGATCGTCGAGAATTTTTGGGTGCTGCCGTTGCCGGCGTGGTCGGGGCCGCGCAACTCAATGGGTGCCGTGTGGCTTTGGAGGATCGGCCGGGCGGAGGACAACCGGCCGTCCGGCTTTCGGCGCTTCACCTGGAAGCCGTCAACCGCCGCCGGCGGGTGGCCAAGAACTTTGATGTCCTGCTAATCGACCCTGACACCTATCCTAGCGTCGAAGCCATTGTGAAAAGCCGCTTTGCCTTCATCGACGACCCGGAGTCCTGTATTGACAGTGTGTGGTGGAACTGGGGGGAGGGTAATGTGGTTGCATACCCCAGCAAGTTTCTGCCGACCTACAATCAGCCTGCCTACCAACGCTGGATTGAGCAAGGGATTGATATTGTACGGATTTTTCAGGACGAGACACGTCGGCGAGGACTGGAAGTATTTTTTTCCGAACGCATGAACGGTGGCGACAATGATCCTCAGTTTGTTCCGGGCCGGGGGACCTTCATCGATGACATGGAGAATCAGAATCGGGTCCCGCTCAAGCAGCAAAATCCCGACTGGCTTCTATACACGCCCTGGAATCCCAACGGGCTGTGGAACTATGCCGTCAAGGGTGTGCGTGACTATGTCTTCCGCAAAATGGAGGAGATCGCGACTGACTACGATTTTGACGGAATCGAACTGGATTTTGCTCGCATGTGCCCGATTTTCCCTCCCGGTCAAGCCTGGGAGAAGCACTCCCTGTTGACCGATCTCATCCGGGAAATCCGTATGATGACCCTGGAGGTGGAGCGTCGCCGCGGCCGGGCGTTCCTGTTGGCCGCCCGGGTCCCGGAAAACCTGGTCGGCTGTCACTTCGATGGATTGGATGTCGGCACCTGGATCAGGGAGCAACTGGTGGATATCCTGACTCTGGGATGCCGCAATTTTGAAGTGGACCTGCCGGCATTCCGCCAACTCGCCGAAGGACTGCCCATCAAGCTGCTGGGCGTTATCGACGATCATCACTCCTCGGACGGCTACTGTGTTCCCCCCATCGAAGTGCTTCGGGGCGTCTGGTCCAACTGGTACCACCAGGGCGCCGACGGCATTCAAACCTTCAATTTCAAGTATGGACCCGACCCGGGAGAACTGCATTGGCCCATGCATCAGCAGGCCTTCCGTGAAATGGGTGGAGCCGAAGTCATTCGCACCCTGGACAAGACCTTTGTGGTGCAGCGTCGCGGCGGCGGTCACGGACCCACTGTGATTCCGAATCCCGAAGACTGGTCGACTCCCAGGCTGATGTACACCAACACCAACATGCTGGAGCCGTTGCCCGCCGCTCTCGACAATCAGGGGAAGGTGGATACCATGTTGACCCTCAACGTGGGGGACGACGTCGCGTCGGAGGCCGACAGAGTGGCCAGTCTCCGCCTCCGTTTGCTGCTGAACGACCCGGCCGCCGCACGGTTGCCAGAGAGGAAGAGGCATCCCCGCGTCCTGGTCAGAGACAGAATCGTCCCGGAGCGGGTGGGCGGACCGGGTCCGGCGCCTCACTGGACCAGCGGTATGGCCCGAGGCATCGAGAAGAGGGTTGAAGTGAGGATCAACAACCTCAACCTGGGCACCGCTGGTGTCGACGCCGGATGGCTGGAGTATGAAGTGCAAGCGGACCAGCTTGCCCAGGGCAAGAATCTGGTGGGAGTTCGGGTGGCGGACCGTCCTGGCACCGCCCGTGAGGAGATCCTCATTGAGAAACTCGAGTTGCTGGTCCGTTACAAGGAGGCAAAGTCGGCCTGACCGCCTGAAGCTTGCCTGCCGAAGCCGGAACGATTGGTGCTCAATGCGCGAATCATAGGATCGATTGGATCCAATTTCCAACGGGGAGAGTCTTACCATGAAACGACACATCCACGTCCTTGCCGGTGCCTTGGCCTTTGTGTTGAGCATCGGCTCGAGTTCTCCAACGCTCTTCTCTCATGACCAGCGGTCTCCGGTGGCCCACACGGTGGCCAGCGGTTTGGCCGGTGCCAACACCGCGGAGGATGCTCAAGGAGCCGTGAGTGGCCAGGGAGCCATGAAGTTTCGGGTCTTGTATACCTCGGAGCGGTTGCCGGAGGACGCCAGGAAGGTATTGGTTGCCGCCCACGGGGGGTTTACGGTGGACCGCCGGCAGGGACGGGGAGAGACCTACTTCGCCTTGCCTGGAGCCGGCATTATTCAGATCAGCGCCGACTTCAAGACCATCCGGATGCTGGAAACGCCGGAGGCAATCAGAGACGTGAATCTGCACAATGTCACCATCTGGTACGGCACCGATGGATTGGGCTACTTGACCTTTCCGGCCAACAAGACCGGAGAAATTCACACCACCACGCTTGACGGAACCCTGGTCCATACACTCCACGCTCCCACCCCAAGAGACGACTTCGATCATCCCACCGTCAACGACTACTTCCGGGGAAAGGGGAACTTTGTCCCCACCGACGTGGAATATCTCGACGGGAAGCTCTATGTGACGACGGGTTACTCGAGTCTCGACTTCGTTTTAACGGCTCGAGTCCTGAGCACCAACCCCTTTCGGGTCACTTGGCACGACCTGGCTTTCGGCGGCAAGGGCGATGGTCCCGGCCAGTTCGGCACGGGGCATGGCATTACCGTGACTCCCGACAGGCGAACCCTGGCGGTCTCGGACCGCCCCAACGCCAAGGTGGAGCGCTTCACCCGTTACGGGCACTACCGTTCCACCCTGAAGCTGCCGGTCGGTTCCTTTCCTATTGATATCGACTACGTGGGGAAATACGCCGTGGTGGGCTGCCTGTATGGCCCGGACCGCAGCAAGGGCGCGCCCATCTACGTTCTTGAAGGGGACCGGGTGGTTTCTACGGTGATGGTCAAGGAGGAGCTGGGCGTAGAGACCTTTCAGCACATCCACGATGCCGTGCTGCGCCGGGCCAATGGCAAGTTCTACATCATTGCCCAGACCTGGAACCCCGGAGATGTCGTCATCCTGGAGCAGGTCACCCCCTGACCGGCTTACCTGAAACAAAAGAAAAAAGAGTTATCCACGAAGGGCCACGAAGAACGACGAAGGGCCACTAAGGCGTTGAGGTTAACCGCGACGGGATACCAAGGTCACGAAAGGATTATCGATTTCCGAATGTTTCACTCTCGTATGATCCGCCCCGTCGTCGGGGGCGGGGGCCGAACTTATCTGAAACAAATCTAGAAAGAGAGACCCGGAAACGGAAGTCAAGTGATTGTCAGATCAGGATTTAAGGCCATTATTCAGCCAGTCGGCGTCCTGTGCGCCGGCCGTTCGTCCTGTTAATCCTGTGCATCCTGTGCATCCATGTTCAATAATCCGGAAATCCGGATTCACGGGACAGGGTCCTTGTTCCCGATAGGTCAGGAAGATTTGTTGTTTCACCCTCGAATGATCCGCCCGGCAGGGCGGGGGCCCGGCTTACCTGAAACAAACGCTTGCGCCTGGTGGCTGGAAACCGGTTCATAGTCAGGCATGGGTAGATTTTTGATTCACATGGATGCACAGGATGCACAGGATTTTTTCCGGAGACGGCTGGCTTGTGTTCCCGGACATCCTCAAATCCGCACGCGATCATTGCTTGAGTCAGCGTCTCCTGCAGCAGCCTCCCGTCCTGATTATCCTGTGCATCCTGTGCATCGATGTTCCATTTATAGTCCTTCTCGATGGATCTGCCCCGTCGTGGGGGGCGGGCGCCCGGCTCGCAGGCAAACGGGAGTTTCCCAAAGGGGACAGGCCGGCTTTCAGAGAAGTCGCCCGCCGGATAACCCCCACCTCACCATCGGGACGACACCCCCGGGAGCGCGGGCGTCCCGCCCGCATGCTGTCCCTTCGGTTGCCGCTCAGTTTCCCTGCGATGTTGCAGCCGACCGCCCTGCCGGCGGGAACCGCATGGGCCCGGCCGAAGCAGAGGCAGGGCGCCGCTGCCGGTTGATTCCGGTGGAGGAGATGGCCGAAGCTGCGGGAGGATTTGTGCGGGCGGGACGCCCGCGCTCCCGGGTGGGCTTCCTCCCATGACAGGGTCACACCAACGGGACAAAAGTGCAGACGCATTTTGGCGCCAGTTGTCGTTGAAGGAGGTCGATCAGTCCTCGTGCCTATTCGTGTTCATTGGTGGTTCGTCTTCATTGACGAACGGCTGTTTTTCCTCTGAGTGATGCGCACCGTCGTGGTGGCGGGGGCCCTACTTGTCTGAAACAACTTCAGAAGGCTATGCGCTTGATTCGATCGACGGCGTCGAAATGGCTGTCGTTGCTTAACACCGGCAGAGCGTGCTGGCGGGCCAATGCGGCGATCCAGACGTCATTCGGCGGTATCGGAGACCCCATCCGTTTCAATTCCAACCGAATATCGGCATAGGCATCCGCTGTCGCCGAGGTGATGGTTGCTATTTCCGTCAGCGGCAAATAACGGGCCAGCCAGTCCTGGTAGCGACGGCGGTGACGCGATTGGCGGATGCCAAAATAGTACTCGCCGAGAACGACGCTGGGGACCACCAGCCGCTCGGCCGAGCGGAGGGGCGCTTCGACCCCGGCATTCCCCTGCGCCCACGCGGACAAGGCATTGGTGTCGAAGATTATGGCCGGTCGTGGTGGAGATCTTCGGGAGAGATCCGCTCGAACTCCTCCTTGATCAAATTGAGGACATGGCGGTTCTCGTCGGCGATGTCGGATAGCGCGCCGAATCCGGCCATCCAGGGAGGCTCGACACCTTTGTTCCGGGTCTCTACGGCGCAGCGCCGGAGTCGATCCTTAATCGCTTCACTGAAGAACCGCTTCAAGGTCATGCCACGGGCGGCGGCCATGGCTTTGGCCTTCCAGAAGGTGTCGTCGGGGAGATCGATGGTCGTCTTCATGGAACCTTATTCATCCGGATGAATGTTTTCCTCAGGAGGAAACCATTGGCTCAGAATACCCTTGAGTTCCAGGAAAGCCTCATCTTTGCATCGACGCAGGGAAACCTTCTTCGCGATCTGCTCGTACAAGGACGCACTCCGGGGTTTTCGCGCCGCACGTAAGGCCTCTTTGAAAGCATCTTTGGGCCGGGTAGGCTTCACCTCTCCCCCCCGCAACCAACCCTTATCGATCAGCCAAGGTCGAAGGCCTGGATTGCGGTTCTTCCACCCAGCTACCTGGTCGATATGTGGGGAGTCATTCCAAACCCACGCTTCCAACTCCGGCGCCAGTACGATCACCTTGGCTCGTTCTCCCCATGCCGAGTGAGCCAACCTTTCGTTGAGGCTTTCTTGCAACGCCCGAGGGTCGGTCGTCTCCATTCCGCTGCCCTTGTGATCGAACATTAGCAAGCCGTGGCGATACTGCCGAGAGAAATTGGAGATGAATTCAACGCCGTGCCGGGCGCATGCGGGATCGTGTTGCGGCTCGACGAAGATATCCGTTTCCACGGCTCGAATTCCCAGTGCCTCCGGCCTTGAAAGCAATCCTTTCATGGCGTGTTCAAGGTCTTTGTCAGCGACCAGAATCACAAGGTCTTTCATCCCAAAACACCTGACGCGAGCAACGTGCCGAGATTGGCTTCTCCACGCCACTCCTGCAGCTTGGGATGCTCGGTACCGAGAACGATATCCGTCGAACCAGTTTCATCCTTGGCAAAACACAACACGTCGCCCACATCGGCCGCATTCAAGACCACGGGCGAATGAGTCGCCAGTAGGACCTGGGCCTCGTACACCGAGGAAAGGGAGTCATAAACGGTCGCCACGGCGCGGGGATGAATCCCGTTCTCCGGCTCTTCGATCAGATAGATCCCCTGGAGATCGTCCAGATAAGCCGGCAAAGTCAGTGCCGTCAGTCGAAGGGTGCCATCGGAAACCAGCCAAGAAGGTACTTTCAGCCCGTCCCTATACTGGTAGACCATGTAGCAATGTCTGTCCTCCGGGCGTTCAATGGTAGCGATGTCCTCAAGGTCGGTTAGCGCCGTCCGAAGGTGTGTGATCCAGTCACGATGCCTTTCCGGGTTCTTTTTGCGCAGACGGCCAACCACCCAGGGCAAATTGGATCCGTCGGGCAAAAATCCTTTAACTCGGATCGGAGGACTGGGTTGTCTGATCGCGAGGCTGTTAAGGACAAGCTGCTGTAAACCGGTGCTAAGGTATTCTCGAAACCAAGTGGCCACCGGAAAGGACTTTGTGTCCGCTGGAAGATTTCCGAGCGCCGACTTTTGCGGTCCGAGCTTGAACGAGGGCGCCCAGCCCTTTCCTCCTTGAGGATAGGTCTCGCTGTAGAAGTTGTCATTTCCTCCCGGGACCTTGTTGACCACGGTCTTGTTGTTGCGTCTGTTGCCTGTCAGCAGCGACGCCGGTGCGCTGGTAGACATGGGGAACAACGGACGCTGAAGTGGTTTTGTGACGCGGGTTTTCTTGAATAAGAACTTCTCTGCCTTAAATTCGAACTGGCGTTGTGTTTCGTCGAAACCGATGGCCACTTCGTACCGCGCCGTGTCCAGCTCCGGTTTAGCCGTCTGTCGACACAACTCATCGGGGATACGTGCCTCGATGGCCAGTTCCAGCTTGGCGCCCTGACGCCGGAAGAGGAGTTCTTCCGGATTTGCGGTTCGCCTCGACAAGGCCCCATCCAACCCTTCGGTAACGAGATCTTGCAGAAAGGCGACAACGTCGAGAAAGGTCGTCTTGCCGCTGGCGTTGGGTCCGACCAGAACGTGAAACGACTCAAGAGGTCTCGACACGTACCGCAAGCATCGATAATTCAGGGCTTCAATCAGTGTGATCATCCGTCCGCTCCATCTAGAATTCCACGGACGCAGAGTTCAAGCGCCGGCTTCTTGTCCGGTGCCCTATCCACTCCCGCGCGCACGTCGAACGGGCCGATGAGCGCCTGGGCGGCCAAGCCCACCCGGTGTTTCTCATCGCGCTTTCTAGGCGCCGGACAATGGCCTCATATGCTTCGAGACACTTCGGTCGGGTCGCTTCAACTTGGCGCGAAGATTTCTCTCCCGGAGGTTTTCAACCACCGCCGGGAGTGTCCGACAAGTGGCTACAGCAGCTTCACCAGGGCGGCGACCACGCCGATTGCAACCACCATCATGGAACCGAGGCGTAGCGTCAAGCGTAGTTCCAACTCTTTCATGTCGCGTCTAAGGCGGGCTTCCAGTTCTTTCAAATCCTGCTTGGTGGCCAGCTTCTCATTGATCAGCCTCGCTTGCCATCGAGCCAGCACTCCGGCCTGCTTCTCCGGCATGCCGGCCTCGGCCAACTCCTTCACGAAAGCGTGGGTGTCGAAAACAATCGCGGTCACGGACGTTCCTTGAGAAGTCAGTATAGCAAGAGATCGACTCATCCAAGCAGGCATTCATGCTCCGACAAGCGACCTTTAGACCGCACCCCGGTGCTGGTGTCGCAAAACGCAACGGTCGGTGTCAGGAAGCGAGCGCCGCCTCCGTCAGAACGCCGCGATGTTGAGGACGGCCTGTTGCTCAGGCGTGAGGGCTTCGATCTGTTGCGGCGTCATTCCCCGGAAATGGGTATTGGGCGGGACCGCGGCCTCCAGTCCCCAGACGCACCGCTCCTACTCGGTCTTGCGGGCCCTGGCCTAGGGGGGACACAAGCGGCAGGCGCCGTTGAAGTCCCTGACCCACCAGCGCTGAAAGTAGAACACCAGCGAGTAGCAGGGAGCCGTGCCGCAGTTGGCGCCGCTGGTGGGCCAGAGGGCCGAATCCCAAAGGATGGCGGAACCGGCCGGGGCCTCGGCTCGAATGCAACCGTCAGTTAGTGTCTGCGGCTGTTCGGGGGGCACTGCCGGTGGTAAAACGCAGTGGTTCCTTACGGGGGAAAATCGTCGGTTACAGCAGCTTCACCAGGGCGGCGACCACGCCGATTGCAACCACCATCATGGAACCGAGGCGTATCGTCAGATCGTGCTTCAGTCGCAATTCCAGCTCTTTCATATCGCGTCTGAGGCGGTCCTCCAGTTCTTTCATGTCGCGTCTAAGGCGGGCTTCCAGTTCTTTCAAATCCTGCTTGGTGGCCAGCGTCTCATCGATCAGCGTCGCTTGCGAGCGAGCCAGCACTTCGGCCTGCTTCTCCGGCATGCCGGCCTCGGCCAACTCCTTCACGAAAGCGTGTGTGTCGAAAACAATCGTGGCCATGGAGGTTCCTTACGGGGGAAAATTGTCGGCTAAAGCAACTTCACCAGGGCGGCGACCACGCCGATTGCAACCACCATCATGGAACCGAGGCGTATCGTCAAGCGTAGTTCCAGCTCTTTCAAATCCTGCTTGGTGGCCAGCGTCTCATTGATCAGTGTGGCTTGCGAGCGAGCCAGCACTTCGGCCTGCTTCTCCGGCATGCCGGCCTCGGCCAACTCCTTCACGAAGGCGTGGGTGTCGAAAACAATCGTGGCCATGGAGGTTCCTTACGGGGGAAAATCGTCGGTTACAGCAACTTCACCAGGGCGGCGACCACGCCGATTGCAACCACCATCATGGAACCGAGGCGTATGGTCAGGTCGTGCTTCAACCGCAATTCCAGCTCTTTCATATCGCGTCTGAGGCGGTCCTCCAGTTCCTTCAGATCCTGCTTGGTGGCCAGCGTCTCATTGATCAGCGTCGCCTGCGAGCGAGCCAGCACTTCGGCCTGTTTCTCCGGCATGCCGGCCTCGGCCAACTCCTTCACGAAAGCGTGGGTGTCGAAAACAATCGTGGCCATGGACCTTCCTTGAGAAGTCAGTATAGCAGGAAATCGACTCATCCAAGCCGGCATTCACGCCCCGACAAGTGAGCTATGGACCGGGACCCGATGCAGGTCTTGGAGAACGCCCCTGTACGTGTCATGGAGTCGATGACACCCTCTCAAAAAGCCGCGATGTTTAGGACAGCCTTCTCCTCGGGCGTGAGGGCTTCGATCTGTTCCGGCGTCATTCCCCGGAAGTGGGTATTGGGCGGGACCGCGGCTTCCAAGCCCCAGATGCGCCGCTCCTCCTCGGTCATGCGGGCCCTGGCCTCCGGCGGACACAGCCGGTAGGCGTCGTTGAAGCCCCGGACCCACCAGCGCTGAAAGTAGTACACCAGCGAGTAGCGGGGCGCGGTGCCGCAGTTGGCGCCGCTGGTGTGCCAGAGGGCCGAGTCCCAGAGGATGGCGGAACCGGCCGGGGCCTCGGTTCGAATCCACCCCTCCGGAAGGGCCTGAGGCTGTTCCGGGGGGACTTCCAGAGACAGGTGGGATCGGGGCCAGACGTAGGTGGCGCCGTTCTGCTTGGTGAACTCGGAAACGCACCAGACGGACTGGACGGCCAGCGGATAGTGCCTGCCGCCGATGAAGGGGTTGACCGTAAAGTGGTGCCAGTCGGCATGCAGGTAGCCGCCCAGCTTGGTCCAGTCCTTCTTGCCGGTCGGCAGGGGTTTGCGGATGGCCAGGTTGTGGGCGAACATGTCCTCCCCGAGCACCCGGCGGGCCACCAGGAGCGGCTCGGGGTGCCGGGTCAGCATGCCCGGGAAAAGGCGGTGCTTTCCCTGGGCGTTGTAGCACATCAGGAGGTTCTCGTTCTGCAGGTCGTACCGGCGGGCGGTGGCGGCTTCCGCCTCCAGGGTCTCGTCGATGGCCCGTCTGGCCTTGTCCAGATCTGCCCGGGACAACACCTCGGGGATGATGGTGTAGCCGTCCCGAGTCAACCTGGCGGCATGCTGATCCAGTTCCGCGGAACTGAGCTTTGAAGTGTTCATTTCCGGTTCTTCCTCTCCATCTTCGCCGTAAGAGCCGGAACGGGTCGATCGGCTGCCGCCGGCGGTTGTCCGATCTCTTGTCAGGCCTCGGCCAACACCTCCACCCGGGTGACTCGCAAGGGTTTGTCCGATCCGGTGCCGCGGGCTGACAGCTTGAGATCCAGCCGATTGCGGCCCTTCTTGAGCCGGTTGACGGGAAGGTCGAGCCGCAGGGCCTTGAACCGCATGTCGTACGATTCTCCGGCGGGGAAGCCCAGGATTCCCTCTCCGGCCGGCGGACTGACCTCGTAACCTGCCTGCTGCCAGTGGCTGGATATGTGCAGTTCCCCGGGTTCCAGCGGCTGCCCGTTGAGACCGAGGTTCAAGACGTCTCCCCTCCTGTGGTAATGCATGCCGATCCACAATTCAGCCTTCCGGGGCCGGTTCGTCCTGGATCTCGGGTCATCCGCGATGGGAACCAGCAGGGTCTTTACCTTGCCGTTGGGGATCAGGTCGAAAGGGAGCGGGGCATCCCGGAGGGCAGTGTTGTAGCGAATGGGGTCGGTTACGGGAGTGAAGGGCGTCGAGTCGAATCGATGGACGGTTGTATAGTGCTTGGTTTTTTTGGGCAGGGTGGTCGGATCGGCAATCTCATCCAACAGAGGCTTCCGCCATGACCCGTGGGTGAACCAGTTGAAGGTGTAGAGACCATCGGCTCCGTCCCGCCAGAGGTTGGCCGCGCTGCCTCGGATCACGGCATCGGGACTGACTCGGTATCCATTGCCGTACATGTAGAGGCAGGGATAGATGGGCAGGTTTGCGTGGATCATCAGTTGTCGAAACTCTTTCAATTCCGGCAGTTCGGTCAATCCCTGTCCCAGGATCAGAAAATCCACCAAGTCCTCGGAAATCCAGGCGGGGAGGTCGTAACCTCCTTCCAGACACCACTCCAGGCGCTCTGGAACCCGTACGCCCAGCGCAATGGGTCTGCCGCGGCGTCGGCCTCGTTCTCGCAGACTCCGGCGCACCGAGCGCATGAAGCTGTTGAGGTGTTTGGCGTTCTCACGTTCCGTGCCCCGGGGAAAGTTCAAGGTGTGGCGAAGCCAGTCCAACTCGATGCCGTCGAAATCCCAGCGATCGAAAAATTCCTCGATCACTCGCAGCTTGAGATCGCGGACCTGGGGTTTTTCGAAATTGAGCGCCGTCCACCAACGCAGATTGGAAAGCCAATCGGGATTGAGACGTTTGAAGGTGGGCAGTTCCGGGTTGGGCAACTGCCCGCGCCCCCGAAGGGCATCGTGGCAATCGTTCATGCGCAGGGAAACAAAGGCCTCCAGGCCTCTGCGGTGGCACTCCTGGACCACAACCGCCGGGGGATTGTGTCCGGCGTCAGCCAGCGACTTCGGGTTCCGGTACTGATCCTTGGGGTCCACCGGGATGCCGGCGTGCCAGGTTCTTTCCTCGGGGAATTGGAAGTTGTCGGCTTCTCCCGGCCACTCCAGCACCCGGCTCTGGTACTCGGCCACGTTTCCGCTGCCGAAGCTGAAAAGCACGGTATCCACGGCCGAGTCTTCAATGGGAGTGAACACCAGAGAAGTGAACTGGTCGCGGGTCAGAGGGCCCTTGGAGTGCGGCAGGGCGGTGCGCCCCCAGCAGTGGATCATGGAGCCGTCCCAGTTGAACAAGAGGCGACGTTTCCCGGGAGAGGTAATCCTGGAAGGGAGAGCAGAGGCAGGCCGCAGCAGATGGGCGGCTCCGGCGACACCCATGGCCAGAAAGCCGCGCCGGCCGATGGTTTCCATCAGGCGATCATCTCCTTGATCAAGTGACCGCCCAGATCGGTGAGACGTTTGAAACGCCCGCCGTGATAGTAGGTCAGGCGCATATCGTCCAACCCCATCAAGTGGAGGATGGTGGCATGCAGATCGTGAATGTGATAGCGGGATTCAACGGCCCGTCGTCCCATTTCGTCGGTCGCTCCCACCACGGTCCCCGGCTTGACGCCCCCGCCGGCAAACCACATCGCCATGGCTTCCTTGTTGTGCTCGCGCCCCATGGTCTCTTTCACCAGGCCGCGGCCGCTTTCAGGGGTGCGCCCGAATTCGCCTCCCCAGACCACCAGGGTTTCGTCCAGCAGGCCTCGCTGTTTCAGGTCCTGCAGAAGACCCGCGATCGGCCGGTCGGTTTCCAGACCCCTGCGGGAGTGCTCCTTGGTGAGATCGAAGTGGGAATCCCAGCTGCTATTGAAAACCTGGACGAATCGGACGCCGCGCTCCACCATCCGTCTGGCCATCAGGCACTTTCGTCCCATGGGCTCGGTGACGGCGTTGTTCAGGCCATAGAGTTCCCGAATGCTCTCGGGTTCCTTCTCCAGGTCCAGGGCCTCGGGGACCGAGGTCTGCATCCGGAAGGCCAGCTCATAGTTGCGGATGCGAGCCTGCAGGTCATCCTTGACCGGAATGGAACGCAGGTGGTCTCGATTCCACTTGTTGATCAGGCGCAGATTGGCCGCTTGTCGGGGACGGGTCACCCCTTCAGGCGGCTTCAGATCGACGATGGGCGGCCCCACCAGATTCAGCAGGGTGCCTTGATAAATGGCCGGCAGATATCCGTTGGACCAATTTTGGGGGCCGTGGATAAAACGGTAATCGGACAAGACCACAAAGGCAGGCAAATCCTGGTTCTCGGTGCCCAAACCATAGACCATCCAGGAACCCAGGGAGGGACTGCCCGGCATGGGGCGGCCCAGGTTCATGAGCAGGGCGCCGGCGGTGTGGTTGTCGCTGTCGGTGTAGAGAGACCGAACCACCGACATTTCGTCGACCCACTCGCCTAAATGAGGGAAGAGCTCGGAGACCTCGATGCCGCTCCTTCCCCGTTTGCTGAACCGAAAGGGACTGCCGATATAGAGGAGCTTGGAGTCTTCGGGTTGGTCCGGTCCGCCGCTGGCAACCGTTCCGTGGTGCCGGGTGAGATCCGGTTTGGGGTCGAAGGTGTCCATGTGGCCGGGACCCCCGCCCATGAAAAGGAAGATGCAGGACTTGGCCTTGGCCGTCAGGTGGGGGGGCTTGGGGGCCAGTGGGCTGGCGGGAGATTCCGAGGCCAGCAGAGTCTCTCTTTGCAGCAGGTAGGACAGAGCCAAACCCCCCAAACCGGCTCCACCCTGCAAGAGGAAGTGCCGGCGTCCCACGGGTCCCGTCTGCGGACCGTTCATGGGGCTCGGGACGGGGTTCCATTTCGGCAGACCATAAGCCATGGTGAGGGTTCTCCTTGTCGGGGATGAGGGGGCCCATCCTCCCGCGTTGCGATGACTCGAGCCTTTTGCAAAATTCGTCGTGCAACGTTCCCTATTCACGTCCCCTACCTGCGGAAGTTCGCAAAAGGCTTACTCGATATAGATGAATTCGTTCAGGTTGAACAGGGCCAGACAGAGATCGGCCAAGGTTCCCTCTGAATCCTTTTTCTGCCGTGCGGCGGGATTTCCCCGGTCGTCGTCGATCGAACCGCCCCCGCCCGTGGTCAGACTCACAGTATTCTTCAGATCTCCCGAAACCGGCCGAGCGGCTCCCAGAAACTCCAGGCCGTCGGTGCGTTCCGAAGGAGTGGGGGAGCGTTGCAGGGCGAGTTGGAAGGCTTGTTCGAGCTGTTGTCCGGGATCATCCCCAACCTCTGCAACGATCCTGCCGGCCAGCCTGCGGCTCTGCTCGTGGGCAAACCGACTGTTGAAGAGGACGAAAACCTGGGGGGTCACCGTGGTGACCTCCCTGGCGGCGCAGCTCTCGTCCAGTTGGGTGCCGTCAAAGACCTTCACCAGGGGCAACACCAGGCTGCGCTGCTGGTACATGTAAAGGCTGCGCCGATTTCTGGCCTCGGGAGGGGAGGGCTCGAACCAGGTCACTGCCCCTTCCAACAAGTCCTTGTCGATCCTGGGAAAAAATCCGGGTCCTCCCATGAGCGGATTCAACCGGCCGCTCACCGCCAGGACACTGTCTCGGATGGCCTCGGCCTCCAGCCGCAACATGTTCCATCGCCAGTAATAGCGATTCTCGGGGTCGATCTTCCGGAAACGGTCGAATTCCGGATGATGCATCGACTGACGGTAGGTGTTGGACTGCAGAATGAGCCGGTGCATGGATTTGACGCTCCAACCGCTCCGGATAAACCGGGTGGCCAGCCAGTCGATGAGCTCCGGGTAGTCGGTGCCGGAGCCGTTGCGGCCAAAATCGTTGGGGGTCCTGACCAGTCCTCGGCCGAAATGGTGCTGCCAGATCCGATTGACCATCACCCGGGCCGTCAGCGGGTTTTCAGGGCTGGCGATCCACTCGGCCAAAACCTTGGTGGGGTTGCGGATGGGGCGGGAGACCCCGTCGTGGCCAACCTCTTCCAGCCTGGCCGGTTCCGAGTGGCCGGTCAGGGCACTGAAAAATCCCGGCTGGACCACCTTACCCCGCTTCTTGGGATCTCCTCCCTCCAGGACAAAGGTGGTCGGTGGGTCCGGAAGGCCTCCGGCATCTCTTCCCGTGGCTGCGTAGTTCAGGCCCAAGGAGGCCGACGCCGAGTGGGCCATGGCCTTGAAGTAGTCGGGGCTGTGCGGATTGCGATAGGCGGTGGTCTGCTTGCGCATCAGGTGATAGAGCGCCTGTTCCTGCTCATTCAAGAGGACGCCTTCCAGTGCTGCCCGTTTGAGGTCTCCGTTCACGGGACTGTTGCTCAAGGGAGGCAGTTCCTTGAGATCTTGAAAAGCCTGCAGGAAGCGAGCCTTTTCCAGGCGTTCCTTGAACCCGGCCGTGGTCTTTTCGCGGAACTCCTTCTGGCGCTTGAGCAGACCTTCCCAGTAGGCCTTGCCCTCTTCCCAGGCCTTGGGGTCTCGGCCGGCCAGCTCGTACTGGCTGAAGGGTACTTCCATCGTGCTGAGCTTGACCGGTGCGAAGAAGGCCTCCATCCGATAGTAGTCACGGATGGGGATGGGGTCGTACTTGTGATCGTGACAGCGGGCGCAGGCCAGAGTGAGTCCCAGAAAGGCCGAAGCGGTGGTGTTGACGATGTCGTTGAGGGCGTCGCGCCGCACGCCATCCTCACTGAACACCGTGCCATGCAGGAATCCAAGACCCAGCTTGCCTTCCTTTCCATAGAGCGGATAGGAGTCGCCGGCAATCTGCTCCCGAATGAAGCGGTCGAAAGGCCGGTCCTGGTTGAACGCCCGGACCACGTAGTCCCGATAGCGCCAGATGTGGGGGAGGGGACCGTCATAGCCGCCGTCGGTATCGGCATACCGCACAATGTCCAGCCAATGCCGCCCCCAGCGCTCGCCGTAACGAGAGTCTCGAAGCAGCCGGTCGATTTCCTGCCGGTATGCGTCGGGGTCGGGATCACTGGTGAATCGATGCATCTGCTCGGGAGTCGGGGGCAGGCCGACAAGATCGAAATAGAGGCGCCGCAGCAGGAGCCGCTTCGAGGCCGGCGAGGCGGGAGCCAGCTTCCGGCTCTCCAGCTTGGCCAGGATGAAGGCATCGATCGGGTTCTTCACCCACTGGTCCTGGCGCACCTGCGGGATCTCGGGCGCCTTCAACCCCCGCCAGGGCCATCCGGGCACCTGATTTCCGGCTTCCGATAGTGGCCGCAGTTGATCGATCCACCCGGCTATCGAGGCAATCTCTTGGTCGCTTAGCGGATTGCCGCTCAAGGGCATCCGAGGTTGCTTGTGGCCGGTCAGGTAGAGAATCAACGGACTCTCCCGGCTCTTTCCCGGGATGACGGCGGGCCCGTTCAAGGCGCCTCCCTGGAGTGCAGCTTGGGGGCTCTCCAGGACCAGACCGCTCTGGTGTGACCGGGAGTCGTGACAGGCCAGACAGTGTTTTTCGAGAATGGGCCGGATGCCTTCGAAGGCGGGGATGGATTGGGCCGGAGCCGAGGAAGGCAGGGATCCCACCATCAGTAGCAACACCAGCCGTGGAAGGAGTCTTGCCGGCATGCGGTTCACGGTTGCCGTGGGTTGAGTGGAAAAAGCCTTGTCCGAATGCCTTTACCTTATCGGAAACAAAGGAAAAAAGATATCCACGAAGGGGCACGAAGGACGACGAAGGGACACGAAGGGGTTGGAGAAGACTCAAGCGGTATCCGCCAAGGAACGGGCAGGGGCAAAGGGTTTCCATCAAGGGCGCTAAAGCGTCGGTTTATTGGGTACAGGATGAATCCGCCAAGGGACTCCGGAGGGTTGGAGAAGACTCGAAAGGGGCCCGAGAAGGGCCACCAGTAAAGACGGGAGTGGATGTCCTCAAAGGCTCATCCCATCATCGAGCCAGTCCGCTTCCCGCGCCACAGCTCTCAGGCTTTTTATCCTGTTCATCCTGTATATCCATGTTCCCTCATGCAACCAACCGGTTTAACGGAACATGGGCCTATTCCCGATAGGCCATGAAGGCCCCCGTGTCTCACCTCAGGAATTCCCTCAAGACATTTTCCGTAATCCGGGACACGTTGTTGTCATAGTCGTTGTGGGACAGACTGCCGCACCAGGACATGGACCCCACCGAGAATACCGCCCCCCCGCGGGCGGTCTCGAAGTAGACCATGTCGGCTCGAATCGGAGGATGGGTGCTGCCGCCGTAGACCCGTTCGCTCTTGAGTTGGGGAATGTCCTCGATGACCTGCTGGTAATGGTGGTTGTGGCCGGTGGAGGAAGCCAGCAGCAGGGCATGGGGAGGGGTCCCCAGCTCGAAGTCGAGCCGGTCCAGTTCGTCCCCGGCGGCCCCGCCCATGGCCAGGCCGAAGGCCCCGATGGTCTCCCGCTCGCCCACGCCCTCGAAGATGAAGGCTGCCCGCGGGTCGCCACTGGCCGAAGTGCGTGCGTAGCCCGGCGACTCCGTGCTCCAGCCCATGCAGGAAAGGCCCACCCCCACCAACTTGTTGGGGGCCTTGCCCCGGTGTCGCCACAGCCCTCCCATCTCCCCGGTGGTGCTGTGGTGGACCTCTCCGGGAGCCGATTCCCAGGTCCGCGACCCGGCATGTCCCCGCCGGACCTCCATGACGTGGGGCTTTTCCTGGGCAATGCTGGCAACCCAGTAAAACCCGTTGCCGCCCAGGTACATCAGCCGCCCCCCTTGGTCCAGGTATTGCTCCAGGGCCGAAAGCATGGCCCCGGTGGTGTACTCGGGATGGGTGCCGGTCAACAGGACCCGGTAGTCCCGCAACAGCTCCAGGCCCCGGGCGTGCAGGTCCTCGTCGGTGATGAGGTCGCAGGCAAATCCCTTGGTCTCCAGCCAATCCACCAGGTAGAGGTCGCTGGCCAGGTGGCGGGGGCCTCCCTGCCTCCACTTGCGGTACTTGGGGCGCAGGTTGGTGATGGGGCGCAGTCGGGAGGAATAGAAGAAGCCGCTGCCGTCTCGGTGATGGTCGTAGAGGGAGGCCGATAGCTCCGGGTGGTCCACCAGGTACAGGTCCCTGGGATCCCGATTGAGTTGCCGCGAGGTGGCCATCAGGGCCGCCAGGCTGCGGCTGTAGTCCATCCTCTCGTTGGCGTAAGCCAGATAGGTCAGGGTGGGGACCAGCAGGGCCGCCGGCGCCCGCCGCGCTCCCTCCCCGGGCCTGACGAAGAAAGGGATGTGGTCTTCCCGATCGGCGCCTCTGAGCCGGGCCGCATAGATACCGCTCCTGAGGTTTTGGGGAACCGTCAGGGTGAAATCGGTCCGCCAGGCCGCATCCTCCAGATCGTCGCTGTGGAAATGGATGGCGCCGTATTCTCCGGGAGACCTCCTGAAGTCCGACTCGCGGCCGCTCCAGTTGTGTCCGGTGACGGCCCGGGCCGGCAGGTTGACGGCAGTGGCGTGCAGCTTGTTGGGACCCAGGTCCCGGATCCGGGAGGTGTGCCTCTCCTTTGAAAAATCCCAGGCGGCCACCAGGTCCTGCCGGCCCACCTTCAGGGGAGAGGCTCCTTGTCTCAACTGTTCCAGTTCCTCGTTTGCCAGGGCCCGTCTGAAGATGCTGGGGCGGTCGAGCTTGCCGTCATAGAGCTCCTTTCCCAGGCTGCGCCCGTCGAGCCGGTGGGCGCATCCTGCCGCCATCAGCAGGGGGGCGTCGCTGTCGCCTGCCGCCAGCCGGGGAAGCGCCCCCGTGAGGCTGCAGGAGGTCCTGTCCGGGCCGGGTCCGAAACACTCTTGCTGGCACAGGCGGACCTGGCGGGCGGAGAGGTCGATGGTGGCTGCCACGAAATACCAGTGATGGCCCCGCAGGGCCCGCCCGGTCGAGAGGCTGTGGATGTCGCCGTCCCGGCAGCCCACCCGCAACTCCAGGTCGCCCCCAGGCCCCAACCCCAGCCCGTAGCCGGCCGGCTCGGAAGACCACCACTTGGAGATCAGCCCCTGCCGTTCGCCTCTGCCGGTTCCTGTCGGGAAGATCCAGGCTTGCAGGGTGAGCGGGTTCAGGCCCCTCAGCATGGGCCGGTCGGGAACCATCAGCCAGGACCCGCAATGGACCTGCTGCCGGCGGCCGGGGTAGGCGCCGTTGACCGGGGTCGGGACGACTTCCTCCTTGAAGCCCGGCCCGGCCGGGTTTTCGTCTCCGTGGATGAGACGCACGATGGTGTTTTCATATTCGGGCAGGTCGGTGCTGACCTTGAATGCCAGCCTTTCTCCAGGAGTTACGCTGAATTTGTCGCTGTAGCCGATGAGCTCTGTCGCCATGGGCGCGATTCATCCTTCCGAATGCATCATTCACCCTGCCGGCGATACCCGACCGACACCGATCGCAACACCGGGCTGTTGGCGGAGTCCGGGCTGATCAGGCTGGCCTTGTACTGGATCCAGCGGGTCTTTGGGGGCAGGCCTTCGATCCTGGCCGGCGAGGTTCGGTAAAAGCTGTCCGGGCCCTGGGGGCCCTGCCAGGGGGCGGCGTCCAGGCCTTGGCGCGTTTCGGCCGTGCGGAGCTGGAACTCCAGCCCGGTCCGCCAGGGGGTGTCGCCCTTCCATGCCAGGGTGGAGAAGACGGGTTTGGGACCGCCGTCGAATGCCGGGGAGATGAAGTCGTAGCGGTCGCCGCGGTCATAGATGTGGCCGATGTCGATAACGCTGAGGAGATGGGGTCCCAGCACCGGCAGCTGGCTGCGCCGGTCGGTCGAGAATCCGGCGGGGCCGCCCCAGTAGAGAAAGGCCTGGTTGCGGTGGTTCCCATCCCTGGAATGGCAGGAAAAGAGAATGTCCTCGTGGCCGTTGCGGTCGAAGTCGGCTACCAGGACCCCCGAGGCCGAGTGGGTCGGCAGCCGGGTGAACCGTTCCGGCTGGAACCCCTGGGCGCTGTTCCAGTAGATGGTGGAGGGATGGCTGCGGGTGTGGCCGGCGTGATAGCTGGTGAGCACCAGGTCCAAACGGCCGTCCCGGTCCAGATCGGCCACGGCCACGTCGGCGTTCCCGATGGAAGGCAGAATCTGGCGCGAGGCCGGAGAATAGCCCTGGGGGCCGCCCCAGTAGATGAAGGTGTTGCCCTGCGGGGAGCCGCCGAAGGACTGAGGCTTGTCGGGACTGGGGTCGGGATCGAACAGGTTGGGCACGATGAGGTCCAGCCAGTCGTCTCCATTGAGGTCGGCCACTTCGACGGTGGCGGCGACCCCGGTAGGCAAGCGGGTCTTGCGGGCGTTGTCGAAGCCCTGCGGGTCGTTCCAGTAGATAAAGATCTCCCGGTTGGTGGTGCTGGTAAAGATGAGGTCCGGCCAGCCGTTCCGATCCAGGTCGGCCAGGTGGTGGTGCCGCAATCCTCCCACCTGGAAGACAAAGCGGTTGTCCCGGGAAAAGTCCCCGGGGCCTCCCCACAGAAGGCTGGTTTGCTCATTTCCCGGTTGCCACTCGCTCAGCGCCAGGTCCAGGTAGCCGTCGCGATTGAGGTCGGCGAACCTTCCCGAAATCGCCAGATCGGAGTTCACCTTGGAAGTTCGGCTGGGGGAATAGGGCTCCCGGCCACCCCAGTAAATGGCGGGGGGCTTTTCCGGGAGAAAGAGATCGGGGAATCCATCCCGGTTCAGGTCGGCCGCCGCGTAGGAATCGGCGCCGCCGCTGCCGAGCTCCAACCGTGCTTCTCGGCTGTACCGGCCTTCGGGAGCTCCCCAGTAGAGGAGGGACGGCACCCGGCGGCCGCCGTCCGACTTGTTGGCGAAGACCAGGTCCTGGCTTCCGTCGGAGTCCAGGTCGCCGATAGCGATTCCGCTGGCGTTCCAGGTAGGAAGGGTCTGCTTGCGGTCGCGGCTGAATCCCCGGCCGCTGCCCCAGTAGATCAGGGAGCCGCCGTCCTGGGCCAGGCGGTCCGTCCGCTGGGCAAAGACCAGGTCGGGATAGCCGTCTCGATTGATGTCCTCCAATTCCACGGCGGCAGCTTCCGAGGTGGGAAGGGCAGCGCGCTTGTGGGGGTGGAACCCATCGGCCGCTGCCCAGTAGATATAGGACGCCCCGCCGGCCCCGTTGGCGAAGACCAGGTCGGGCCTCCGGTCTCCGTTGAGGTCGGCCGCCTTCACGTCCATGGCGGCCACCGTCGGCAGCCGGCTGGGCTCCCCGGCCCCATAGCCCTCCGGACTCCCCCAGTAGACATAGGAATCGACAGCCACCGTATCGATGATGTTGTAGATTTCAATCTCCCGGGCTCGAAGCCTGAAGCGGTTGGCCAGCACCACTTCCGGCCAGCCATCGCCGTTGAGGTCGGTTGCGGCCACTGCCGCGCTCCTCTGGCCGGGCAGCCTGGTTGGGGGGCGACCGGAGAAATCACCGCTTCCATCCCCCCAGTAAATCCAGGCGCCCGACTCTTCAACCTCGTTTCCTTCAGAGGCAAAGACCAGATCAAGCGCGCCGTCCCGGTCCAGATCGGCGATTTCCACGTCGCGGGCCAGCACCGTCTTCAAGCTGGTGCGGCGATCCGGGCTGTAGCCGCTCGCGGCGCCCCAGTAGATGAATGACCGGTTGAATCGGTCCACCGGCACATGGTAGCTCAAGCCGCTGTTGGCGAAGACCACCTCCTTCCAGCCGTCCCCGTTCAGGTCGGCGACGGCGACGGCCTCGGCGCCCCGGGTCGGGAGCAGCGTGCGGCGACCGGGTTCGAAGCCTCCTTGGCTGCCCCAGTAGATGAAAGAGTCCAGGTCGCTGCGGGTGCCGTTGAAGCGGTTGACCAGGATCAGGTCGGGCTGCCGGTCCTGGTTCAGGTCGGCAATGGTCACGGCTTTGCCCCCATTGCTGGGCAGCCGGGTCCTGCCGTCGGGGTCGAATCCTGAACGTCCCCAGTAGATGAACAGATCCACTTTCTCGTTGTGGTCGTGGCTGCTCGGAAACAAAAGGTCCAGCTGGCCGTCGTTGTTGAGGTCCCAGAGGTTGATGAGCCGGACCGTTCCATCGGCTCCCACATAGGTGTTGGCACCACCATCGGCCAGGGCGCCGTCCACGAAATCCAGGAAGGAGGAGGTCGTCCATTCCCGGTTGGACTCGCCGTTTCCGGGAGCGACGGTCCAAAGGGCGGCCAACAGGATCGGAATTGTAAACCGCGCGGCTCTCGGCCTCGCCAGCAGTGACATGGGTTTCCCTCTTGAGGTTTGGGTCCGCGCCTCCTCGGCACTCAACCGGGACGGTTCGCGTTGGGATCGTTTCACGATGCTCCGGAATCTGCCACGATCCTTCCGCAACGATTTTAGGCGCGTCGGGGCCCCTCCGAAAGGGAATTCGAAAGAAGGCCCGGTCCGGTGCCCGGAGTTTCAGGAACTCTTGATCCGCCGGGCCGAGTCCAGTAGCCTTGCCTCCTGCCGGTGCGTGTTGAAGCTGCAAGCGTTGTCAACAGGCACCCCGGCGCCTCGGGAAACTCGGAACCCAACCCGGGAAGGCGGCTTGGAGGCTGCAATGGACACCCCCTCGAAAGTGCTGATCCCCCGCCGGATCCTCTGGCCCTTTGTGCTGCTCACCAGTTGTTTTGCCTGGTGGGGCCTGGCCAACAACATGACCGACACCCTGCTGGCGGCTTTCAAGCGGATCCTGAGCCTGTCGGATTTCCAGACCTCCTGGATACAGATCGCCTTCTACGGCTCCTACTTCTGCCTGGCCCTGCCGGCGGCCCTGTTCGTCAAGAAGTGGTCCTACAAGGCCGGGGTGCTGTTGGGGCTGGGACTGTTCGTCTGCGGAGCGCTGCTCTTCTATCCGGCCAGCAAGACCATGAGTTACCCTCATTTCCTGCTGGCCCTCTACATCCTGGCAGGGGGACTGTCCATTCTGGAGACTGCCGCCAATCCCTACATCATCGCCATGGGACCGGAAGAAACCGGGACCCGGCGATTGAATTTCGCCCAATCCTTCAATCCCATCGGTTCGATCCTGGGGGTCTTTCTCAGCAAGTGGTTCATCCTCTCCGAGCTGAACCGGGCCGGGGCCGAGGATCGGGCCGCCATGAGCCGGGAACAGCTCGGCAGGATTCAAGCCGAGGAGCTGGCGGCGGTCATGGAACCCTACGTGGCGGTGGCCCTGTTCCTGACCCTGGTATGGGTCCTCATTGCCGCCACCCGATGGCCCAGGGCTGCCGACAGCGGCGGCGATCTGGAGTTGGCGGCAACGGTGGGGAGGCTGATCCGGGTGTCCCGTTACCGCTGGGGGGTGGGTGCCCAGTTCTTTTACGTGGGCGCCCAGATCGGGGTGTGGTCCTTCACCATTCGCTACGTCATGCAGGAGCTGGATTTGAACGAGGATCAGGCGGCCAGCTACTACCTGGCGGCGCTGATTCTTTTCACCGTCTCTCGATTCGTCAACACCTGGCTCATGCGCTTCCTGAGTCCGGGAGCCTTGCTGTGCCTGATGTCCCTGATCGCCATGGGGTGCACCCTGGGGGTGATTCTGGCGGGAGGCCCCGCCGGGGTTTATGCCCTGGTGGGGATATCGGGGTGCATGTCGCTGATGTTTCCCACCATTTTCGGCTTGTCGGTGCAAGGCCTCGGGCGGGACACCAAGATCGGGGGCGCCGGGTTGATCATGGCCATCCTGGGCGGAGCGGTCCTGACGGCCCTCCAGGGCCAAGTCTCCGACATGACCGGCAGCATCAGGATTGCCTATGCGGTGCCTATGGCCTGCTTTCTGGTGACGGCCTATTTTGGCGGGGTGGTCTGTCCCAGGGAGTCCTTATCCATTGAAAAGCGGTGAGGACCGGGGAACGCCAGGGAAAAACCCCACCCCGGACGGGTCCGAATCGACATGCTAGCGAGGCTTCGCCTGATGATTGATGAATTGTTGATTGCTGATTGTTGATTGGGGGTTAGGACCACTGACTGAGCCCCAAATCCGCACTTTGCAATCCGCAATCTACAAGCCGAAATTCACGACCTGAAAAACTTGACTCATCTGTCAACGTTGTTTCGACTCAAGAGATCTAGGAGCTGGAGGGTTGCCGGGTCCGTTTCCCCAGACCGGTCAGGGCGGCGATCAGGCCGAAAGCCAGGAAACCGCAGGCAGCAATGCTGAGAGCCAGCCGGAAATCGCCGGTAAGGTCGGCCAGCCTGCCGGTTCCCTTGAGAAGAGCGAAGCCGATGAACTCGCTGACCAGCATGCCGCCGGCCACGATGGAGCCGAATTCGGCCATGGACTCCGAGGAGATTTCACTGACCAGCACCGGGTATTCAGCGGCAAACATCATGCTGGCCAGGGTATAGAGAAGCGGCACCGAGACCGCCGGCCCAAACCAGAGGGTCAGGATGATGACGGTTCCGCCCAGCGGTCCGGCCAGGCACAAAATGCCCCGGTGCCACTTTCCCTCGGGCCAGAAGGACAGCAGGGTCCGGGTCGCCACGTAGGCCACGCCATGTCCGGCAACCGCCGCAGCCGGCGGCAGCGGAAGGTGCTTGAACTGGCTGGCCATGAACATGGGCAGGAAGGTGTAGAGGGTGGTGTCGGCAGCGGCGTGGAGGGACAGCATCAGGACGATGGCCAGGGAACGAAGATGCAGCAGTTGGCTGACCCGGATGCGGTGCGGTTTTTCAAGTTCGCCCCGGGACTCCTTCAGTTTGGCCAGGCTCAGCAGCAGGCCTCCAAGCAGCAGCGCTCCCCCGCAAATACCGAATGGAGTCTGGAGAATAGCGGCGAAAGCGGCATCCCCGCGCTCATCCGACCACTTCAACAACTCGTTGGCCAGCAGGGGAGTCAGGATGGAAGGCGCCGCCGAGGCCACCAGCATGACGGAGAAGATGCGCCGCTTGCGATCCGGAAAGAGAGAGATCAGGAAAGCGGGGATGGCAATGCCGGAGAGTCCCAGAAAAAAGCCCATGACCGGCATGGACACCCGGAAGGCCGCCAGGGTTCCCCCCACCCCCAGGATCAGGAAGCCGATTCCGATCCCCACCGTGGCCAATTCCGTCACCCGCCGCACGCCCATACGGGCCAGCAGCGGGCCAATGGTCAACAGGGCGGGTATGCGGCCCAGGCCGCGGCTGCCGAACAGCGTCCCGAACTGCTCGGCGTTGATGGCGAAGTATTCCCTGATGCGGATTCCGTAGACCAGAAGCATGGCCTGGCAGGAGGGCAGGGTCACCAGGCCGAGCACGAACAGGGCCAGGTTTCGCCGGCGGGAGGCCGCTTCGTTTTGCGAGTGTTCGGGAGGGAGGCTGCTGCCGGATGTCATCCTTCAGTCTCCAGGCAAGAAACGCTCGGGGAAGGGTTGATTCTCCAGGACCCGGCAAGCGGAGTCAACTGGTTAGCCGAGCCCCCGCCCTGGTCTCGATCACCTGCCTGGCGATCTTGCTGGCTCCCTTCCCCCCCACCGGCTCGACGGCGGGCTTCGCCCTTGTCCTTGGGTCAGATGACATCCACCCGGGAGCGCGGGCGTCTCGCCCGCACCCTATTGCTGGAAACAGCCTCGCATCCACGGCCACACCCTTGCAAAGCGCGCCAAGCCCGACTTTACGGGGTTCTCTTCCGTCGCGCCAGATCTTGTGCGGGCGAGACGCCCGCGCTCCCAGGTGGTCCCGAGCCGACAGGCGAAGGCTGATGCGGTGGGGGAATGCCCGCCCGGCACTGGGGATCGCATGTTTTTTCATGATTGAGCCTTTTGCAAAATACGGCAGCGGGATCTTTGCCGGGAATGGCCACAAAAGGCACAAAAACACAAAAAGAGCGGAACGATGAGAAACGACCAAGGCATGCGGGCTTTGTGTGATCAGATCCGGCAGACGGCCTTCGACCTGCATGGATATCTTCGCAACCGGCATCTCGAGAAGGGTTACGAAAAATTCGTTTTGTGACTTTTGTGCTTTTTGTGGTGAACTCGCATTTCTCACCAGGTCGCACCCGATATTGAAAAAGGCAGAACATCACGTTTGCCGGCAAAATGACCTGCCCCGTTGCGAATTTTGCAAAAGGCTCGATTAACAATGACTCATTCAAATGATACCCGGGACTACAGGACGCCAGACTTCCAAGGGCCATCCTGTATATCCTGTCCATCCATGTGAATTATCCCTGTAAATCACAAGGCGGGGGAGGCAGCCTCCCTCCTGAATTCCATTTCGCATTCCGGGTATAATCCTGGCTGGCAGACTCCGCCAGGTTTTCCTCCGAAAGAGGCTCTCCATGCGATCCAAACTATTGGGCAAGGCCATTGCGGCCCTCCTTGTGTTGACGGCCGGCGCCGTTTCCGCCGCTGACATCCACAACGGCCAGGGGGAAATGGCCGGTGAAGTCACCGCCACCAGCGTGATTCTGCAATCCCGCTTGACCCGGGGCGCCGCGCTGGTCGACGGGGACCTCCCTGGCAGCCCCGGCGTGGCCCGTTTCGAGCTGTCGGCGGCAGAGGATTTCGCGGACCCGAGATTGACCGAGTGGATGGCCGCGTTGCCCCAGAACGACTATATCGTCAAGATGCGGATTTCAGGATTGACCCCGGCGACGCGCTACTTTTACCGGCTGCGCTACGGGGCGGACCAGGAGAACACCAGGCTTGGTCCCACCGCCACCTTCAAGACCCTGGCCGGCCGGCAGAAGAGCACCGTGGTCAGCTTTGTGGTGGTGACGGGAATGAACTACGCCTTTTTCCAGGACGGCGCCCCCAAGTTTCAGCGGCCCAAGTACGAAGGCCACGACAAGCCCTTGGGCTATCCGGCCCTGGCCACCATCCTGCGCATGAAGCCCGACTTCTTTGTCGGAACCGGAGACAACGTCTACTACGACCACCCGGCGGACTCCCGCGCCCGAACCCGGGCCGAGCTGCGGCGAAAATGGCACGAGCAGTTCGTCCAGCCGCGCTTCATCGAGATGTTCCGCCAGGTTCCGACTTACTGGGAGAAGGATGACCACGACCACCGCTTCAACGATTCGGACCCCCACACTCCCGTGCAGGGCTATCACGCCTGGGTGGAAGACCAGGAGGATCCGGAGTTGGCCCAACAGCCCTCCAACGCCCTGGCTATTCACACTTTTCGGGAGCAGGTGCCGGTGGTGGACCCGGCGCAGAAGGACGCGGTGACCTATCGCACCCACCGGGTCAGTCGGGAACTGCAGATCTGGCTGGTCGAAGGCCGCGACTACCGCAGCCCCAACGGTATGGCCGACGGTCCTGCCAAAGCCCTGTGGGGGAAAGCGCAGCTCGGCTGGCTGCAGCGGACCCTGCTGGAATCGGACGCCGCCTTCAAGATCCTGATCTCCCCCACGGCCATGGTGGGTCCCGACGGCGCCACCAAGCGGGACAGCCACGCCAACATCGGCGGCTTTCAGCACGAAGCCCGGGAGTTCTTCGGCTGGCTGGCCCGCAACGGTCTGCTGGCGAGGAATTTCTATCTCATCTGCGGTGACCGCCACTGGCAGTATCACGCCATCCATCCCAGCGGCGTGGAAGAGTTCGCCTGTGGGGCCCTCTGCGATGCCAACGCCTTCGCGGCCATTTCACCCGGCGACCCGGGTTCGACCGATCCCGAGGGCAGGATCATCCACAAGTACACCCAACGCGGTCAGTCCGGCGGCTTCCTGAGAGTCCGGGTCCACCCGCCGGCCGGGGGGAGGCCGGCTCAGGCCGAGTTCGCCTTCTACGACGAGCTGGGAGCGCTGCTCTACCGGACCCTGAAGACGGCTCGAGAGCATTAACCCGCATTTTTCACCGGGTCGCTGGAACCATGATGAAAAGCAGTTTCTCTTCAGTACCTTAGATTGGCCCCATTTACAGGGCTTGCGGGTACAGACGGCGCTGGGCGTGCTCTGGCTTGTCCTTTTCCCCTCAGCGCGCACATGCTCCCTCGAACGTAGTTCCCGCTACGCTCTTCACTCACAAGCACGCGCTGAGGGAAAAATTCCTGCGCCATTATCACGCCCCCCGGTGAGAAATGCGGGTCGAGGACAGTCAGCCCATTTTCTTCTGGGAGCCGGTGGGGTGGTAGTAGGGGGCCAGCAGCAGGTGGGATTTGACTGGGTCTAGCTCGGTGCGCCGCAGCAGGTCGGCCGAGGGTTCACAGCCGGGCCAGTTCACCACGTAGGAGGGGCCGTACTGGAACTCGAGCCAGTGTTGGCTTTGGAGGCGGGGCGGCCCCAGGGTATGAGAAAGGTTCTCGGTAAAGACCACGGCCGAGCCGGACGTCAGGGGCAGATCCTCCAGGGGCGGAACCTCCTCCAACTCGTGGTCGGCATAGGGATGGGGCAGGAGGCACTTGTGGCTTCCGGGGATCAGGCAGAAGGCTCCATCTCCCGCAGTCGTGTCGCATAACGCAATCAGACAGGTCACCAGCAGGCAGCGGAATTCTCCCTCGGGGCCGCAGCGATAGCGCGCGTATCGCCGCGGGTCGGCCTTTCCGCCCTGAGTCAAGTGGCCGCGGCTGCCCACTCCTCGAATCCGTCCTCGGGAAGCAATCAGGCGAAACTGCTGTCCCCAGATGAGCCCCTGGAGGTGGCGCAGCACGGGCTGCAGGGCCATGGCGTCTTCCAGGACACCCCCGGCTTCGATGATGTTGAGCAACTCGACACCGGAGCTGTCCGTCCGGCGGAGGCTGATTGCAGGGGAGGGAGACTGGGCCAGGCGCACCAGGCTTCGCCGGGCCGCCTCGACCTGCCGCGGGTTCAGCACCTCCGGCAGGAGGGCGTATCCGGCGATATCGAAGAAGTGCTGCTCTTCTATCGAGAGCAGCTGCCGGCTGCTTCCGGTCTGAAGGTTGAAGACCTCTTCCTCGGTGGGGAGTCGTTGGGTTCGAGTAGTGTCCACGGCTGAAAGGTGTTTCTCCCGCGGGGCCGGCGTCAGGCGGCCGGGGGATTCCGGCCCGTGAGAGGGGTTTTCTCTAGCGGCGCGGCCTTGCCCGCCTGGGATCACACAGCGGTGAGGCTGGCGGGTGAGTTTTCGAATGGCGCCGGTCCCTGGACCAGCTCCAGCCGGCGAGGAGTGGCCCGGGACTCAAAGCCGGGAGCCACCTCGGTCAACGAGCCCCAGGCGCACTGAAAGGCAGGGGCATAGGAATAGAACAAGGTTCGCCGCACTCTGGATCCCCGGTTCTCCACGGCTCCGTGGGACAGGTCCTCGGAAAAGAGCACGGCGTCTCCCGCCTCACAGGGCAGAGGCCGCACCAGCGGGTGGGCAGGATCGGGAAGCCGCCCTACCAGCGGATTCTGAAAGCGGCTCTTGTGGCTTCCCGGGATGACGGCAAAACAGCCGTCCTCCTCAACCACGTCGGTCAGGGCATAGGATATCTTGATGCTGGCGCAGCGAAAAACGTCCTGCTCAAAGGCATACTCGCTGTAGGGCAGCATCTCGGCGTAGCCGTGGTGGAAAACGAATCCTCCGCCGCCGTGGCGGGACATGAAGCTGGCCGCGTCGAGCCGGAAAGACAGGCCGATGGTCTCTTCCAGGAAGGGAAGGGTGGCGGGCCAGTCGATCAGCTCCTCGAAGGGGCCGCCGCAGGGAAGGATGTTGCCGGAGTAGTCCGCCAAGCCCTGTTGCGGCGCCGGACCCACCTGGGCGTAGACGCTGCCCTGCTGGTACTTCCGGGCCAGGTTGCGGGCCTCCACTTCCTGGTCGCTCAGGGTCTCCAGCCGGTCGATGCTCCCGTTCATGGCAGCCAGAACCGGCGGCGGCAGGATCTTCCTCAGCACCAGGTAGCCGTTGAGATCGAACAGGTACCGATCTTCCGCAGTCACCATTCCCTCCCCCTAATGACAGGACCTTGCGGGCGTCATGGTAGCAGATTGCCGGCAGCGTCGGCAACGGCGCTTGGGCTTCTCCGTCCCTTTCCTGGCGGTGAGCGACCTGCTCTCCCGGCACGTGCCGATTGAGGACCTGCAATACCTGGCCAGCCACGCCAATCCCGAGACCACCCAGCCACTATGATCGCCGGCGCCGGCGCGTCACCCGCAATATTGTTAAGTGCCAGTTCCGTGTAAAATGGAGGGAAGGCATTTCATGAACAATCGCCGTCTTCGATAACCTCTATCGACCGTTAACTCGCATTTCTCACCAGGGGGCGTGATGATGGCGCAGGAATTTTTCCCTCAGCGCGTGCTCGCGAGCGAAGAGCGTAACGGTCACTACGGTCGACCGAGCATGGATGCGCTGAGGGGGAAAGGGCAAGTCAAGGCGCGCCCAGCACAGTCTGTCACCGCAAGGCATCACAAACGGACCAACAAGTTGCTGAAAATAAATGGTCTCTCATTATGAATCCAGCGACCTGGTGAGAAATACGGGTCAAGGAGATGTGTGCCATGACTGGATTGCTGAGGTCCATGGACGACGCTCTCAAGGCTCCGTCCGGATTCCCATTCTCTGAATCCGATTCCTGTACACGAGAGCCAAGAGAGTTCTTTAGCTTTGTCCGTAGGGCGATTCCGCGTTGGGGATTCCAAAAACATTTCAGAATCCTGATGCTTCTGGTCATTCCAGCCTCCGCCGCCGACGAGTCTGAATACGTGGTTGTGACGCGGTGCACCGGTCCGTCCATCGGTCGCGCCATCTTCTACAGGACATCGCCGGAGGCCCGCACCCGATGGGGCGAATGGGAGAAGGACGATCTCGCGAGCGTTGCGTTCTCGCTCGTCTATCGCGACGGGGACCCCGACATCCTCTATCGCGAATCCAAGAGCGGGGAACTCAAGAGCTACAAGGAAGACGGCTTCCGACTGGGCAGGATTCAAAGCGCCGATCCCAACTTTCACGTGATCCTGGCAATCTATCCAACGGTGCGCCCTCCACAGCAGGGAGGGGCGATCCTGCACTATCTGTTCCGGCTTGATAAGCATGGCAATGGGGATGTGGCCTG
Organism: Candidatus Versatilivorator sp.; assembly: GCA_965198125.1. Lineage (GTDB taxonomy): Bacteria > Acidobacteriota > Terriglobia > Versatilivoradales > Versatilivoraceae > Versatilivorator. Next base: position 5,693,328 of record CBDAOQ010000003.1, on the reverse strand, counting down.
GGGAAAGGTGAGCAGCGATTTATACTTGCACCGGAACAGCCTCTACAGGTCGAAATGCATATCGCCCATACCGGAGAAGCAGAAGCAATATGAAGACAAATTTCCAGCGCCCCTTCTTGACAGACCAATACTCAGAAGGCGCAATGTGAAAAAGAACGACAAGCAGGCTGAGCCATGAAACTGCTTCGAAATCCCGGGCTGGATATCGGATCTCCACACTGGCTAAAATAGTGCCACACAGTCATTTCACCAAATAGACGACATGATGGAAGAAGAGATGGACGTACCATGCCCGGTACGATGGCGTTGGTTTGGATGGGTTCTTGTTGCCGCAGCCGTTCTGACACCGATAGGGTCGTGCCAGCGTGCGGTTGCCCCGGATGCTGGGCCGCCCGAGGTTGAGCCTGACTGGGCTATGGTGGAAGAGTACCTCGGCCGGTATCGCACCTGGCAGAAAAGCAGTCGGGAACGTTTCAGGCAGGGTGTTGAAAAGGGCAAGCCGCCTCGTGAACTCCACGAGAGTGCTCCGAAGCCCCCTGACGTCAAACCCGCCATAGCCGCGGCGACCGCTATCCTGAACTTGGGCGGTGCGCATGACAAGACGATCGAGGCCGCGGAGTTCCTCGTGATGCGGGCGCATTCCGGCAGAGACTCCGATCAACACATGTACGTGGGCGCAAAGGCTCTCCTCGCCTACGCACCCGACTACCAGGAGTGGCCTCAGGTGCTGAGCCGGATGTCTGGCGCCAGAATGTTTAACGGACCGGCAATTGACAGGTTCTTCGAGGAACTGGCCTCCGAGGCCGAAGACCCGGTGCTGCGCGCCAACGGCAAGTACTACCTGGCAGCCGGATTATTGAGCACCGTGAATTCCCAGTTCATGCTGCCGACGGAGGATCGGGAGGCCATGCGTCAGCGCGCGATCGAAGCCGCTACCGGGTTGAGCGCCGGGGTTGAGGCGGAGAAGTTCCTCGGGGAGAATCCTGACGGCACTCCAGTCCCTGAGACGCTGGCCAAGGCGGAGGCGGATCTGCTTCGCAGCCTGAACCATGGGACCGCGGGCGCAACCCTGCCGGAGGTGATGGGAACGCGGCTAGACGGCGTCGAGGAACGTCTTTCGGATTACCGGGGACGTATCGTGCTAATCGATTTCTGGGCAACCTGGTGCAAGCCGTGCGTGGCGGCGCTGCCGCAGCTTCGGGAGTTGGTTGGGAAACTGCCGCCGGACCGGTTCGCCATCGTCGCGATCAGCGTGGACGAGGAACTTGGGACCGTGACCCGGTTCATCGAGGACGAGCCGATGCCTTGGACGAACTGGCACGCAGGCAAGGGGAGCGACTTCGGGCGTCTGCTGCGAATCAGGGGCTTTCCGACCTACCTGCTGGTCGACGAGCACGGCAAGATTCTGGCTCGGGTCAACGGCCTGATGGCCCCCTTCACTTCCCTTGTCGAGAAAGCGGTGCGCCAGTTGGGGGAAGTCGGGAGCACCCGGGGGCTCGACGTCGAGATGAAATTCGAAGACCTTCGCTCGATCAATCCAGCAGGTTGACAGCCTGCGCGTGCTTGTACTCGTAAAGAGGACATATGGATTTGCTATCGATCAAGAAGGACGGATCGCCGGCATACATGGAGTTTCTACCGATCAAGAAGGGCGGATCGCCAGTATACGCTGGATTCTGGAGGAGATTTGGGGCGTTGTCAGTCGACTGCTTTGTACTATTCCCATTCGGGATGATTTTCCTCTTCCTTGAGAACATTTCCATTTCGAGTGCAGTGGCGGTCACGGTAGTTTCGAGCAGTTTCTTTGCCACCTATGCCATCTTTCTTCACTACCGATACGGTGCAACCCTGGGGAAGATGGCTACCGGCATCAAGGTAACGCTCCCCGATGGATCACCAATAGAAATCAAAGAAGCGTTACTCCGGTCCTGTGTGGAACTCGCCTTGTCAATTACCACGATGGTTGCTCAACTGAGTGCGTTAATCAATGCTGACGCGGAGCAATACCAATCATTGGATTGGGTCGGGCGGGAAGCATATGTGTCGTCGTTGGTCCCTGCCTGGCATGAAGCCGTTGAGCCCATTTACTGGATCTGGTTCTGGAGTGAAGTTGTCGTTCTGCTATTCAACGAACGTAAGAGAGCCATTCACGACTCCATTGCAGGGACAGTCGTCATACACAAGAGGTTCGCGAAGTAGGGCTGTCAAATTCTTGTTTCTCCAGGACCTCCAGTACTTGGCCGGCCAGGCCAACCCCAAGACCATCCAACGGCTCTGACCGCTACCGACGCCGCCTCGCCCACCAAATTTGTGGCGAGGATTCCCCTATGACACTTGGCGGCCAGGTGCTAAAATTAAGAAATAATCCTTTGTCATCGGGACGCTGCGGGTTGCTGTCGTTCCTATGGAAGAACGCCTCTAGGGAGGTATCGGATGTCAGGCCGTACAAAGAAAAGATCTTGGCCCTTCAACCGGCTCACTCAACTCGCTCTGTTGCTGGCATTGTCCGCGCAGTCGACGGCACTTGCAGCATCCGGGAACCAGTTCGTCCGTTTCACCTGGGAAGAGCACTCGGGCAAGGGCAAGACCGAGTTCCGGCGCGTGGTTCTCGGCAATCAGGGTCCCATCCAGATCCGGGTGAAGCAACGAAAGCACGATCCGATCGCACTGGATCTCAACCTGAAGACGCATCTTCAGTCCAATCTGGTCCAGAATCTGTTTCATCTCTTTACGCAGTCCCGCTCCTTCCAAAGGGAAGGGAAGAGGTCCCGGCGACAGGCACTCACAACAAGAGGAAAGTCGACCATCCGAGTTGACTACGGCAACGAAAACACGGTCGGAAGCAGGTTGGTCGCCGTTAGCAAGAACGACCCCAAACTCCAGAGTATTCATGCCTTTTTCAAGAACCTCTGTGAGCAGGAACTTGCCTTGTTGGAACTGAAAACAGCCCTCGAGCGGGATCGCTCGAGATTGCGCGCAAGGCTGATGGAATTGGATCGGAATCTTAGGTCTTCAAGAGTGCCGGCCCCAGACCGATTGATTCCCGTGTTGCAACGCATCTCCCAGGACCCGGCCGTGAAGAAGGGCGTGAGGACACTGGCGAATCAAATAGCCCAAGGGATTCGTTCTTCGATGGCCGCGGTCGGCGAGAGTCAAGGGAATCAGACAAAGCAGGCGGAGCGAACTCAGCAGCAGGGGAACATTCCTCCTCAGAAGACAGCCAATCCGTCTTCCGAAGATGGAACGATTCGAAACTTTGTGGAACTGGTAGAAATGGATGTAATTGTGACGGACCGGAAAGGACACCACGTCACGGACCTTCGGAAAGAGGACTTCGAGGTCCTGCAGGACGGCAGACCCCAAGAAATTCAGAGCCTGTCCTACAAATGGTTGCAACCGCCCACGGCTGATCTTCAGAAAGGGGATTCGGCATTGCACGCTTCCCCCGACCCTGCGGCAGCATCGGAATCGACATTGAATCCTGAGCCACAGAGAAGCCTCATCGCGGTAGTCGTGGATGAATTGGGGATCGACAAAAGGGGTTTGTCTCAAATCAGGACAGGACTGAAGGAATTTGTCGACAAGCAAATTCAACCCAATGATCTGGTGGCTCTTGTTCGCTCTGGCGTGGGGACCGATGGAATCTCTTTCACTTCGGACAAGGAACTTCTTCTAAAGGCGCTTGACCAAATCAAGTACAACCCCTCCAGTCGTCAGGGACTGAACCACAATACGCTCGTCGCGCAAGACGTGTTGAGCGGATCCTCTCCGTTCAGGCAGGCGAACCTCACCCTGTACACCCTTGACACACTCTTGAACACCGTCGCCATGATGGAGAATTTGCCCTTTCGGAAATCTGTGGTCTTTATTTCAGGCGGATTGCCGCTGGTCTACTACAGCAAAATTGACAGAGACATACGCGGCACAATGCGTCGCCTGACCGATGCCTGCCGCCGGGCCTCGGTAGTCATCTACTCCATTGAGGCGGAAGGGTTGGGATTGTTGCCGCAATACAATGCGGGTTCCGAATCCTCTCGAAGGGGTGGAAGCGTAAGGACTCCGAACGACGGCAGGTACCATCTGGCCCGGGAAACCGGCGGCGTGTACCTTCAATCCTATGATTCCCCTCATATCGCTACCAATCGAATCCTGCAGGATCTGCAAGGGTACTACCTGTTGGCCTATACTCCGGATGCATCAGGCCCCCAGTCAATCAACCGTCGAATTGACAAGATCAAAGTCAAAGTAAAAAAACGAGGCTTACGAGTGCGGGCCCGCTCGGCTGCTTTTGGGAAATAGAGGCGTTGATTCCGTCGTAACTGCGGCTTGGCCCGTCAGGAGAACGGTCGGGCCATCGCCATCACTTCGAGCTAATCGGGGTCGGGCCGCCTCACGCAGAATTCGGGTGTGAGACCGTTGTAAACCAGATACTTGTTTGACCAGTAATGGAAGATGGCCGGCAGCTCGTGTACGTTCCGACAAGACTTGAATCTCTTGATTTCCTGACGCATCTTCCAATAACGAACCAACCGATGCGCCGCATCGGTAATCTTGCCCGGAAAAGCGTGATCGATCATTAGCTTCACAGATTCGCTGAACTACGCCGGCGAGGCTGCACCTGCAGTGAAAGCAGTCACCGGTCAGGTCCCCCGACCCATTCTACCCCTTCTCACTTCCCATAGGACCCTATCCATAGACTCGGTGCCATAGACAGGGTGGGTCATCAGGTCGGAATCGGCGAGAATGCCGCTTCCGCAAGTCACTTGGCAGGACAGTTGTCAGTTGATTGCGGTCACTCTACGCCCAGCGGCACCCAGCGGAGGCAGGAGGGGCTGAGCAGATCCAGCACCTGTCCCGTAGGGGTGAGTCTCCCGGTCTGCGGGTCGACGGCAAAGGTGACCACGCTGTTGCTTTCCCGGTTCAGCGCAATCAGCCACCTGCCGCTGGGGTCCAGGTTGAAGTTGCGCGGGTAACTGCCCTGGGTGGGGGTGTGATCGACAGCGGTAAGCCGGCCGCTTTCCGGGTCGATGGAGAACACGGCAATGGAGTCGTGCCCGCGATTGGACCCATAGAGGAACTTCCCCGAAGGGTGGGCGATGATCTCGGCGGTATAGCTCTCCCCCGAGAAGGAGGCCGGAAGCGTGGGAACCCGCTGAAATTCCTCCAGGGTTCCTCGGCTCTCATGCCACTTCAATGCCATCACCGCGTTTCCCGTCTCCTCGATGACGTAGCAGGTCCTGCCGGAAGGGTGAAAGGCCAGGTGGCGGGGGCCGCTGCCCGGTCTGGCCGGGAACTCCGCGGGGTCGTGGGGCCGGAGTGCCGCTCTGCCGGGATCGACGCGGTAGAGGTGAACCTTGTGGGTGCCGACGTCGGGCACCATGAGGAAGCGGTTGTCCGGCGAAAAGTTGACCGAATGGGGATGGGGCTCCTCGGCTCCCCGGTGCTGAATGACGCTAACCGCCTCTCCCAGCCGGCCGTCTCCAAGCACCCGATAGGAAGCCACCGTTCCGGTGACGTAGTTGGCCACGGCCAGCATGCTGCCGCCGGCGTCGAGGCTGACGTAACAGGTGCCCCTGCCCTGGGCCGGCGCCTGGTTCAGCAGTCGCAGCTTGCCGGTCGCCGGCTCGATGGCATAGGAGCTGACCATTCCGGTCCGGCCTCCCAACTCGTTGATGGAGTAGAGGTAACGCCGGTTGGGGTGGACGGCCAGGAACGAGGGATCCTCCGCTTCCAGCGCCAGGCGGATCTGGCTCATCCTGCCGCTGGAGACCTCGAAACGGCTGACGTAAATGCCCTTGGCGCCATGCTCCCCCCGGGTAAAGGTGCCGAAATAGGCCAGGTAGTGATTTGGGGTCTCAGGTTTCACGGGATCTGACGGTTCGGAGGGCGACTCACCGCAACCGCTCGCAAGAACGGACAAGCACAGGATACCGGCAGGGAGACGGCGGCGCAAACTCATCCTCCTGGCGCGGAACTGCCGGGATCGGGGTCCGGGGATTGGGGGAGGTGGGTTTCAAAGAACCGCTGCCAGTTGCGGACCATGACATCCTCGATGGCCCCGGAGGAATAGCCTCGCTGCTCCAACACCCCCGCGACTTTTTGGTAGTCGGCCACGGTGTCGATCTCCGCCGGAGCCCCTCCACTGCCGCCCTGGCCGTCGGTGTCCCCGCCGATGGCGGCGTGGCGGCTGTTGCCCGCCAGTTGACAGATGTGATCGACATGGTCGCAATAATCCTCCAGCGTCACCGCCTCCTTGGAGTAGACGCTGCGCCGGGGAGGAATGGGACCGCCCCAGTTCAGGCCGGGCCGGTACAGCATCCAGCTGTCCATGGACACGCCGATGACACCGCCCCTCCGGATCACGGCTCGCAGTTGGTCATCGGGAAACTGTCGTTCCCCGGGGACGATGGCCCGGCAATTCTGGTGGCTGGCCAGCACCGGTCCCCCGAAGAGGTCCAGGGCCTCCCTGACCGAGGCGTCGGAAGCGTGGGTGACGTCCAGAATCATTCCGGCCGATTCCATCTCCCGCAACAGGGCCTTGGCGGGCGGGAACAGGCTCCCCGAGGTCCCGGTCCCGGTGCCGTGACAGTAGGTGCTGATGCCGTAGTGGGAAAGGCTGATGACTCGTATTCCGTCCTGCCACCACCGGTGCACCTGGGTGGTTTCCAGAATGGGGTCGGCCCCCTCCATGCCGAGGATGAATCCCACCGGCAGTCCGTCCCGTGACTCCCCGGTCGACCACGATTGCAGGTGGCTGGAGAGTTCGGAGCCTGTCCTCAGGATCCTGGCCTGCCCGCGCGCCTCCAGCATCCCGTAGTAGGCCAGTTGTGCCCGGGCCGCCGCGTAAGTCACCTCGGGGCCCCGGTATCCCCACATCGGGCTCCCGGACCGATAGTGGCGGGCCACCACCTTGACCAGGGCCGCGGCGATCCCGGCTCGGCGCATCTCCGGCAGGGAGGCCATGGTATCGGCGTCGGGGCGGCTTTCCTCGGCGAAGCGGTCGGGAGCGGCGCCCCGAAGCTCCGGGAGGGGAAGGGTCAGGTCGCGGTTCAAGTCCATGGCGCCAATGGCCATGGGGTAATCCCCGTCAATGATCAACATCGTCAACCTCCCTTTTGGTCAATCCGGGCTCGGAACCAGAACGATCTGTCGCATCCGGTCAATCCGGGCGGTACCTCTATCCCCCGGAAACCTGGACGATCTCATCCATCCAGACCACTCGTTCGGCCGTGGAATCGTAGTTGGGCGTCTGCTGTCCCACTCCCGACCAGTATCCGTGCTTGGATTGCAGCCGGATCAGATTGTGGCCGATCCTGACAGCCATGGCCCGATACTTTTCTTCTCCCGTGATTCGGAACAACAGGGAAGCGGCCCAGGCCACCTTGCCGGCTCGGATAAGGCGGAAGAGCTCGTCGCTGGCCGACTCGGCGAAGCGCATGTATTCCACTGCCAGCGCCAGCCATTCCTTCTCCCCGGTGGCCTGGAACAGTCGGCAGAGGAAGCCGGCGGCAATTCCCGGGTTGAAGAAAGCCTGGTCGGTTCGGGAGTCCGCCACCACCACATGCCTTAGAGCCTCACCAGGATCAAACACGGTATGCAGACCGTTTTGTCTGCTGTAGACGGTGTACAACCGCTGCGGGAACTCGGGCTGCGCCTCCATCAGGTTCCGCAACCAACCCGCGGCCCGGCAGGCCTCCTCGGTCTTCCCCATCACCAGGCAGGCCAGTCCGCACAGGCTCACCACCATCAGGTCCTGCCGGATCCCGGCTCCCCGCTGGCTGGGGTCGGAATAGAACCCTCCCGTTTCCCGGTCCTGAAATTCCAGCAGGAAGCGGATGCCCCGGGCCGCAAGGTCCAGTTGACCCAGCCGCTGTGCTCCCAGGATGACCCAGGCGTTGAAATAGGCGCAGGCGTAGCCGGAGGCCGCTTCCTTCTTCGGCCCGAAATCGCCCTCGGGAGTTGTTCCCCGGGTGCGGATCCACTGGCACAGGCGGTTGGCGGCGTCGTTGTGACCGCAGACCTGAAAGGCGGTAAGGACCTTGGTGTAGTCGTCCAGAGCCGGTCCGCCCCCGGGGAATTCTCCCTGGAGTCCCTGATGGCTCAAGAGAAAGGCGCATCCGCGGTCTCTGGCCTGCTTGAATCCGGGAGTGGGGTCCATGGCTCGGTCCGGTTGGGTTCGCCGAAAGGGTAGTTCCTCTTTGAAAGAGTATCAATGGATTTCAGAGCCGGGAGTCCCAAAATTGACAAAGGGTTTTCCCGGTGGCTAGAATCGGCTCACCAATCGGGTCAATCCTGCCCGCCTTCCAAGCTCGGGGAATCACCGTGGCCTTTTCCCAGCAACCAGCCGGCTCCAGGGGCCGGGGATGGATGGTCACCGCCCTGCTGGTGCTGCTTCAGCCCCTCCCCTCTCCGGCTGAGGCCGATCCTTCCGAACCGCCCGAAATCCTCTCCCTGTTTCCCCTGGGAGGTCGGCCGGGAGAGGAGTTTCAGGCAACCCTCAGGGGGCGCGGGCTGGAGGGAGCCCGTGAACTCTGGTTCGACTCCGGCGGTGTCAGGGCAACCGTTCTCGGCCTGCGGAACGAGGAGGGTCCGAAGCCTGAAGAAACGGCCGAGTCGAACGCCGGGGCCAAGCCGGTGCAGTTGCTCCGCCTGCGGTTCCAAGTGGATTCCGCCGCTGAACCGGGCCCCCGAAACCTGCGGGCGATCACGCCTCGGGGCCTTTCCGACCCCCTGACCTTTCACGTGCACGCCGAGCCCGGCCACCGGGAGAGCCGGCCTTCCCATGAAATGGCCTCCGAGCCCGAGCCCTTGCCCGAGTGGCCCCTGGTGGTTTACGGGAGCCTCGGGCAGCCTGCCGAGGTGGACTACTACTCCTTCAGCGTTTCCGAAGGGGAGCGGCTGCGTTTCGAGGTGCGCTCGCTGGCACTCTCGGATATGGCCATTACCCTCTACGAACCCGCGGGGAGCTGGTTCAGCCACCACCGCCCCCGCCGCCTGGCCTTTAGCGACGAGCCGGTATCCTATCCCGAACTGACCACCGAGCCCGTGCTGAGGCATCGGTTTGGCAAGGCCGGGCGATATCTGGTTCGGGTCAGCGGCTTTTTGGGCGAGGGCGGTCCGGATCACCCCTACCTGCTGCGGATCACCAGGGATTCGGAAGGGGCTGAAGGAGACCCGTCCGGTGCATCCCCCAGCGGCTCGGGCAGGGACCTCTGGCGGGAACGAAGCTGGACTCGGGAGCTTCGTACCGATCGCATGGAAGCCCTCCGGGCGCGAACGGCGTCGCCACCGAAGCCTCCCTCCGTCCCGGAGCAGGCCGCCCAGGGCCAAGCCGGACCGCAGGCCCCCCCAGTCCCGGAGGCAATTCCGGTCATCGACCTGGATGGAGCACCGGAAGAGGCCTCCAGAGCAAAGTTGGTCAACTTGCCGGCGCTGCTGGTAGGAACCATCGAGCATCCGGGCGATATCGACCGGGTGCGTTTCGCGGCCAAGGTCGGCGACCGCATTGCCCTGGAGATCGAGACTCCCCGCGCAACCGTGCCGGTCTTCAATCCTTACTTGAAGATCATGGATGCCGAGGGGGCCGAAGTCCTGACCAATGTCCACTCCATTCTGAATGCCAACACCGAGATCGAAAAGCAGATACGGCCCAAGGTCATCCACTCCTTCCCCCGGGCCGGGGAATTCACGCTGGAGATCCGGGACATCACCGCGGCCTTCGGGGGGACCTCAATGGCATACCGCGTGCTGGTCCGTCCCCAGGTGCCTCACATGGGCCAGATCCACGTGGAGGAGGACCATTTGAACCTGGTCGCCGGTACGGCCACGCCCCTGAGCCTGGTCACCGACCAGGAGGAGCATTTCGAGGGCAGCATCGCCCTGAGTCTGTCGGGGTTGCCGCCGGGTGTGAGGGCGGTGGCGGCCACCCAGGCGGAGCCCGATGCTCCTCCCGCGGTCAACGAAGGCCGCAAGGAGCGCTACGTTTCCAGGAGCCGGAAGGCGACCCTGGTGTTGGTTGCAGCCGCCGACGCCCCGGCCACGCCGGTTCCGGTCCCGGTCAAAGTGATGGCCCAGCCCGTGGTGGAGGGCCGCATGGGCCGTATGATTCCGGTGAAGGATCTGCTGGTGATGGTGGTGGCTCCGGCCATCCCCGCCGCTCAGGCGGCCTTAAACCCGCATTTCTCACCGGGTCGCTGAATACATCCTGCAAAGACTGTGTGTTTTCAACACTGTTTAGGTGCCATGGTGACGTGTTCCAATGACACACGGTGCTGGGCGCGCTCTGGCTTGTCCTTTTCCCCTCAGCGCGCACATGCTCGCTCGACCGTAGTGACCGCTACGCTCTTCGCTCACGAGCACGCGCTGAGGGAAAAATTACTGCGCCAAGTTGCACTCTTGAGAAGAGTGCAACCCCCCGGTGAGAAATGCGGGTTAAACTCGGTTGAAAAGACCGGCCCGGAAAGCGATAATGGCCGCGTGCCCCGTAATTGCCAATAGAGATCCGATGCGCAAGCGTGTCCCCTGCCTTCCCCGGCGCCCAATGCTCCCGCTCCTGGCGGCCGGGTTTCTGCTGATCCCCGCGCTCCAGTCCAGGTTTGGAGCCGAGGCCTCCTCGTCCGACCCCCTCTCCCTGCGCCTGGCTCCCGACAAGACCACCTTGCGGTGGAAGGGCGCCTCCCAGCAGTTCTCGGTGGTGGCCACCTTTGCCGGCGGTCGCAGCAAGGAGGTCACTGCCCAGGCCGAGTTCTCCCTGGCCCATCCTGCAGTGGCCCGGCCCGGGCCTGCCGGCCGGGTGATGGCGGTGGGGGACGGTGAGACTCGGCTGCAGGTGACCTTTGGGTCCTTGAAGGCGCGGGCCACGGTGGTGGTGGTCGACTCGGCCCACCCCCCTCCTTTCAGCTTCGAACGAGAGATCGGCGCCATCCTTACCCGGCGGGGCTGCAACGACATTGCCTGCCACGCCGGGGTCAAGGGCCAAGGGGGTTTCAGGCTTTCCATCAACGCCGCTCATCCCCGGCAGGATTACGGTTGGATCGTCAAGGGCGGCGTCTTTCAGGTATTGACCGACAAGCCCGGCGAGCCCATCGTTCCTCGCGCTGACCCGGAGGCGCCCGCCCGCAGCCTGCTGCTGAGCAAGCCGGCTCTGGAGGTTGCCCATGGGGGCGGACTGCGGCTGGAGAAGGGGTCGGAGGACTACCAGGCGATCCTGGACTGGATCGGCCGGGGAGCGCCTTACCGTGAGGAGAGCCGGGCAGCCCTGCCCGGGGTGGAAGGACTGGAGGTGTTTCCCAGGGAAGGCCTGCTGCAGGAGGGAGAGAGCCGGCAGTTGATCGTGACGGCCCGCCTTTCAGACGGCACCCGGGAGGATTTTACCCATCGGGTGCGCTTCGAATCCAGACAGCAGGAAGTGGCCGAGCTGGCGGGGCAGGGCCTGGTGCGAGCTCTCAATCCCGGTGAGTCCAATATCCTGGTTCGTGGAGCCGGTTATGAGGTCCAGTCCAGGATCGGCGTGGTGGCCGAGTGGATTCCCGACTATCCGGAGCTGTCCCGCACCAACTTCATCGATGACGAGGTCTTCGCCAAGCTCAGAAAGTTCAACATCCTTCCCTCTCCTCGGTCCGGCGACGCCGAGTTCCTCCGCCGGGTCTGCCTGGATCTCACGGGCCGCATTCCTCCAGCCGGCCGGGTGCGGGAATTTCTGGCCGACCCCGATCCCCAAAAGAGAGAGAAGCTGATCGAGGTGCTGCTCGACTCCCCCGAGTTCGTCGATTACTGGACCTTCCGATTGGCCGATCTGTTCCGGGTGGCCGTTTTTCCGGTGGGGATCAATCCCAAGTGGAGCCAGTCCTATTGGGAGTGGATTCGGGACGCCGTGGCCCGCAACCGTCCCTACGACCGGGTGGCTGAGGAGCGGATCGCCGCTCAGGGATACAGTCCCGCCTCGAGGCACTATCTCCCCTACCTGGTCCTGCCTCCTCCCGAAAACATGATGGGCGAGGAAGTTCGGGTCTTCATGGGGCGGCGCCTGGATTGCGCCCAGTGCCACGACCACCCCTACGAGCGCTGGACCCAGAATCAGTTCTGGGGCATGGCAGCCTTTTTCGGGTCGATGTTCAGGCTCGGCGCCAATCCGGAATCGGTGGTCTTCGACAACCCCGACGGCCGGGAAGTCGCCGCCGACGTCCCCAGTCCGACCGAGCTGCGCGTCCTCCACCCCCGCACCGGCCAGGAGGTGGCGCCCACCCTGCTGAACGGCGACCGGGTGTCTTACGGCGGGACTGGGTTTCCCCGGGGCGAGCTGGCCAGGTGGATGACGGCCCACCCCTATTTCGCCGAGGCCTCCGTCAATCGCTTCTGGAGTTACTTCTTCGGCCGAGGCATCGTGGATCCGGTGGATGACTTCCGAAGCAACAACCCGCCCACCCATCCGGAGCTGCTGCGGCAATTGGCCGAAGACTTTGCCCGCAACGGCTACGACCTGAGGCAACTGTTTGGCCGGATCGTCCGTTCCCAGACCTATCAGTTGTCCAGCACCGTCAACGACACCAACCGGGCCGACCAACTCAATTACTCCCGTGCCCTGAGCCGGCCTCTGGACTCGGAAATCCTGCTGGATGCCATCTGTGACGTGACCGGGGTTCCCGAGACCTACGGCAATTGGCTGCACAAGAAAAAGGGAAGAGGCGGAGCCCCCAAGGGGACGCGCGCCGTCCAGCTCAAGGAAACCGACATTTATCACTCCAACTTCCTGGACACCTTCGGGAGGCCCAACCGGTTTTCCATTCCGGAGCGGGACGGCAAATCCAACCTGACCCAGGCCCTGCACCTGCTGGTGGGATCGACCTACAATGACAAGATCTGGACCGAGGGGGCGCGGGTCTATGAACTGTTTCAGCGGGGAGCCTCGGACGCCGAGATCATCCGGGAATTGTATCTGGCGGCCTTCTCGCGGTTTCCGACCCCGCCGGAGGTCGAGGAGCTGGAGCGTTTGATCGCGCGAACTCCCAGCCGGGAACAGGCCCTGAGGGATCTGCAGTGGGCGGTGATCGGCTCCAGGGAGTTCGCGGAAAATCATTGACGATTCGGTAGAAGAAGAGTAATCCACGAAGGGCCACGAAGAACGACGAAGGGCCACCAAGGGGTTGGAGAAGGCTCAAGAGGGTTCCGCCAAAGGTCGGGAGGGAAGAAAAGATTTCCACAAAGGAAAACGGCGAACCACGAATGGACACGAATGAACACTAATTGATTGATGATTTGTTGATTGAGGGGTGTGACAACAGAATTCGAAGAGGTTGTCTACGAACGGAAGGACACCCCCCGGGAGCGCGGGCGTCCCGCCCGCATCCTCTCCCTTGGGTTTACGCTCAGTTTCCCCGCGATGCGGCAGCCGGCCGCGCTCCCGGGGGGAACCGCATGGGCCCGGCCGAAGCAGAACCATGGGTCCGTTGCCGGTCGATCCGGGTCGAGGAGATGGGCGAGGCTGCGGGAGGATTTGTGCGGGCGGGACGCCCGCGCTCCCGGGTGGGCTTCATCCCTTGGCATGGTTGAAAAGAACAGAGAACGATGGTGGCCACCCGATTTAACAACCTCTTGAACGAGTTCCTCAGGCTTCCGCCACGCCCCGACCGCCAGCCGACCTTTCTGGAGATTGCAGGCTGTGAACATAAGGAGAATGCGTGCAGCAATGTCCTCGCGTTTTTCTTTGCCCCGAAGAAGCGACATGGTCTCGAAACGCTGTTCCTGGACGCGCTGGCGCGAATTGGCAAAATTCCGAATCAGGAGGAGGTCGGCAGCAATGTTTCAGTCTTTCGCGAAGCCACGACCAAAGCTGGGAAACGGATCGATCTTCTCATTGAGTCTGACAGCCACGCGATCTTGATCGAGAACAAACTTGACTCGATCGTTGACAATCCATTTGGTGAGTATGCCGCCCACCTTGACTCCTTGGAACCGGCAGGACGGTCCAAACACAAGTTTCTTCTTACTCTCAGGCCTCACCTCGAAGGTGTCGGCCACGGGTTTAAAATAATCACGCACGAGCAGTTGGTGAATAAAATCCGTGCACTGCTTGGGGATTACGTCGCCGGTGCGGACACGCGCTATCTCACGTTCCTGCTTGATTTTCTGAATACGCTTGACAATTTGCGGAGGGGAACGATCATGGGCCAGGAATTTCTTGACTTCCTCAAGTCACATCTTGATGAGGCTGAGAATTTCCTCAGCGAGATCAACAAGTTCAAGGATGAACTCCGTGCCAAGGTTAATGGGCTGGCCGATCTAATCGATGTTGAGTGTTGCTCTAACGTGAAACAGGTTCCGTGGAGAAAGAGGGATAAACTTTTTGATATTCTAGGGCATCACATCCGTCTCGCTTCGGGTCTTGTGGTCGCAGTGGACACGTTCATCAGCCCTGGTGGTTGGAGGATTACGTTCCACGTGCGGAGTGGCGGCGACCAGCCAGAGTTAGGAAATCTGCTACAGCGCATAGAGATTCCGATTGAGAAGACGGAAGGCAATCGCTTCATCCACCCTGCTCGCTTCGAATATGCGGCGGAACTGGGTCCGATTGCTACGAAGGTTCAAGACGTTGTATGCAAGCTTGCCAAAAGTGACGGCGCCTCGTAGCCGGAGAACGGACTACTGGCGAATGAGGCGGTTAGACTACCTTGGGAGGACAGGCCAGCGATGAAAGAAAGTGGCTGTGGTTGGATGAGATGGCAGCGTAACTGGAGGGCCCCATGACACACGCGAGCGAAATAATTTCCGCGTCCGTGGACGGCGTATTTCACAGCCGAATAGGTTTCGTGAGCGGCACGCCGATTTTCGTGGGGACGCGTGTGCCGCTCAAAAACCTGTTTGACTATCTGGCAGGAGGGCACAATCTGGAAGAATTTCTGTATGATTTTCCGGGTGTGAGCCGCGAGCAGGCGGTAAGGGTGCTTGATATGGCTGGTGAGGTGTTGGAGAGCGTCGCATATGAGACTGTTGCTCGACGAACAGGTGCCGAGGCGGTTAAAATTGAAGCCTGATGACTCGCCCAGAGACGTCATGCCAAGGGTAGTTGGGTGCTAGCGATGGGTTTGAAGACAATGCGTGGCCTTGAGTATGTCTTTTCGTTGGGCGTTGCAGCGTGGAATGGCGCGGCCTCTACTAATCGGTTGACATCAGGTTAAGCGGGACGGGGCGGTTCTATGTCCCGGGCCGCCCCCACGAGGGCAAGAGGATATGTCAGTGCTGAAGAAAGTGGGTTGTCTGTCCGCCACCCAGCAACAGTGGAACCGCCGGGAGTTTATCGGTGTGGGGTCTCTGGGGTTTTTGGGAATCCACCTGAGCCAAGCCCTGCGGCTGGAGGCGGCCCTGGCCGATCCTGCCCGCCCCGCCCCGGGGAAAGCCAAGGCCTGCATTCTGGTCTGGCTGGACGGTGGACCCAGCCAGGTGGACACCTGGGATCCCAAGCCCAACAGCTCCTTTCGCCCCATTCCCACCAATGTGGCCGGCATTCAGATTTCGGAGCTGCTTCCCAGGCTGGCCAAACGGATGGACAAGCTGGCCGTCATCCGCTCCATCAAGTCCTTCGGCAATGACCATCCTCAGGGAGTGCACTACTCCGCCACCGGACACCTGCACAACCCCGCCATGCAGTTCCCGAGCCTGGGGTCGATCGTGGCCAAGGAGCTGGGGCCGCGCAACAACATGCCCCCCTACGTGATTGCGCCGCGCTGGGAGAAGAACACTCAGTATCAGGATTACTTCAAGTCGGCCTTCCTGGGTCCGGACTATGCTCCCATGACCATTCCCGATCCCTCCAAGGAGGACTACGAGGTCCCGAATCTGAGCCTGCCCAAGTCGCTCATGCCGGCGGTGGTGGACAACCGCCGATCCTTTCTCCAGGCCGTGGACCGGCTCTACCGCCACAGGGTGGAGAGCCTGGAGCACAGCCGGATGGATGCCTTCCTGGAAAAGGCCTGGGACATGATCCTGACGCCCAGCGTGGGAGCCGCCTTCGACCTCTCCAAGGAATCGACCAAGACCCGGGAGGCCTACGGACTGGACTCGGTGGGCCAGAGCCTGTTGCTGGCCCGGCGCCTAGTGGAGGCCGGAACCCGCTTCGTAACCGCGGCCGGCTATCACGGGAACTCCTGGGATACGCATCTGGCCAACGACAAGGGCCATCGGGACCGCCTGACCCCGCCCCTGGACCGGGCGCTTTCGGCCCTTCTGGACGACCTCAGCCAGCGCGGGCTTTACGATTCCACTCTGGTGGTGGCAATGGGCGAGTTCGGTCGAACCCCCCATATCAATCCCGCTCTGGGCCGGGATCACTGGCCGGGATGCTGGTCCTTGGTCCTGGGCGGCGGCGGCCTGCAGACGGGTCAGGTGGTGGGGCAAAGCGACGAGCAGGGAGCCGTGATCGTGGAGCGCCCCATCAGCATCGGGGACCTGTTCGCCACTGTCTACAAGGCCATGGGGATCGACTGGCACAAGGAGTACATGACCCCCGTCGGACGTCCCATCAAGATCGCCAATTCCTTCGACGACCTCACCGGTCAGCCCATCTCCGAACTGGTCTGAACTTGCCGGGCCGGCGGCTGAAACCGCGAGGTGCAGCAGTGCGCCCGCCCGCCGTGGTGCGTCCCCCTGGACTTGCCGCCGGTTCCCGTTAACCCATTTGTAAACCGTACGGCGACTGACGCCAAACTGTGCGGTCCTGGGGCGAATGAGGGGCTCTTTTTTGCGCGTGATCGGGCTGACATTCCGGGTTAGCGGGATTTGGACGTCCTGCGAGCCTCGATGCGCTTGTGGATCTGGGCGGCGAAGGCCGAAGAAATCTCGATTGCCGCCCGCCTGCACTCGCCTCGCTTCAATCCAGATAATAGCCGGCGCCGATGAGCACCGGATCTCCGAAGGAGGTGACCCTCTTGACGAAGGTTACCTTAGGTTGCCACTGGCCGGTGGCCGGATTCCGATTGGAGTAGTAGAGGAAGGTCTCACCGAAGGCATCGGCAACCCCCAGAATATTCCGGCCCCCGAAGCTGCCGATGTAGATGGAGGACAACTCGGACAGGATCACGGGGTTTGCCGGGGAGCCGGTAAAGAGGGTGTAGCCGTCTTGCGCTACGGAAGCGTATGAAATTGAGTCGCCAGAAGTTCGCAGACCGATTCGGACTCGACGCACGTGCCGTGCAGGAATGGGAACAGGGGCGCCGTATTCCAGATCGCGCTGCCCGCGTCCTGCTAACCGTCATAGATCGCGACCCCGAGGCGGTCGCGCGTGCGCTCAACAAGTGACCGGAGGTTGGTGGTCCTGTCGGACGAGGTGCTCAATTGTCCGCCCTGGACGGAGGACGGGCGACCTGCCGTGAGGCTGTCGAGGGAGTGAAGGGGCTTTGTGAAGGAAAGAGTGGGAATAGTACTCTGAAGTAAATTCCGAAATGAGGTCCTAAAGTCCTTTTGTCGAAACGCCCACCCCAACCCATCGGGTACGCCCGGGTTTTGACCCTCGATCAGCATCCCGAACACCAGGTCAAGGCCCTGGAAGACGCCGCTTGCGGCGCGATCTGCACCTGATCCTTGCGCTCACTCGTCGAACTGCGGGCCTTGGAGCCTCAGCGTGACAAGGATCACAAGGGTCTTTCGAATCGCTGCACGGAGCCCCTGAAGTTGGTGCAGAACAGCTCGTGAAGGGCATGAACCGAAATCGCAAATGTCAGCAGTCCTTCACATCGCACCCGGCTATTGGAGCCCTTCCTGAGCAATGGCTGGACGTGTTTCAGGATCCTCAACATCGCGGGACTGAAAATCCCGCATTCTTCTGTCACCCGCCGGTCGAGATAACGAGCCAGCGGCGACTTTCCGTTGCGGAGATCCAGGGTCGCCGCGGGCGACAAGAAGACCTTCTTGGCCACACGGTAGGCGGGGTGGGACTGGCCGAGGGCTTCGCGCAACAGGACCTTGCCTTGACCGTCCCGGACCTTCAACGACCTCGGTAGCCCGAAGGCAAACTCCGCCAGCTTGTGGTCGAGAAACGGCAGGCGGCCCTCGACGGAGTTCGCCATCTCCATGCGGTCGCCGAGGCAATTCAGGATGTAGCTGGGCAGCTGTGTCCTGAACAGGAAATCCTGCGTGGCGCTCAGGGCGTCATCGCCTGCCAGGCGACGCGAACTCCACTTGGTAGCCAGTTGTTCCAGCGGATCCAAATCGCCGATGCTACGGATACACTCCCGCGACAGCAGGGCGCGAATCCAACGTCCCAGCTTCAGCGCCCGCAGAGCGGCGTAGGGATAGGAGCCAAAGAGCTCGACTACTCGGTCGTACTCGGCGTAGTCCTTGACTCTGACGGTGCCCGACAGCAGATCCACGGAACCGAGGAACCGGCGCATCTGAGCACGAAGGGCAGGGTTCCGTGGTTCGCGGCGCACGCGCTCGATCAGGTCCTGGTGGCGAAAAAAATCGTATCCGGCCAGTAGCTCGTCGGCGCCCTCGCCCGTCAGCACGGACTTCACCTGCCGCGACGCCAGGCCGGAGAGCAACAACTTGGCCGCCCCATGGCCGTTGACCACCGGCATTTCGCAGTGCCAGAGCGATCGCACGAAATGGGATGTGAGCCCGGCCTCCGGAATGGTCACTACGTGGTGGTCGAGCCCGTGCTGCCGCACCGTCGCGGCCGCGCCCGCCGACTCGTCGAAGTCGGGATCGTCAAAGGCGACGGTGAAGGCCTTCACGGGTCGGCCGGACAATCGAGCGGCCTGGGTCGCGACCGCCCTCGAGTCCAATCCGCCTGAGAGGTAGACCCCCGGTTCCTGG
The DNA here is from genome assembly GCA_965198125.1 of Candidatus Versatilivorator sp. Classification (GTDB taxonomy): domain Bacteria; phylum Acidobacteriota; class Terriglobia; order Versatilivoradales; family Versatilivoraceae; genus Versatilivorator. Next base: position 5,674,524 of record CBDAOQ010000003.1, on the reverse strand, counting down.
TCGCCCTGCAGGCGCAGATCGACAGCTTCGGCGAACAGCCTGCGGAACTCCTCCACGGACTCCCGGACAGCCACCGCCGAATCGGCGGCCTCCGGCCTCTCGGCAAACCGAGGCTGCCAGTATCGGCGCGGCTCGACGCCCGCAGCCGTCACCCGCAACAGGCACCCGGGCTCGACCTGCCGGACCCCGGTGAACGCGGTCTCGTCCGCCGGCAGCATTCCGTGGAGATAGGAGTAGATGAACGACGGGTTGAGTTCTCTCTTGATGACCGGATTGCTGAAGATGGCCTTGATCTCCGAACCGAACAACAGGGATCGGGGTGACCAGGCGTAGTACAGTGGCTTGACGCCGAACCGGTCCCGGCCGAGCCAGAGGGTGTGTTGTCGCCGGTCGTATAGCGCGAAGGCGAATTCGCCGCGCAGGTGCTCGACGAACGCCTCCCCATACTCCTCGTACAAATGCACGATGACTTCGGTGTCGCACCGGGTCCGAAGGCGATGCCCCCGGCTTTCCAGTTGCCGCGCGAGGGCGGCGAATCCGTAGATTTCCCCGTTGAAGGTGATCTGGACGGACCCGTCCTCATTGGTGAGCGGCTGAGCGCCGCCTCCGACGTCGACGATCGCGAGGCGGGTATTGACGAGGAGGACGTTCTTGGCGGGGCTGAGGTAGTGGCCGCTGCTGTCCGGTCCGCGGTGGCGCAGGGCGGCGATCATCCCGGCGGCGTCTGCCGTGACCTGTTCCCGCTCGAATGCGAACTCACCCGCGATTCCGCACATCAGTGTCCCCCCAACTCGGACACTAGCGACCTCCCAGTGGCCGGCTGTGAATTCCGTGGAGGTTGTTCACAGGCTAGGCGATGACATCGTGGATGATCCGGCCGTGGACGTCGGTGAGCCGGAAATCCCGGCCGGAGTAGCGGTAGGTGAGCCGTTCGTGGTCCAGGCCCATCAGGTGCAGGATGGTGGCATGCAGGTCGTGGATGTGGACCCGTTCGTGGACGGCCCGCATCCCGAAATCGTCGGTGGCGCCATAGGTCAGACCTGCCTTGACGCCTCCTCCCGCCATCCAGGCGGTGAAGCCGTAATGGTTGTGGTCTCGTCCCGGTCTCTTGGTGCTGGGATCGGCGGTGGGGGTCCGACCGAACTCCCCTCCCCAGAGCACCAGGGTCTCCTCCAGCAGCCCCCGGGCTTTCAGGTCTTTGAGCAGGGCGGCAATGGCCTGGTCGCAGTCCATGGCCTTGGGTCGATGCCACTGGATATCGCCATGGTCGTCCCAGGCGATGTCGGGGGCGAAGGCAAGCTGAACCACTCGGACCCCCCGTTCCGAAAGCCGGCGAGCCAGCAGGCACCCCTCGGCGAAGCCTCCGAAGGGGCGGCCGCCGATGGTGCTGTAGGTCGGTTCATCCGTGATCCCGTACAGATTGCGAGTGGCTTGAGTCTCCCGGTTGAGGTCGAAGGCTTCGGGGGCGGCCGTCTGCATCCGATAGGCCAGTTCGAAGGACTGAATACGAGCCTCCAGTGCCCGGTCCCGCTCCACCCGCTCCAGATTCAATCGGTTCATGCGGGCGAGCAGGTCGACCTGCCGTTGCTGATCGGCACGGGAAAGGTAGGGGTTGCCCAGGTCGGGGATGACCTTTTTGGGGTCCAGATTCTCGGTGTCGACGAAGGTTCCCGAATAGATGCCCGGCAGAAAGCTGCTGTTCCAGGCGGGGTCTCCGGGCCGGTGGCGCCCCTTGTGGCAGATGGAAATGAAGGCGGGCAGGTTCTGATTTTCCGTCCCCAGGCCGTATCCCAGCCAGGCTCCCATGCTGGGCCGGTTGGGTTGAATCGCCCCGGTGGTCATCATCAACAGCCCGGCCACGTGCTCCGGAAGGTCGGTATGCATGGAGTGGATGATGCAGAGATCGTCGACGCATTGCGCCACGTGGGGAAAGAGCTCGCTGACCCAGCGGCCGGACTGGCCATGGCGTTGGAACTCGAAGGGCGATTTCATCAGGCCCTCGGTCTTGCGCTGGGTCTTGATGTCCACGGCCGCGGGGCGCTGGCCGTGGTACTTCTCCAGCAGAGGCTTGTAGTCGAAGGTGTCCACGTGGGAGACGCCGCCGTTCATCAGCAGATGAATCATGCGTTTGGCCCGGGGCGCAAAGTGCGGCGCCTTGGGGACCAGGGAGTTGCCGAGCCGTGCTTCCGAGGCCAGCAGCGTGCCGGAGGCCAGCCGCCCGGCCTGGTCCATCACGGCTGCCAGCCCCAGGGAACCAATTCCAGTGCCGACCCGGCTCAGCAGCTCCCGGCGCGATAACGGTGCATGAACATCCATAGTGCTTCTCCAAGCTCCTGACGCTGCCATCGTCGAACTTCCTCGCTCTCCATCTCGTCGTCGAGCCTATCCGTCCACGTCGTGGAGAGACGCGCCAAGCTGGTGGTTGGCCAGAGCAGAAACGGAGAGAGCTTGAGGCGATTCGCTTCTTTGGCTCGCCAATCTTTCAGGAGACGCAGCCTGCTTCGATTCTCTCTCCGGTCCGCCGTGCGTTTCCGCAGGCGCTGGACGGGGCCTGTCCTGATACCCTCATCGATGGCATGGCGCACGCCCAAGGAGGACCGGCCGTCTCCGTATCTTCCAAGGCCCTTGAAGCGGGAAATATCGGAGTATGGACTGGTCGCCAGCGCCACCATGGCCGCGTCGGAGAAGATCCTGAACGGTGGCCGGTTGCACCGCAGCGCTTCTTTCTCGCGGAAGGCGTGGAGCGATCGGAGGACCGCCAATCCCCGTCCGTCGAGGTCTCGACTGCCCTTGACCGAGAGGAATCTCCACTCGGCGTCCGGCGCCACATAGCGAATGCCCTCAAGCCGTTGGCATTCCTCCTTCACCCACTCCGTTCTGCCAAGCTTGTCCAGCCTTTCATACAGGAATGTCGTAAGCCGGTCGAGGTGAAGCACATCCAGGGTCGCATACCGCAGTAGGGCTACCGTAAGCGGCCGGCGGGACCAGTCGGCACGCTGCAGCTTCTTGTTCTTATCTATCTCGATGCCCAGGTGTTCCTTCAGGATCGCTGCCAGGCCGAGCTTCTCGGACCCCACGAACGCGGCGGCCAGGCTGGTGTCGAACAGGCCCCGCACGGGAAACTTCCAATCACGATCCAGGAGCCGCAGGTCGGAGTTGGCAGAGTGGAAAACCTTTTCTACGGCGGCGTTGGCCAGGAGCTCCCCGAGAGGTGTGATGTCCTTGATTGAGAGCGGATCGATGATGTATACGGCGTCGGGGGTTGCAAGCTGGACCAGGCACACCCGATCGGGGTAGCGGTAGAAGTTGTCGGACTCCAGATCCACCGCAACGCGCGGCCGCCGTTGCACCGACTCGAGGACTTCCTCAAGCCGCGCCCCGGTCGTTATGCTTTCGCCCATGTCCCTGCCGGTTTGCTCCAACCCCTCACCATTCAGGGGGTTGGCTATCACATCGATTTGAGATCGTATCGAGCCTGCTGCCGAATTCGGCACCTGACGGGCTGTGGAAGAACCCATCCGCGGAGTGCCATATACCGTTTCTCCCGATGGTGTTTGAAGAAGAGGGTGCGTCATGGCTGTGAGTCCGGTCTCGTCGGTCCTTTCAGCGAACGTGCATCAATTCGTTTGAGCTCAGCAGCACCTGGGCATACTGTTCCCAGCGGGTCAGACGCTTGGGCTGTTCCTCTCCGGGATTTTCCCGCAGGAATTCCAGCGCCAGTTTCCGTTCCGTTTCCGATGGGGGCCGCGAGAACACCAGGCGGAACGCCTGTTCGATGCGGTTCCCTTTTCCCTCCAGGACAGAGAGCCGCCGGGCCAGGGCTTGAGCTCGAGCCACCATGAAGGGGCTGTTCATCAGGAAGAGCTGCTGCTGAGGCACGGTGGTGACGGTCCTCTGGCTGCGGGAAAGCCAGGCGCTGGGAAAATCGAACAGGCGCAGGAACTGGTCGGAGGTCGAACGGATGTCGCGGTGGATGGAGGCGTAGAGGGTTCGACGGCGGCTGCCGAGAATGTCCTCGACCGGAGGGCCTCCGATCTGCAGGTCCTGCTCCCCGGCAACGGCCAACAGCCCGTCCCGCCAGGCCTCCACGTCCAGGCGCCTGGGATTCATCCGCCACAGCCAGCGGTTTTCTCCATCTGCGGCGAAATTGCTGCGGTCGAACGCGCTGCTCTGGCGGTAGGTGGAAGACAGCAGGATCTCCCGGTGCATACGTTTCATGGACCAACCCGAGTCGATAAAGCGGTGGGCCAGCCAGTCCAGCAGCAGCGGGTGGCTGGGAGGCTCCCCCATGAAACCGAAATTGCTGGGCGTGTGCACCAGGCCCTGACCGAAGTGGTGCTGCCAGATGCGATTGACCATGACCCGGGCCGTGAGGGGATTGGTCGGACTGACGATGGTCCGGGCCAGCTCCAGCCGGCCACTGCCTTGGGTGAAGGTCGCCGGTTGGTCCCCGGCAATGACGCGCAGGAATCGGCGGGGCACCATCTTGCCCGGATGCACCGGATCTCCTCTGATGGCCACCGGGATGTCCTCCGAGCCGGCCTCGGCGACGCCGTGGACGTGTTCCGGTTCAGGGGGCAGCGTCTTTTTGAAGGCTTCCAGCTCCGCCGTCAGGGCGTCAACGACCTTCTGTTGCTCTTTCATGGCGTCGACTTCGTCGTCCTGGAAGAAGATCTTGGTGGTCTTGGCCCTGTCGACGCATTTCTTCTTGTCCTTGAGCAAGGCTTCCAGGTACTCGTAGCGGTCGGACACCCTGGAAGGCACCATCCACTTCCGGGGCACATACTCGGTGTTGAAGAAAACCCCTGCCAGGGAGTAATAGTCCTCGGTGGGAATGGGATCGAACTTGTGGTCGTGGCAGCGGGCGCAGGAGACCGTCAAGCCCAGAACGGCCCGGGACAGGGTGTCGATCTTGTCATCCATGGTGTCATAGCGGTGGCGCAGCTTGCTTTCCTTGCCTCCGCCATCGCTTTCATAGATGGGACCCAAGGAAAGGAAGCCCAACGCGCTCCATCCTTCCGTACCAACGCCGCTCATCAGGTCTCCGGCGATCTGCTGCATGATGAACCGGTCGTAGCCCAGGTCCCGATTGAAGGCCTCCGCTACCCAATCCCGATACCTGTAGGCGTAGCGCAGGGCATAGGGCGAGTTGTTGTTGGCGCGCTGTTCTTCCGCGTAGCGGGCCACGTCCAGCCAGTAGCGGGCCCAGCGCTCGCCGTAGTGGGGAGAGGCCAGCAGGCGGTCGACCACGGTTTCATGGGCCTGGGGTGAGGAATCCCGCAGGAAGGCCTCCACCTCCTCGGGGGACGGCGGCAGGCCGGTCAGGTCAAGGGTGACCCGGCGAAGCCAAGTGTGCCGGTCGGCCGGTCCCACCGTTTTCAATCCCTTCTCTTCCAGGCGGGCCAGCACAAAGCGGTCGAGGGGGGAACGAATCCAGTCCCGGTCCCGCACGGCGGGCAGCGCCGGTTGAGCCAGGGGTTGAAAGGACCAGAATGTGCGCCCTTCCTCCAGATCGATGGACTCCCGGGCCGGTGTGGCTCCGGAAGCGTCGGTTCTGGGGTCGGGGGCGCCGAGCCCCACCCACTGCTCCAGGAGTTCGATTTCCTCCAGGGGCAGGGTCCCCTCTGGAGGCATGGCCAACTCGGGGTCCTTGTAGTTGATGGCCTGAATCAGGAGACTTCCGGCGGGATTGCCGGGAACAATGGCCGGGCCTCGGCTCCCGCCGCTCACCCATCCCTCCCTGGTATCCAGCCGCAAGCCCCCCATGGGAGCAGGCTCAGCCGAATGGCAGGCGTAGCAGCGCTGGACCAGCAGCGGGCGGATCTTGGATTCGAAGAATTCGACCTCCGCGGGCTTGAGAGCATGGGGTTGCCCAGCGCCGGCATCGGCAGACTGAGACCCCGAGGCTCCTGTCAGGATTCCACCCAACAGCAGGAGGACCAAGCGCAACGACGTTCTGGGTAGAGTGCGTGTCGACACGGTTACTTCTTAAAGGTCCGAGCCGATAACGGATGATTGGACCAATCACGGAACCGGACCGGAGCAGGATAAGCAATTCTATCCCCATCCCCATGGCTAAGACAAGCCGCGCCGCGCCGACCGGATCACATGAGAAAAAATGGCCGATTGTTCAATGAAGGCGAACCACGAATGGACACGGATGAACACGAAGAGGGGTGGACCTCATTGGCCGGTGGGCGACACCAGGATTCCTCCGAAGTTTCCTGACCTTGGTGTGACCTGGTGTCCTTCGCGGATAGCCTTCTCGATAGGTCTTAATCAATAAGCATGGATGAACAGGATGGACAGGATTAGAAACTGGCGCCTGCGAAGCTGACTCTCTCGATGATCGGGTGCGGGTTTAATGCGATCCAAGATCTACATTAGTTCCGCACCGTTGGTGCAACTTCGTGTCTTTCTGCGTGCCCCTTCGTCGTTCTTCGTGTCCCTTCGTGGATAACTCTTGTTTCTTTTGTTTCAGACAAGGGCCGCCCCCGCCCTGCCGTGCGGATCATTCGAGGGTGAAACAGGAGTGTTTCAGGTACGATGTCAATGACTCTCCAACCCCTTTTATTTCAATCTCTTGAGACGGTTTTGAGTCACGCCGGCCAAGATTTGTTTCAGGTAAGGAGGGCCCCCGCCCTGTCGTGCGGATCATTCGAGAGTGAAACAATTGGAAATCGATAATCCTTTCGTGACCTTGGTATCCCGTCGCGGTTAACCTCAACGCCTTAGTGGCCCTTCGTCGTTCTTCGTGGCCCTTCGTGGATAACTCTTTTTTCTTTTGTTTCCGGCAAGACGCTTAACCCATCGATCCAAAAACTCTCCACTCTCCACTCTCCACTCTCCACTCTCCACTCTCCACTCTCCACTCAAAAAATCACCAGATGGCATTCATCGACCAGACGTCCAGCGATTTCAGCACGGCGCCGCCGTTTTCGGCAAAAACAACGATTCCAAGATCCTCTGCCGGCGCGTAGTTGACCCGTGTGACTGCGGAGCGGCCTTCGTCGATAAACACTTCCAGGACGGACTTGTCGAGAAACAGATGCAATTTGAGTATCCGGGAATTGGCCTCCAGGGGCACCTCGGTTCCCGCCACGTTCAAAGTTCCATCACTGTAACGCAATGAAATGCCGTTTTGCCCATCCTGGCTGCAACGAACCTTCAGCCCGAAGGCATCGGCATCTCCCGGGACGAACTCGGCCTTGATCTCCAGGGCATCCCCCCCGGCGCCCTCAATGGGTTTCAACTCATCGGTCAGGCTCAGATTTTCTACCTTCAGATGTTTCCCCCGCAATTGTTCCAGTTCCGGTGCCGGGGTTTGAATGAGACGATCATCCTGATCCAGGCTTAGCAAGCGGGGCAGGGACATGCAGCCGTTCCAGCCACGATCGGGTTTGAAGCCGCTCACCCATCCCAGCAAGATGGTGCGACCGGCTGGATCGGTGAACACCGTGGTGCCGTAGAGACCCCGCTGCAGTGGTGAAGGCATGTCCTCCCCGCCATAGCCGTAGTCCAGAACCCGTGGCTGGGTCTTGAGGTGCAGGGCAATGGCGTGCGGATCGAATTCGCCGATCAGATAGCTGATGGGATAGGTGGAACGGATCAGCACCTGGCGGTCATCCAGAGAGAAGAGATTGGGGCATTCGCCATCGACCCCCTTGACCTTGCCCACCGTTTCCCAGGCGGTGAGTTGATCGTTTTGTGCTTTGCAGATCAGCCCCTCGGTTTCCTTGAAGGTGGCGAAGACGCCGTCTCCTACCTGAAACACGAACATGTCGGCCCAGTTCGCCTTGACATCCTCGGGAACACCGCTCTTGCCGGCTGCCAAACCGATGTCAATCCTGCGCCAAATGACGAGGTCCTCATCGACGGGCTCAGCCGCCCACTGTTCGCGCTTGTTTTTGGAAAGATCCATCGGCGTATGGGCGAAAAAAAGGATCGGACTGCCGTCCTTTCTGATGAAAGCGCTGCCCGACGCTTCCAGCCTGGCGCCTTCCGGCGGCATCAGAACGGGGCGCAAGTACTCCCAATGCACCAGGTCGCGGCTTCTGGCGTGTCCCCAGCCGATGCCGCGCCCTCGGTTGTGGCCGTCGGACAATGGACCCAGTTGGAAGAAAACGTGGTAGTAGTCCCGGGTGTGGAAGGCTCCACAGACGTCGTTCATCCACAGGGCAGGTGGGCGGAAGTGGTAGACCGGACGGGTGCGATCCCGGGCCGCTTTCGGGACGGCGGCTTCAATAGCCGCCACGGCCCGGTCGATCCGTTCCTGCTCCGGGTCTCTGAAGTGACCGCATCCCAGGAAGGTGATCGCCATCGTCAAAAGGCCGAAGCCCGCACGGATACTGTTCTGGGTCATCTCTTCCCCTTTTCCGGGTAACGTAAAGTGAGCGGGAATTATCGCACAGGGGGCGACTGCAGGAAAACCCGGCCCTCGCACCTCCGCAGGGCCATCCCTGGCTGAACCCCCACCGTAGGGGCAACCCTTGTGGTTGCCCACCCTTGTGGTTGCCCGGTTGTTCCCGTTCGCCCGGTCATCCCCGCGTTGGGCGCCCACAAGGGGCGCCCCTACAATCCCACAGGGAATGTGGGCGTGATTCGGGGCCTTGACATATCTGACACTCTGAATTCGGTAGCGTGGGATGGCCCTGATCACGCCCCCCGGTGAGAAATGCGGGCTGGAACTATTCGGTTTACGAGGGGAATCGAGAATCAGTATAGTGAGCAAGCTGTTAGCCCTGTGAGGGCAATTCCCACGGGGTTTCATGAGGAACTGCCATGGACAAGCTCGTCATTACGGTGACCACCGACTCCACCGGGTCTTATCCCCGCAATCCCTACCTGACGCCCTGTACTGATGCCAGGGGTGTGGCCGAGGAATATCTACGCGCCCTGGATGCCGGCGCCGCCGTCGTTCACACCCATGGCGCCTACACCCACGATCCCGTCATTCAGCCCGACGGGCGCAAGCTGTCCATCCCGGACATGGAGGGATGGCGGGACATCAGCGAGCGGATTCGCGCCAGGTTCAATCCCATCATGCAGTTTGGAATGGCCAGCATGCGATTGGAGCAAAAGCTGGAGCTCTGGGAGACCCTGCGGCCGGACATGAGTTCCATCAACTTCAACTCCCACGACGAATACTTCCAGCCCGATCCGGAATATCCGCCCTTCAGCGTCTACTCGGTCCATCCGATCATCGAGCTCCGGCAGTATGCCCGTCTGGCCAAGGAACGGGGCGTGAAGCTGGAGATCGAATGCTTCAGCACGGGCGCCTACTGGGCCATCGGCAAGATTCGATCGGGCGACTTCTGGACCGACGAAGGGGTGCGGGAGCAGGAACCCGGCCTGCTGGCGGATCCCTTGTGGCTCACCCTTTTCTTCGGTTGGGACGGCCAGAGCTGGTCCCCGCCCACGGTGCGGTCCCTGCAGTACATGGTGGACAACCTTCCGCCCAATGCCAACTGGAGCATGAGTTGCATGGAGCCGCCGGTCTACTGGTCGATGGTGGCCCACACCATTGCCGTCGGGGGGCACGTACGCATCGGCATGGAGGACTGTCCCTACCTGCAGGACGGGGTCTATGCCAAAACCAACGCCGAGCTGGTGGAGAAGGCCGTGCGCATTGCCAGGGAAATCGGCAGGGACATCGCCTCTCCGGAGGAGGCCCGGCGGATCGTGGGCCTGTGAGCGCTCCGGCAGCGGCCCTGCGGTCTGAGATCTGACCTCTGGTTAGCCGCGCCCCCGCCCTGGTGTGCGGATCATTCGAGGAAAAACGGCCGATCGTTAATGAAGACGAACCACCAATGGACACGAATAAACACGAATAGACCAGAAGACAGATGGACCTGCTTCAACGACAAGCAACACCAAAATGCTTCTGCAATTTGGTGACCTTGGTGTGACTTCGTGTCCCTTCGTGGATAACCCCTTATGAAGGGAATCAGTTGCAACTCCAACCTGCTGAGTGACCTGCCGGTCGAACAAGCCATGGACGTGCTGGGCGAGCACGGCTATGCGGCCATTGACATCTGCCTGGAAATTGCGCCGCCCTTCGTTCCGGTACCCACCCCGCACCTCAGCCCCGAGGACGGGGCCGCCAAGCGCGACCGGGTGCGCAAGCGGGCGGAAGAGGCCGGCATCGCCATTGCCGCCCTCAATGCCCACACCAACCTCTGTGCCCGCGATCCGGCGGAGCGCGCCGCCAATGCCCGGTTTCTGGAAGGGTCCGTCCAAATGGCGGCCGACCTGGGGGCTCCCATCGTGGTCACCGCCGGGGGAGGGAAGAACGCCTACGGATATGAGCAGTGGTTCTTCGATTGGACCGTCGAAGTCCTCCGCCAGGTCCTGCCGACCGCCGAACGCCTGGGGATCGCTCTGGCCATTGAAGCCGGCAGTCCGGCCGGGTCCCTGATCTACAATCTCAAGACCATGCAGAAGCTTCTCGGCGTGGAGGGGCTGGAGGGGCTTCGAGTCCTTTTCGATTGCGCCCACTACCACATGCGGGGGGATTCGCCCATCACGGTTTTCACTACCCTGAAAGACCTCGTGGTCCACATGCATGCCAAGGATGCCGCGGGCGATCCCGAGAACATCGTCTTTCCGCCCCTCGGCCAGGGGGAAGTGGACTTCGACGGCTTGCTGGGCGCCATGGCCCGGACCGGATACGACGGTTACATCGCCATGGAGTACGAGGCCTTTGCCTGGGGCTTTCCCAAGGACTACCGGAAGGTCCTGGCCGAAAGCAAGGCCTTCCTGGACGCTCTGGTCGCCAGGCACTGGGGGTGAACCGAAGCGGCTGCGAACTTGGCTTATCTGAAACAAAAGAAAAAAGACAAAAGAAAAAAGAGTTATCCACGAAGGGCCACTAAGAACGACGAAGGGCCACTAAGGCGTTGAGGTTAGCCGCTACGGGATACCAAGGTCACGACAGGATTGTCGATTTCCGATTGTTTCACCCTCGAATGATCCGCACATCAGGGCGGGGGCGGCCCTTGTCTGAAACAAACGAAAAAAGACAAAAGAAAAAGAGTTATCCACGAAGGGCCACGAAGAACGACGAAGGGCCACGAAGGGATTGTCAATTCGGGATTTAAGGCGACCATCCAGCCAGTTCGGTTGCGCCGACTCTCCCTTGAAGGGCAATCGTGACGAAAGCGGCCCACCCGGGAGCGCGGGCGTCCCGCCCGCATGCTATCCCGTTGCGTGCCGCTCAGTTTCCCTGCGATGGCGCACCCGCCCACCGTGCCGGTGGGAACCGCATGGGCCCGGCCCAAGCAGAGCCCGGGCGTCTTTGCCGGTCGATCCGGGTCGAGGAGATGGGCGAGGCTTTGCCAGTGTTGTGCGGGCGGGACGCCCGCGCTCCCGGGTGGGCTTCCTCCCATGAGGTCGTGATATCAAGGTCACGGTATCGCAGATGCATTCGGGCGCGGTTGGTCATTGAAGGTGGTCCATCCCTATTCGTGTTCATTCGTGTCCATTGGTGGTTCGTCTTCAAAAACGATCGGCAGTTTCTTCCTCGAATGATCCGCCCCGTCGTCGGGGGCGGGGGCGGAACTTCCTGTGTCACAGCGTCTCGTCCTGTTTATCCTGTCCATCCTGTGTATCCATGTTCAATTAGGTAGAAAACAGGTTTAACGGGACATGGTCCTTGTTCCCGATAGGCCATGACGATTCGCTGTTTCACTCTCGAATGATCCGCAGGCCGGGTGGGGGCATGGGGAAACACATACCATGCCTGCGGGAAGCCCGTGGTAGAATCCCGGCAGGCCATGTCCAAACCAACCTCATCCACCCCGTCCCGTCCGCCGGCAGCCGTGCCTCTGAGCACACGGCTGCGGGTTGCCCTGGAGCTGCTTCTCGGCTTGCGTCCCGCCGACCTGCAGACAGCCAGGATCTACGCCGACGCGCAATTTGCCGGCCACTCCCTTGCGGTCAGGTGGGCGAAGCTGGTGCGATGGGCCTGGCACCAGATGTGGGTCTCCATCCCGGGCGTCAGCGGGGATCTCATCATCCGCGGCAAGATCTCCAGGACGCCAATGTGGTTGATTGACGCCAACCCCCTGGCCAACCACCCCTGGGAAAGCGATCCCTCGGCTCGGCTGCCGCAGGAGGTGGACACGGTTGTGATCGGCGCCGGCTTCACCGGTGCGGCCCTGGCCTACCATTGGGCACGCAGGGCCCCCGAAGGCCGCCGCTTGCTGGTGTTGGAGATGGATGATCCCGCCAGCGGCAGCTCCGGCCGCAATGAGGGACTGGTGGTGATGGGCCGCTACTTCAAGATGGTCCACGACACCGTGCTGGACCGATTGCCGAGTCTGCGTCCCGATCTGAACCGGGACCAGCAGCGGCGGCTGGCCCGTCAATTCGCAGGGGTCTATTGTCAGGCGGCCTATCGCAACGCCGACATGATCGAGAAGACCATCCTGAGCGAGGGCTTCGACTGCGACTATTCCCGCTCGGGCTGGGTTCAGGGCCAGGATGCCCTGGGGCAGGCCGGACTGGAAGCATCGGTGAAGATGGCCGTCGAGACCGGCTTCACCGACTGGACCAGCATCGGCCCCGAGGAGGTGGCGGAGCGCAGCGGGATGCAGGTGAATCATGCGGCCGGGTTTTCGCGGGCCGCGGCTTCCTGGCACCCGGCCAAGTGGGTCTGGTGCCTGCTGGGAGCCGCACTCAGCAAGCCGAGCGTGGCGCTGCTGACCCGAACGCGCGTGACGGGGGTGGAGGACGAGGGAGAGCGGTACCGGGTATCCACCCCACGAGGCTCCCTGTTGACCCGCCACCTGGTTTATGCCACCGAGGCCTACACCCCCAAGATTTATCCGCCCCTGCATGACTGCATCCTGCCCATGCAGCAGCAGGCGGCCAGCGGCGACGGCGGGCCCGAAAACATGAAGCCCCACGTGGGGATCAGCGGCTCCTGGTATTTCGCCGGACGCTACGCCCGCCGGGTCCTTTTCGGTTCGGGCGGCCCCCGAGTCCCGGATCGGGAGGCGGGCCGCAACCAGCCCTCACGCTTTCTCACTCGATTCGTGGCGGCGGAGATGAAGAAGCAGTTCGGTCCCTTTCGGCTCCGCATGGCCAACGAGTGGAGCGGCACCGTGAGCTATACCCCGGATGAATATCCGATTGTCGGGCTGCTGGACGGAAAGCGCAGGCACATCATCGCCGGAATGGCGGGCTCGGGCAGCGGTGTCTCTTTCAACGGCGGCCGCTCTATCGTCAACCGCATCCTGGGCCTGGAAGACGAGCCCGACGACTATCCCGCCGCCTACTTTGCTCCCAGCCGCCTGATCGATCCAGCCCGCCACCCCTGGCCCGAGATCGAGCCGTAGGGGCAACCCTTGTGGTTGCCCGATTGTTCGCCCGCCGCGGCATTCGGCATCCCCCCCCCCCCGCAATTCACTGATCGATACGGTAAATCGGGTCGAGGTCCCGGGCCACCCGGTCCAGGTTTTCAGCCGCCATGGCGGCCCGGCGCTCGGCGGTTCCCTGGGTCTGACCGGCGATGTGGGGCGCCGCCACCACGTTGGGGAGCTGGAGCAGGGGGGAATCCGGATCGACCGGCTCCTCGGCGAAGACGTCCAGGCCGGCGCCGGCCAACTGCTTTTCGATCAGGGCTGCTTGGAGGGCTGCCTGGTCCACCAGGGCGCCTCGAGCCACGTTGATGAGGAAGGCGGTGGGCTTCATCAGCCGGAGCCGGCGGGCATCGATGATATGCCGGGTCTCCCGATTGAGGTGAAGGTGCAGGGACAGGAAATCGCTGTGACCGATGACCTGGTCCAGTTCGTCCGGTCCTCCCACGAAATCGACTCCCAGCTCCCGTTGCTCCTCCGGGGAGATGGAACGGACGTCAATGGCCGATATCTTCATGGCAAAGCTTTTGGCCCGCCGGGCCAGCTCGATGGCGCTGGCCCCGAAGCCCACCAGGCCCAACCGCCGGTTTTCCAGGTCCAGCCCCTTGGGTCTGCCCACCACCCGATCCCGGAGAAGAGCCTGGGATTCCGGCCAGCGGCGGGACACCATGATCATCAGCATCAGGGCGCATTCGGCCAGGGCCACCGCGCTGGACCCGCCGGGGGTGTTGGCGACCGGGATCCGCCTCTCACGCCAGTAGTCCACATCGAAGGTGTCGAATCCGGTGCTGACCAACTGCCAGAGCTTGACCGAACCGGCCAGGTCGGCCAGCGGCCGTTTGTCCCTGGGACCGCCCATGTCCAACACCGCGTCCACCTCTTGAAATTGCGGCGCGGGATCCGCCTCGGGATCGAAGGGGACCACCTGGTGACGGTGCGCGATCAACTTCAGCACTTCCTCCACCCAGAAGTTGGGAGGGGGCGAGGCAAGCAAGAGCACCTTGAGACGTGGAGCCATGGGATGAACCTCCTGGATTGGTCGTTTACTTCACCGGTTAACGACCGTTGGGCCAACGACCGGTGGATTAACGCAGGGCCGTTGCGCCCGCGCTGGGAGAGAGCTTGTTGGCGGCCGAAAGGGCCGCCACCTTGTAGCATTCGGCCAGGGTCGGGTAGTTGAAGACGTTGTTCAGGAAGTAGTCCAACCCCCCTCCCAGGGCCAGCACCGCCTGTCCGACGTGAACCAGCTCGGCGGCATTTTCGCCGATGATGTGCACTCCCAGCAGCTTCCTGGTCTTGCGGTGAAACAGCAGTTTGAGCAGGCCCTCGAGATCGCCGATGATGTGCCCGCGGGCGGTTTCCCGGTAGCGGGCCGCCCCGACCTCATAGGGGACCCTGTCCCGGGTGAGCTGGTCTTCGTTCCGGCCGACGTAGGAAATTTCAGGGATGGTGTAGATGCCGTAGGGAAACAGCTCGGGGGCGGTCCGGGTGGGTACGTCGAAGGCGTGGCAGATCGCCAGGCGGCCCTGCATCATGGACACCGAGGCCAGACTTGGAAACCCCACAACGTCGCCGACGGCATAGACGTGGGGCACCCGGGTCTGGTAGTGCCGGTTGACCTGGATGCGCCCTCTATCGTCGGCCTCGAGGCCGGCGGCTTCCAGGTTGAGGAAGCGGGTATTGCCCTGTCGCCCCACGGCATAGAGGAGAGCGTCCGATCGGATCTCCTTGCGGCTGGCGAGCACGGCCGTCACCAGTCCCTCTTGGGTCTTGCGCACGCTTTCCACGGTTTCGCCGAAGCGGAAGGTCACCTCCATGTCGCGCATGCGGTAACGCAGCGATTCGATGATCTCCGAGTCCACGAACTCCAGCATGCGGTCCCGTGACTCCACCAGGGTGGTGGGGATTCCCAGGGCAGCCGTCATGCAGGCATATTCGGCGCCAACCACGCCGGCTCCCACCACGGTGATGGACTTGGGGAGCACCGGGATGCGCAGCAACATGTCGGAGTCCAGGATGGAGGTTCCGTCCAGCGGGACCTGGCCGGAGCGGGCCGGTGAGGTGCCGGTGGCGATCACGATGGTGCCGGCAGAGAGTTCATCGGTGTCATCGCCCCCCTTCACCAGCAACCGATGGGGGTCCAGAAAGGAGGCGGCCCCGTGGAGCAACTGAATGCCGTTGCGCCGGAACTGGCCCTGGAGGACATCGATCTCCCTCTGGATGACATGGTTGGAGCGAAAGCGCAGGTCCTTCACGGTGACGTTCTGCTTCACCGAGTAACTGCTGCCGTAAAGGGTTCTCTGGCGAAGGCCGGTCAGGTAGACCACGGCCTCCCGCAGGGTCTTGCTGGGAATGGTCCCGGTGTTCAGGCAGACACCGCCCACCACCTGCCGTTTCTCGATCACGGCCGTCTTCTTGCCCAGCTTGGCGGCCTGGATGGCTGCGCGATGACCGGAGGGTCCGCTGCCAATGACCAGTACGTCATAGCGTTTCATGGTGTCTCACCGATCGTCGGAGCCGAGGTGCCAGCTTGGGAAGCGAGGTCGGGCATGGCGAGGGATCCTTTGTTGCGGGTATTCCCCCGGCGAAATGTATCCTCAATGCCGATCTCCGGTCAAGCCGGGGCGAACGCCCGCTTCCGCCGCCGGCCGATTCCGAGGGGAGCGGCAAGCCAGCGGCCGTCGAGGCCGTCGGCGGATCAGCCCGCCGGTCTCCCGGGCTAGGGGAAACGCCTAGCCACCGCTGGCTTGTTGATCTTGCCCATCAGGTTGCGGGGCAGGCTGTTCGTCTCCAGGAAACGACGGGGCACCTTGTAGCCGGCCAGCCTGGCCTTGGCCCAGTGGCGAAGGCTGTCCGGCGACGGAGACCGGCCGGACCGGGGAACCAGCGCCACGGCCACGCATTCTCCCCATTCCTGGTCGGGAAGTCCGACGACCGCGCACTCGGCGATATCCGGATGGGTGCGCAACACCTCTTCGATTTCCAGGGCCGAGACCTTGAACCCGCCGGTCTTGATGATGTCCACGCTCTTGCGGCCCAGGATGCGATAGCAGCCCTCTTCCACCACGGCCACGTCTCCGGTCTGAAACCAGCCGTCCTTGAATGCCGCCCTGGTTTCCTCGGCCCTTCGCCAATACTCCCCGAAGACACCTGGCCCCTTCACCTGAATCTCCCCGGGAGCGCCGCTCTCGGCGGGTTCCCCCTGGTCGTCGACCAGGCGCACCTCGACACCCGGAAGCGGGGTCCCGACGTATCCGGCCCGTCGTTCGCCCTCCAGGGGATTGGAGAGGGCCATCCCGATCTCGGTCATTCCGTAGCGTTCCAGCAGGCGATGGCCGCTGATCTGCTGCCATTTCTCCAGCACGGACACCGGCAGCGCCGCCGAGCCCGACACCATCAGGCGCATCCTGGAGCAGGCCTGAGACCAGATCTTTCGCTGGGGGGGGGGAGCGGCCTCCCAGGCGGCGATCAGCTTGGCGTAAATAGTGGGCACCGCCATGAACAGCGTGAGAGGGCTCCGGAGGAATCGCTCCCAGACCTTGCCGGCCTCGAAGCCGGGCAGCATTTCACAGGTCGCGCCCGACCAGAGCGCGCAGCACAGGACATTGACGATGCCGTGCACGTGGTGCAGAGGTAGGACGTGCAGGATGCGGTCCTGCGGCTGCCACCCCCAGGCCTGGACCAGGGCCTCGATCTGGGCCTGAAGGTTTCCATGGGTGGAGACCACCCCCTTGGGCCGGCCGGTGGTGCCGCTGGTGTAGAGGATCATGGCCCGGCGCCGTGGATGGATCGGAGGCAGCCGGACCGCCGGGGAGTCCTGTTCCGCAACGGTGTCGCCGATCACGGTCACGCCGCACCTGAGGGCCACCGGACGGATCTGGTCCGCAAAGGAGCTGTGGGCGACAATCAGGTGGGCCCCGGCGTCCCGGAGGACATATTCCCACTCCGGCGGCGGATGGGCTGTGCAGAGGGGAACGGCAATCCCGCCGGCCCGCCAGATTCCCCACTGGGTGGCCACATGGGAGAGGCCGGAGGGTATCAGGAAAGCGACTCTCTTTTCCCCGAGGTCCCCGGCGCCCTGGAGCAGCCCCCCGGCCACACGGGCCGAAGACCGCAGCAGGTCGCGGTATGAGAAACGGGCGCCCCCGGCCAGGACCGCGGTCCGGTCCGGATGCTGCCGGGCCCGTTGCACCAGTCCTGGTTCCATGGAGCATTTCCCCGGGGACAAGAAAGCTGCCGGCCGGGGCGGCACGCCGCCGCCCCCTGTCAGGGTTTCAGACGGGGCCCGGTCCAAGCCCGAGCCGGCCCTTCAGAACCGGTGGGTGACGGTCAGCTTCACCCGGCGGCCCCTGGGGTTGTGCGTCAGGGCGTCGGTGGCTGAAGGCCATTCCTGCCAGTGCTTTCCCGGCTCTTGGGGTTGCCATCGATGGCCTCTCCAGTATAATCAAAACGTTCGGTTCGACACCATCGGATCGGCGTTGGGAGAGGGACAATGGCCGTCGCCAGGCTGGAAGGGCTGAAGATCGTTCCCACCGGCGGAGCCCTGGGCGCCGAGATCAGGGGAGTGGATCTGTCCGGACCGCTGCCGGCGGATGCCGTGGGGAGCATTCGCCAGGCTCTGCGCCAGCATTGTCTGATCTACTTCAGAAAGCAGCGCATCAGCGAGCGGAACCAGGTGGATTTTACCCGCTATTTCGGCCGACCCGTGCAGCACGTCCGCAAACAGTTGGATCGACCCATCAAGGAGATTTTCCTCATCTCCAATCTCAAGAAGAACGGCCAGCCGATCGGAGCCCTCAGCAACGAGGAGATCGGTTTCCATTCCGACCTGTCTTACCTGCCCCAACCCGGGACCATCTCGACCCTCTACGCCGTCGAGCTCCCCGAGGGCGGCGGTGGCGCCACCCGGTGGTGCAATGGATACGCTGCCTACGAAGCTCTTGACGAAAGTCTCAAGGCACGCCTGCGGGGGCTGAGGGCGGTCCATCGACACTCGGTGGAAGCACAGAATCGCCCCTATCCCGTGTCTCACCCCCTGGCCTGCACCCATCCGGAAACAGGCCGCAAGGCCCTTTACCTGGGCCCCCACCTCGCCAAAACCATTGTGGGCCTGGAGTCCTCCGAAAGCCGGCGGTTGCTCGACCTGCTTTTTCGCCACATTGAGCTTCCACGCTTTGTCTGGACCCACCACTGGCAGATCGACGACCTGGTGATCTGGGACAACCGTTGCACCATGCACCGCCGCGAAGGGTTTCCCAGCCGGCAGCGCCGTCTCCTCAAACGAACCCAGATCTTCAACGACCAGACACCCTGCGAATAACCCGGACCCGACCGACCGTCCCCATGACGCCGCGATTCTGGTTAGCCGGCCCCCCGCCCTGCCGTGCGGATCATTCGAGGAAAAACGGCCGATCGATAATGAAGACGAACCACGAATGGACACGAATGAACACGAATAGACCAGAAGACAGATAGACCTCCTTCAACGACAAGCAACACCACAATGCTTCCGCCATCTTGTGCCCTTGGTGTGACGATGTCATGGGATGAAGGCTTGCTGGGAGCGCGGGCGTCCCGCCCGCACGATGACGGCATTTCCTGGGAGCGCGGGCGTCCCGCCCGCACCAAGCCTGGCACAGCCTCGGCCATCTCCCCCACTTGGATCAACCGGGAACAGCGCCGTGGCGCTCCTTCGACCTGGCCGATGCGGTTCCCGCCGACAGGGTGGCTGACTGCAGCATCGCACTGAAGCTCAGCGGCGGCCAAAGGGACAGGATGCGGGCGGGACGCCCGCGCTCCCAGGCGATGCCGCCCCGGGGGTGCGGTGGGGGGTGTCTGGCGGGCGACTTCTCAGAAAGCCGACGTGCACCCTTTGGGAAACTCCCGTTTGCCCGCTAGCCGGCCCCCCATCCTACCGTGCAGATCATTCGAGGAAAAACGGCTGATCGTTAATGAAGATGAACCACGAATGGACACGAATAAACACGAAGGAACACGAAGACAGATAGATCTCCTTCAACCACAAGCGGCGCCAAAATGCATCTGCAATCTTGTGCCCTTGGTGTGACGATGTCAGGGGGTGAAGGCTTCCCGGGAGCGCGGGCGTCCCGCCCGCACAAAGCCTGGCGCAGCCTCGGCCATCTCCCCCACTTGGATCAACCCGGAACGGCCTCATGGCTGTCGCCTCCGCAAGGGGCTCAACAGCGCCCTTCCTGGAAATCCTTTCCCCCTGCCCGACCTTTGATAGGCCCCTCTCGAGCCTCCTCCAACCCCTTAGTGGCCCTTAGTCGTCCTTCGTGGCCCTTCGTGGATAACTCTTTTCCCTTCGTGGCCCTTCACGGACCCCTTTCGAGTCTTTTCCAACCCCTTGGAGTCCCTTCGCGGACCCCCTTGGCGACCTTTGGCGGATCCCTCTCGAGCCTCCTCCAACCCCTTAGTGGCCCTTAGTCGTCCTTCGTGGCCCTTCGTGGATAACTCTTTTCCCTTCGTGGCCCTTCACGGACCCCTTTCGAGTCTTTTCCAACCCCTTGGAGTCCCTTCGCGGACCCCCTTCCCGACCTTTGGCGGATCCTTCTTGAGCCTTCTCCAACCCCTTAGTGGCCCTTCGCCGTTCTTCGTGGCCCTTCGTGGATATCTTTTTGCCTTTTCGTGGAAATCCTTTCTCCCCTTGCCCGACCTTTGGCGGATCCCTCTTGAGCCTTCTCCAACCCCTTAGTGCCCCTTCGTGGATAACTCTTTTTCCCTTCGTGCTCTTCGTGGATCCCCTTCGTGGATTTCTTTTTTGGCCTTTGTGGATTACCCCCTCAATGGGTTTCAGGTCAGCTGGCAAGCGGCTCCACCAGGCGCGGCAGGGTGCGTCCGATTTCGTCCCGGACCACCAGGTCGGCAAATCCATCCAGCGGGGTCTCGGTCCGGTTGACGATGATGAGCCTGGCTCCCGACTGCTTGGCCAGGAGCGGAAGGGAGGCGGCCGGTTCCACCACCAGGGAAGAGCCCACTGCCAGGAAGACCTCGCAGGCCTGGGCGGTCCGGCGGGACCGATCCAGCACCTCCGGGGGAAGGGACTGGCCGAAGGAAACGGTGGCGGGTTTCAGCAGGCCCCGGCAGTGGGTGCAGCGAGGCGCAAGCTCGCCCCTGCCGACCCGCTCGACGGCCTCATCCATGGAGATACTTTTCCCGCAACTGAGGCAGGCCGCTTCGGAGGTGGTCCCGTGGAGTTCCAGGATCAGGTCGATGTCCAGGCCAGATCGTCGGTGGAGACCGTCGATGTTCTGGGTGATCATGGCCAGCAGCTTTCCCTGCCGGGCCAACTCGACAAAGGCGAGATGGCCGGGATTGGGGGCTGCATCCCGCATGGACGGCCAGCTTTCCACCTTCTGGCGCCAGTATTCGATGCGGTCGGCTTCGTTGTTGAGGAACTCCTGATAGTAGACGGTGCGGTTGCGGGACCAGACTCCGTGGGGACTGCGAAAATCGGGGATTCCCGACTCGGTCGAGATGCCGGCTCCGGTAAAGCCGGTCACCGAGCGGCTTTCCCCAATCCACTGTCTGCCTTGCTGCAGGTCCATCGGCTCAACTCAGGGAGTGGATAAACCTAGGCCAGCACGGGCCGGATGACCTCTCCCCGTACCCCGGTGAGGCGTTGGTCCAGCCCCTGGTAGAAGTAGGTGAGCCTGGTGTGGTCCAGACCCATCAGGTGCAGGATGGTGGCGTGCAGGTCGGACACGTGACTGGGCTGTTCCACGGCTGCGAATCCCAGTTCGTCGGTGGCGCCCACCGCCTGCCCTCCCTTGACCCCGGCTCCGGCCAGCCACATGCTGAAACCGTGCCAGTCGTGGTCTCTGCCGGGCTTGCCGACACCCTCGCTGGTGGGGGTCCTGCCGAATTCGCCGCCCCACACCAACAGGGTCTCCTCCCACAGGCCGGTGCGTTTGAGGTCGGCGATGAGGGCGGCAATGGGCTGGTCGGTTTCCCCGGCGTGGAGCTTGTGATTGGTGATGCAGTCGCCGTGGCCGTCCCAAGTGTCCTCGATGTGGCCGCCCCCGGAATAGAGCTGTACGAAGCGGACCCCGTTTTCCAGCAGACGGCGGGTGATGAGGCACTTGCGGCCGAAGTCGGCCGTCAGGGGCCGGTTCAGGCCATACATGTCCTTGGTGGCCTCGTCTTCCCGGTCCAGGTCCACCGCCTCGGTGGCCGTGGTCTGCATGCGGTAGGCCAGCTCGTAGGTATTGATCCTGCCCGCCAGCTCGGCTTCCCGGGGCCGCAAGGCCAGATGCTCCTCGTTCAGGGTCCGCAAGAGATCCAGAGAGTGGCGCTGGGTCTGCGGGCTGACGCCGGGCGGGGTTGCCAGATCCAGCAAGGGCGCCCCGCTGCTGCGGAACAGGGTCCCCTGGTAAGGAGCGGGCATGTATCCGGCCGTCCAGTTGGAAGGCCCGCTGATGGGGCCGCCTCGCGGATCGGTCATCACCACGAAGCTGGGAAGGCTTTCGTTGAGAGTGCCCAACCCGTAGCTCAGCCAGGATCCCAGGCTGGGCTTGCCGATGCTGACGTCGCCGGTGTTCATCTGGAGGCAGCCGGAGGCGTGGGCGGCCGTGTCGGTATACATGGAACGAATGACGCACAGATCGTCGGCGAATTTGGCGGTGTAGGGGAAGAGGCTGCTGATCTCCAGGCCGCTCTGTCCGTGCTTGCGGAAGGGGAAGGGGCTTTGCATCAGGTAGCCGACGGCCCGGTTGTTGGAGCCGACCTCCAGGGGGCCCTTGTAGGGGGTTCCGTGAAAGCGGGTCAAGGCCGGCTTGGGATCGAAGGTGTCCACCTGACTGGGAGCACCGTTCATGAAGAGAAAGATGGCGTGCTTGGCCTTGGCCGGGAAATGCGGCGTCTTGGCGGCCAGCAGGGAACTGCCGCCCGGAAGGTTGTCGGAAGCAGCCGCGGTCCGGGTGAAGAAGCCGTCGCGAATCAAAAGGTCGGTGAGGGCCAGGCCCGCGAAGCCGCCCCCGACTTCCCAGAGGAACTGCCGGCGGCTTCGACCGCAGGGGGTGGGGTTGGGAATAAACCGATGGCTCATGGTTTTACCTCTCGATCATTCAAACGCCCGGGCGGCGCCGGCTGGGGGAGACAGGCCACCGGCTTTCAATGTCTTCCCGGGAGTGGTCCGGCGCCGGAAGCAGCCTGCGCCGCGGGTGCGGATCAATCCGTATAGACGAACTCGTTCAGGTTCAGAATCACCCGGCACATCTCTCGCAAGGCTCCCCGGCGCGCGTTGGCGGGAGCGATTCCCTGCTGCCGGACCTGGTTGCCGGTCTCCTGCCGGACAAATGTAAGCAAGTTCTGTTTTTCCGACTGGCTGGGAGGCCGGGTCAGCGCCAGGGTATAGGCCCTTTCAATCTGTTTCTCCGGATCGGTCCCCACTTCGTTCTCCAGGCGGGCGGCCAGATAACGGGCTTGCCGGTTCACGAACTCGCCGTTGAACAGGGTGAGCGCTTGCGGGGCCACGCTGGTGGTCATCCGCCGGGAGGCGGTCTTGGTGGTGTCGCACAGGTCGAGCACCTCCAGCATGGGCACCACCATGGAGCGCTTCAGGAAGACATAAATGGTGCGCCGGGAGCGGTCGTCTTCGGCGGAAGGCTTCCAGACGGTGTCGGGATCGCTGTGCCCGGCCAGCGCCGCCCTGGAGATATTGGGAAACATGCTGGGGCCGTACATGCGCCGGTTCAGCCGGCCGCTGACCACCAGCATGGAATCCCGAATGGCCTCGACCTCCAGTCGAACCCGAGGCAGGCGCCACAACAGGCGGTTCTCCGGATCTTCCCGGCCGTAATCGGGGCGCCACTTCCGGCTCATGCGGTAGCTGTTGCTGGACAGGATCAGGCGGTGGAGTTTCTTGAAGGACCACCCCTCCCGGACGAACCAGTCGGCCAGCCATTCCAGCAGTTCGGGGTGTGTCGGCTGCTCGCCTCGCGCGCCGAAATCGCTGGGGCTCCGAACCAGCCCGAACCCGAAGTGCTTTTGCCAGATGCGGTTGACGATCACCCGGGCGGTCAGAGGGTTCCGGGGATCGATCAGCCATCGGGCCAGGGCCAGCCGGAGCCCGCTGGTCCCGTTCCGGGGCTCGGACCGAAAGGCGGCATCGGACAGAATGGCCGGAACGGCCGCCGCTACTTCCGGTCCCGGATTGGCGGCGCTGCCCCGGATCAGCAGATGGGTGGCCGGCGGGTTCCGATCCGGTTCGTGTAGGAAATAGCCGCGGGGCAGATCGATGCGGGCGGCTTCCAGAGCCTGGATTTCTTGTTCCCCGGCCCTCAACTGCTGCCGGACTCCATCCGCCATGGGGGCGTTGTCGACCTCCTCTTCCAACTGTTTCCGGAAGGCCAGCCTCAAGCCCTTCTGCTCCCGGCTTGGATCCCGGGTCAGGAAGGCTTGCACCGCCAGGGCCGGCAGGTTGGACCGGCCCGACTCCAGGAAGGTCCGCCGCAAGCGGGTTCTCAACCGGTCGAGCTCTTCCTGCAGGCGCTCGATCTCGCCGGAGACGGCCCGGTACTGCTCCAGTTGCCGGGGAGCACCGATGGGCAGGTCCAGCTCCTTGCGGCCCTTCCGGGGGCGCTGTAAACCGTTAAAGACCGCCACCATGGAGTAGTAGTCCTGGGCGGTCAGGGGGTCGAACTTGTGGTTGTGGCAGCGGGCGCACCCCAGGGTCAGTCCCAGGAAGACCTGGGAGGTGGTGCTGACCATGTCGTCCAGTTGATCGAATCGGTCGGTTTGGGGATCGGCCGGTTCATCGTCCCAGGGCCCGAGGCGGAAATACCCGGTAGCGATGAGGGTCTCGGCCGAGGCGCCGGCCAGCTCGTCCCCGGCCAATTGCTCCAGGACGAAGCGGTCGAAGGGCTTGTCCCGGTTGAAGGACCGGATCACGTAGTCCCGGTATTTCCAGGCATGGGGCTTGGCGCCGTCCCGTTCGTATCCGTTGCTTTCGGCGTAGCGGACCAGGTCGAGCCAGTGGCGGGCCCAGCGCTCTCCGTAGGCCGGCCGGGAGAGCAGGTCCTCAATGGTCTGCCTGTAGTTGGCCTCGCTCGGCTCGGTGAGGAAGGCTTCCTGCTCCTCCAGGTTGGGGGGCAGTCCAACCAGGTTGAGATAGAGCCGGCGCAGGAGCTGGCGAGGCCCGGCCGGCGGCGAGGGCTTCCAGCCTCTGGCCTCCAGCCTGGCCAGGACAAAGGCATCGATGGGATTCCTGACCCACTCCCGGGCCCGCACGGGGGGCAGGGCGGGTCTGGAGACGGGTTGGAAGGCCCAGTGATGGCTGGTAGCGGGAGGTTTAAATTCGGAAGGGTCCACTTCCTGCGGCCAGACGGCGCCCTGGTCGATCCAGCGCCGCAGCAGTTCCACCTGTTCGCCTGTCAGCGGCGGTCCCTCGGGCGGCATGACCACTTCGGGATCCAGACCGGCGACATAGCGCAGCAGCAGGCTGCCGGAGCTGTTTCCCGGAACGATGGCCGGGACGCCGGAGTCACCGCCGCTGAGGGCATCCGACCTGCGGTCCAGCCTGAAGCCGTGCAACTGGGTTTGGCTGCCGTGACAGCCCATGCACCGCTCCTGGAAGATCGGCTGAATCTCCCGGGCGAAATCCACCTTGGGGTCG
Source organism: Candidatus Versatilivorator sp. (assembly GCA_965198125.1). Classification (GTDB taxonomy): domain Bacteria; phylum Acidobacteriota; class Terriglobia; order Versatilivoradales; family Versatilivoraceae; genus Versatilivorator. Next base: position 5,649,528 of record CBDAOQ010000003.1, on the reverse strand, counting down.
GCGGCCTTTCCCGCAACCCCCAGCAGCCCTGCAATGACCGGCAGCGCCAGGGCTGCCCGCGCCAGATTGCACATGATCACGAGCTTCTCCTGACTGCAAAGAATAGCAAAAGGAGGATTGGCCCTTCAAGGGAGAGATGAACTAGCGAGGCGACGCCTCAGACCGACAAGCAATAAAGGAAAAAAGATATCCACGAAGGGGCACGAAGAACGGCAAAGGGCCACTAAGGCGTTGGAGGAGGCTCGAGAGGGGCCTGCCAAAGGTCGGGAAGGGGGTCCGCGAAGGGATTCCAAGGGGTTGGAAAAGACTCGAAAGGGATCCGTGAAGGACCACGAAGAAAGACACGAAGGGGGAAAAGATTTCCACGAACTTCGTGTCCATTCGTGGTTCGTCTTCATTAACGATCGGCTGTTTTTCCTCGAATGATCCGCACGGCAGGGCGGGGGCCCGACTTACCTGAAACACCCCTGTTTCACCCCGTATGATCCGCCCCGTTGTGTCGGGCGGGGTCCCGGCTAAACACGTCCGCCGGCCCCCATGCCCAGGCGCTCCATTTCGTAGGCCAGCGTTTCCTGCAGTCCCTCCTCCAACGGCCGGGGAGCGAAGCCCAACTCGCGGCGGGCCTTCCGGTCGTCACCAATATAGGTCGTCCCGGCCATGACCCGCAGGCTCTCGGCCGCATAGGTCGGGGGCAGGGGAAGGAAGGTTCCCAGAATGCCCATGCAGGCTGCCAGGGCCTTCATGGTGCCGGGCCCCGGGTGAATTCGGGGGGCCGGGATGCCGGTCAGGCGCTCGGCCACTTCGAAGACCTCCCGGAAGGTGTGGACCGGGCCGGCGACGATGTAGCTCTCTCCCAGCCAGCCTCGTTCCATGGCCAGGCGATGAGCCGTGGCGGTGTCCTCGACGTGGGCCCAGCAGAAGGCGGTTCGTTGAGGGGTCAGGGGCAGCCGGCCCTGCAGGTACTGGCGAATGGCCGTGCCGATGGCACTGGGGTCGCCGGGTCCGTACACCACGCCGGGCTGCAGGATGACCAGGGGCAGGCCGGCCTGGGCCATGGGCCGGGCCACCTGGTAGTGGGCCATCCACTTGGTTCGGTCGTACTGGCTCAACCAGGCCCCCTCATGGCGAAACCCTTCGTCAACCAGCCTTCCACCGGTGTCGGAGGAGACAGCGACGGTGCTGGTGTAGACGACCCTGGGAACTCCCAGCTCCCGGGCCGTTTCCAGGACGTTGCGGGTGCCCTCCACGTTGGTCTGGTAGGCCTCCCGCCGGCTCCTCACTCCGATCCGATACCAGGCGGCCAGGTGAAAGAGGCCGTCTACCCCGCTGATGGGAGCTCGCAGGGCCGATTTGTTCCGGATGTCCCCCTGATGCAGGACCACTCCGGCGGCCTTGAGGTCCCCGGCGGCGCCGGGATTGCGCACCAGGGCCGTCACCTCGTGTCCGGCCTGGACGAGTTGCCTGGCCAGGCAGCCGCCTATAAATCCACTGGCGCCCGTCACCAGATATTTCATGGAGAGCTCCCGGTCGCCTCAAAAGGCGTCCCCTGCCTCCTATAATAGCAATGACAGGGGTCCTGATCTCTGGAAGAATGGAGGGCGCCTCCAGACAGATTGCGGGGAGTCACCTCAGCCTATTTCGGAGAATGGCGATGAGAAGTCCAACGGGCCGATGGATCCTGCTGGCCGGGATAGCGCTGGCACTGGTGGCCGCGGCCTGCGTTCGGCGCGATCAGGGACCGACCGAGATCCTTTGGGACCGCTGGGGAGTGCCCCATATCCATGCCCCCGACGCCGGAGAGCTGTTCCGGGCCTTCGGCTGGGCCCAGATGAAGAATCACGCCAACCTCATTTTGCGGCTCTACGGTGAGGCACGGGGGCGGGCAGCGGAGTATTGGGGGGAGTCCTATCTGGCCTCCGACCGCTACTTGAGAACCATGGGCGTGCCCCGGCGGTCGCAGCAGTGGTACCGGGCGCAACGGCCGCGGTTCAAGGGGTATCTGAACCGGTTTGTGGAGGGGATGAACGCCTATGCCCAAAGGCACCCGGAGAGTATCGACCCTGAGCTGGAGCCCGTCCTTCCGCTGGAACCGACCGATGTCCTGGGACACCTGCAGCGGGTGATCCATCTCTCCTTCGTCGGAAGAGAGGTCACCTTCGGGAAAGTCAGCCGGCCGGCCCCGGGCTCCAATGGATGGGCCATTGCCCCCTCGCGGTCGGCGGGCGGCCATGCCATGTTGCTGGTCAATCCCCACCTTCCCTGGAGCGGGCTTTTCACCTGGTTCGAAGCCCAGTGGAAAGCTCCGGAAGTGGATGCCTACGGCGCCACCCTGGTCGGAATGCCCATCCTGGGGTTGGGGTTCAACGATCACCTGGGTTGGACCCATACCACCAATCCGATGGACGGCATCGACCTTTTCGAGTTGACTCTGGCGGAAGGCGGTTACCGCTGGGATCAAGCGGTCAGAGCCTTCGAGACTGAGACCCAGTCCATCCGGGTCCGTCAACCGGACCGGACCCTTCGCCGGGAGACCCTGGTGGTGCGCCGGTCGGTCCATGGTCCGGTGCTGGAGGTCAAGGGCGACAAGGCCGTTGCCGTCCGACTGGTCGGTCTGGATCAGCCCCACATGTTCGAGCAGTACTGGGACATGATCCGGGCCAGGAGCCTCCAGGAATTCGAATCGGCCCTGCGGCGGCTGCAGATTCCAATCTTCAATCTGATCTATGCCGATCGGGAGGGACACATTCTCTACGTGTTCGGCGGACGGACACCCATCCGTGCCTCAGGTGGTTGGCAGGACTGGCAGGGAGTCGTTCCCGGGGACCGTCCGGAAATGCTCTGGACCCGGACCCACCCCTATGAGGAGTTGCCCCGGGTCGTGGACCCCTCGAACGGGTGGGTACAGAGCGCCAACGATCCGCCCTGGACCTCCACCCTCCCCCAGCTGCTGAATCCCGGTGATTTTCCCGCCTATCTGGCCCCCAGTCGGGTGCGTTTCCGTGCTCAGCGTTCGGTGCGCATGCTGGAGCAGGATCGGCAGGTCAGCTTCGAATCGTTGGGCCGTTACAAACACTCCACCCGGATGGAAGTGGCCGACCGCATTCTGGACGAACTGACGGCCGCGGTCGGGCGGGGAGCAAGCGATTTGACGCGACAGGCGGTCGGGGTCCTGGGCGGTTGGGATCGGCGGGCCGAGGCAGAGAGCCGGGGCGCCGTGCTCTTCGCCGAATGGGTCCGAACCCTGGGCGCCGGGATGTTCACGACCCCCTGGCAGGCGCAGGCTCCCCTGACCACCCCCAAGGGGCTGGCCCATCCCGCCGCCGCCGTGGCCGCCCTGGAAAAAGCCGCCCGCAACACCCTGGATCGTTTCGGTGCTCTGGACGTGCCCTGGGGAGAGGTCTATCGTCTGAGAATGGGCGGGCGCGACCTGCCGGCCAGCGGAGGCCCCAGCCGGCTGGGAGTCTTTCGGGTCCTGGAGTTCGCCCCCGAAAAAGACGGCCGCTTCCGCGCCGCGTTCGGCGATTCCTTCGTGGCCCTGGTGGAGTTCTCCCAACCTGTCAGAGCGCAAGCCCTGCTGAGCTATGGAAACGCCACCCAACCCGACTCGCCCCATCGGGGAGACCAGTTGGCGCTGTTCGCCCGCAAGCAGCTACGTCCGGTGTGGCGGACCCGGAAGGAAATCGAAACCCACCTGGAGTTGAGGGAGGTCCTGGGTCCGGAGTGCCCACCAATGGAAGGAGACGTCGGCTCTCAATCCACGAAGGGGCACGAAGGACAATAAAGATATCCACGAAGGGACACGAAGGACCACGAAGGGACACGAAGAAAAACTAAAAGAAAACCGAGGGGAAGAGGCCTCACTCGTCGCCCGGTTTGGGCATGCGGTAGCCGATCTGGCGTACGTTAAAAATGTAGGCGGGGCTGGCTGCGTCATCGCCGAGCTTGCGCCGGAGCCTCTTCACGTAAGCCCGCACAGACTGGGAGTCGCCAGTGTCTTTCCCGCTCCACACCTGGCGCAGCAGCGAATCGTAGGTCGTTACCCGTCCCGCGTTGACCGACAGCACGCGGAGCAGTTCGTATTCGGTGGGCGTCAGCTCCACGGGACGCCCGGCCACCGTCACCCGGCGTTGTTCGTAGCGGATGGCCAGATCCCCCAGTTGAAAGGGTTCGGACGGATCGGCAAGTCTGCGCAGGGCCGCCTGGACTCTCGCCGCCAGCTCGGTCGGCGAGAAGGGCTTGACGATATAGTCGGCGGCCCCCCTCTCCAGGGCCCTGGCGATCGTCTCGTCCCTGCCGTAGCCCGAGATGAAGATGACCGGCAGGTCGGCCAGCTCGGGGAGGCGCTCCATCAACTCGATACCATCGGTCCCGGGCAGCATCAGGTCCAGCAAAACCAGGTGGGGCCTTTTCGTCTTGACCAGGTCCGACACCTCCCGCGGGTCGCCGGTCACTAGCGGGGAAAAGCCCGCCGCCGTGAGTGCGTCCCGAACGTAGCGAAGCGTCTGGGGGTCGTCGTCCACCACCAGGATGCGTCTTCGCTCCCGCCCTTTCCGATGCGAGCGGGCAGAGCTTCGGGCCAAGTCGGCGGTAACGACGTTTCCCGCCTGCTCGGCCACCGGGATGGTGAAAGTGAACCGCGTGCCCCGACCCTTCCCCCCGCTCTCGGCCCGGATGCGGCCCCCGTGGGCCTCCACCAGCCCCTTGCAGATGGCCAGGCCCAGGCCCGATCCCCCGATCCCTCGCTCCTGATCTCGGGCGCCGATCCGCGAGTGCTTCCGGAACAAGTAGGGCAGCAGGTGCGGCGGCACTCCCCTGCCTTCGTCGGAGACCGAAATAGCCACGTGCACGCCATCCCGCACCGCGGCCACCCGGATCGGGGAGGACTCGGGAGCGTGTCTGGAGGCGTTGGAGAAGAGGTTGTTCAGAACCTGAACGACGCGCCGCCGGTCGGCCAGCACCCGGGGCAGGTCCGGCGGCAGGTCGATGAGTATGGTGTGCCTGCCACCCCCGCTCAGGAAGGTGTTTCTGGCCTGGTCCACCAGGCCGGTCACCTCAGCCGGCTCGGGGGTCACCGATAACGTGCCCGCCTCGATTCTCCCCGCATCCAGCAGGTCGCTGATCAGGCCCCGCATGTGATCGGCCTGCTCGTCGATGATGTGGAAGAACTGGAGCATCTCTGCCGGCTCCAGTGGCGGCGAGGCACCCAGCACGGTGGCGGTCGAGCCCTTGATGGAGGTCAACGGGGCCCGCAGTTCGTGGCTCACCAGGCTCAGGAACTCCGCCCTCGACCGCTCCAGCTCCTCCAGGGGCGCCAGGTCCTGCATGGTCACCACCAAGGACTCGACCTCGCCGTCCGTGGAACGGATCGGCGTGGCGTTGACCAGCGTCTTCACGCTCCGGCCGTCGGGGACCTCAAGCACGATCTCCTCGGCGCGCACCGTGGTCGCGGCGCTCAACTCCAGCGCCAGCGGGAATTCGTCCAGGGCAATTTCCCGCCCGTCGGCGCGCCGGTAGGTAATTGCCTCCAGCAATTGCTCCGGGGGGCGGCCCGGTTGGCGCAGGCCCTCGACAATCCGCCTCGCCTCCCGATTGGACGACACCGCATGTCCGGTTCTGGCATCGAAGACCACCACGCCCAGCGGCGAGGTTTCGACCAGCGCCTCCAGGTCTGCCCGCGCCCGCTGCTCGGCCCGGTGGGTGCGGGCGTTGGCGATCGCCGCCGCCGCCTGCGACGCGAACAACACCAGGACCTGTTCGTCCTCGCTGGTGAACTCTCCTCCGCTTTCCTTCCCGCCCAGAAAGAAGTTGCCGACGTTGACGCTCCGGTGATGCATCGGTGTTCCCTGAAATGTGTCCGCCAGAATCAGCTCCGAGGAGAAGCCGAGTGACCGGACGTAGCCTGGCAGGTCTCGCAGTCTGAGTGGTCCCGAAAGGTTTCGGAAGTGTTCGAATAGTTGCGGCCCTTCGGGTAAGTTCGCCAGCCGCCGGTCCTCCTCTGGCGTGAAGCCGGAGGTGACGTAGTCGTAGCCTCGGCTCGAGTCGTCGATGATTGCAATCACGCCGTAGCGGGCGCCGGTCAGGGCGCAGGCGCTTTCTACGGCCTCGCGCAGGACGGTGCCGAGGTCAAGGCTGGCGCTGATGCGCAGGCTGGCCGCACTCAGTTTGGAGATACAGTCCCGCAGCGCCTCGTTTTCTCGCTTCAGTTTGTCGGGATTGGTCAAGGGTCGACCCTCTTTGGAGCCGGAGACAGACCCAATCCGGGGCCGCCGGTTGGCTCGATGGAAGTGGGGGTTGGAGCCGCGCCGAACTTCACCGATGCCAATGATAACATCACATCGCATGAATTCACGGACATGTCACAATTGGAAGTCGCATATACACACTTATTTCACGATCAGCCTATGCCCGACCCGGGATCTTTTTCACCGGGGGGTGCACTCTTTTCGTTCGTGTTCGGCGTTGTTTTATTGAGGCAGTGTTTTGGAAGGATGCTACTCATCCGCCGCTGACGCGGCTCGGAGGATGGATCTATCGGGTTCCAATGGCTTGCGCCCGGCTTACGCCCACGGCTAAATGCGGGCACAGCTAGCCCGCGTAGGGCCACTCCCTCCAGGCCTGAAGCAGGGGGAAATACAGACCCAGGCGAATGGGGCGGGAATCCATGGACCGGATCACGCTCGCGTAGCCTTCCAACTGAGCGCGATACCGGGCCTGCTCATTGTCGAGAAAGCTTTCCAGGGACCCGCCGGTATGAGTTCCGGTCTTGTAGTCGATGATCCAGCGCGTGCCACCTGCCACGAAGGTCCTGTCCAGGACAAACCGCCGAACTCTGCCTTGGAGCACTGCGGAAAGTGCGTACTCACGTTGGTCTTTCTGGTGCCGTGAAAGGATCCAGCGGCCGCGGTCGTCGCCGACGGTATTTTTCAGAGCGGAGTGTGCTCGGGACAGGGCCTGGTCGAGCTTGGCGCCGTCCAGTCCCTCCCGTTGCAGGGCAACGCGAAGGGTGTCCGGGTTGAAGTTCAGACGGTCCGGCGCACACAGTTGCTGAAGCATCCGATGGACGACGGTTCCCACTCGTCGCTGCAGTTCGCTCACCCACTCGAAAGTCGGTTGGCGCGTGCCGATGGCTTCAGTCCCGGACGCCTGTTTCCGTGGTTCCCAAGCGACATCCTCAGGGGGAGGGAGGGGCGTCCAATCCGCAACCAGGCGTCGGAGAGGGACGCCTGGAGGCTCTGCCGCAACGGTATCGTCCGTATCCTCTTCCTCAACTACGTAGTCTTTTAGACTTTCCGAGAATTCCGGCTCGACCGTCGTCCAGATCTTTGCCAGCAGGGTGCGCGAATTGGGAGGTTTCAACGACACCTCTTCAGGATCGGGTTTGGTGTGTCCCAGCAGATGCAGGTTGTTCCGAGCCCTGGTGGCGGCCACATAGAGGAGGCGCGTCGTCTCATGAATGCGCTTCTCCCAGTCAACGCTTTTCAGGTAGTCGTAGAGCGAATCCTTGTCGCCCGCGGCTTGGGGAATCGGCGCCAGCAGCAGGCGGGACCGATCGCCGTCCATGTATTCCAGCCACCGCAGCAGGCGCGGATCGTCGTGCCGCGTACGGCGTCCCAAACCCGGCAGGATCACCGTGTCGAACTCCAGCCCCTTGGCCTTGTGAATCGTCATCAATTGCAGGCCTTCGCCGGCTTCAACGTCGGAAGGTGCGAACAGGCGGGCGACGTCCTGGGCGAACCTGGTCTCGTTCTTGAGTTGCATGCCGTCGAGCGATTGTTCCAGCAAGTCCAGGTAGGTGCCGGCCTCTTCCAGCTCCGCCCGCGTTTCGAGGCAGGCCGGACCGCCCAGAGCGATCCACAGGCTTTCCACCCAGCGGCGGACAGGCAGTCTTCCTCGCCGGTCCAGTGCATCGCCGAGAAGAGGGATCAGACGGTCGACGCGTCTCCTGCCGTCGGGAGACAATTGCTCTCGTCTGGCCGAATCCTGAAGAAGATCCCAGACCGCGGCCGTGAAGTCGTCCTTTACCAGCGCGTCAAGGTCCCCCAGCCTCAAACCGCACCAGGGCGCCCGGAGAATCGACAACCAGGCCAGCCGGTGGCCTGGATGCAAGAGCGCCTGAGTAAGCGCCATCAGGTCCTGCACCACCGGGCGTTCGCCCAGGGGATCGATCTCCACGGCACGAAATTTCTTTCCGCGTTTGCGAAGCGCAGAGACGATATGCAACAAGTGGCTGCGGGCCAGCACCAGCACGGCAATCGTCCCGCCCGGGTTCTTGGACTGGGCATCCTCGATGATTTCGATGACACGCCGGGCCTCCTCGGGTTGCGGCTCATCCGTCAGAAAAGGATGCAGGCGAACGGCCCGGTCGGGACTGTCGCCCTTGAACGGCACCGAGGGTTCGTAGGTCACCGCGCCGGTCAACACATTTTCCGTTTCCGGGAACGCCTCGCTCAGTGCGCGGTTCACCCAATCCACGATTCCCGCGCTGGAACGAAAATTCACCGAGAGCGTGAGCGGCGCCGGCCGGACAGCGCCGATTCCGCTTGCCCGAGCACTCAAAAAAAGGCCCACTTCCGCTTCGCGAAAGCCGTAGATCGACTGCATCGGATCGCCGACCAGAAACAGCGTCCGTCCATCTCCTGGCTGCCAGTCTCCGATGAGTCTGGCCAGCAGGGAGTACTGACTTTGGGAGGTATCCTGAAACTCATCGATCAGCAGGTGCTGGATTCGGCAGTCGAGCGCAAAGGCGAGGTCGGTGGGAACCTCGTCCGTGCCCAGAGCGGCTCGGGCTCCAATCGCGGTCTCGGTGAAGTCGACACCCCCTTCGTCCTGAAAGACGAGTCGAAGTTGACCGACGGCCACGGGCAACAGGAGCATCAGGGCGGCCAGCACCTCCCACTGCCCATCGTCGAAGCGCGCCGGCGGCAGCGACCGCAACTGGTGCAGCGCGGCTAGGGTGGCCTCGTCGAGTTCGATCCTGCGCCAAACCTCCTTGGCTCCACGTCCTAAAGGGGTCGGCGGGAACCCCTGGTTCTTGTTAAGGGACTGGCGGCGGGTTCCCTGTTGGGTCAGGAACATCTCCGCCAGCCCCAGCCAACGAGGCAGCGACTCCAAGGTAGCGTCCGGAAACTCCCTTAGCTCGAAGCAAGCGTCAAGGGCGCTCGTATGGTTCTGTTCTCGAAGGTTCCCGGCAGCGAAGCGGGCCAGTGCGACGGTCTCTGCCCTGAAGCCTTCGGGGAATGCCGCTTCCACCCGTTCGAGAGCGGGCTCCACCACCCGCTCGAGTGAACGCTCCAGTTCCTTGCGCAAAACGGCCGGCGGCGGCGTTCCGACCACGTGTCGCAGCCACTGGTCGCGGTTCCCCAGCATGGTGCTCAACAGCCGCTCGACCGTTGCGACGTTGTTGTCCAGGTGTGAGAGAAGTTGCGACAAGGCCCTGGAAAATTCAGTCCGCGTCCCGTGGGAATCCAACATGGCCAGTGTTCGGCGGGCCGCCTGAAGGTACAAGTGCCCCGCGTCTTCTTCCGTGCCGAGCGAAGCCCCCATGCCCGAAACCCAGGGCATCTGCCGAACCAGCAGGGCGCACAGCGAATCGATGGTCTGAATGCGAAGACGTGACGGATGCTCGGTCAGCCGCCAGTTGCGTTCGTCGTTCTGAGCCAGCGCTGCCTGGGCGAGTTTCCAGGTGTGCTTTTCATGCGGTGTGTCGGGTTGCGGGCCTGAGGCGCTCTGGAGGGCGGCGATGACCCGGTGGCGCATCTCCGCGGCCGCCTTTCGCGTAAAGGTGATGGCGACGACGGCCTCGGGTTGCTCGACTTGCCCCAGCAGCGTCAGGAATCGCTGGATGAGCAATTCGGTTTTTCCGGAACCCGCGGGGGCCTGGACGATGTACGATCGGGTGGGGTCGAGCGCCTGCAGACGCTGCTTCCGGTCCTGGACCTGGTCAATCATGGCCGCCCTCCGACTTGGCAGCAGCTTGTCCGATCCGGCAGAGTGCCGGCAGCGCGCAATGCCGGCAGGTCTGACCGGGTTTCTTGGGGTCCACGACGGCTTGTCCTGCCTTAAAGTCACGGCCCAGTCGATCCAGGACCTCCCGCCACTCGTCAATCGTCGGGCCCAGTTCCTGCTGGCCGTCGGGCACACGGACGCCGGGAACGATCTCCTCTGAGCAAGCCAGTCCTAGAAAGGCAGCCTTACCGGTCTTGAGCCTGCCGAAGAAGACACCCGCCACCGGGTCGTCGGCGGTCACAGCGTAGATGGGCAGTTGCGGTTCATCGGGCCTGGAGCCGTCCCAATCGGATGGCCTGCACTCGCCGGACTTGTAGTCCAGAATGACCAGCTCCCCGTTTTCGAGGCGATCGACCCGGTCGGCGCGGACGTTCACCTCGATACCTCCCAGTGTCACACGCCGCCTTTTTTCCTGCTCGAGCATCGCGAATGGCTGCCGTTGTTTTTCGAGGAGCAGCCACTGCCCGATGACCTGTTCAATCCGTGCCTGTTCGATGGCCGCAAACCGGGCGTTTCGCAGAGCCCGGCGGCCTCCGGAGAACTTCCGAATCTCGGAGCCGGCCTTGGAGCGCACCAGATCCGCCAGCCCTTCCTCACTCATCGAAAGCAATCCCTGGTGGGATCGCAACTGCTCCCAGACACGCTCCAGAATGCGATGGACCAGTTGACCCCGGTCGAGAGCGTTCAAGCCGGGTTCGGGCTGATCCGGCGCCCTTGCTCCTAGACGCAACTCGGCAAAGGCCCTGAAGGGACAGGCCGCCTGCAGCCTGAACAAAGAGGTCCCGGCCTGAAGGGCGAGGTCGCCCCAGGGCGGGGCACGGTGGTCCTCCAGGCTCTCCATCAGGGACGAGCGTTGAAGCTGCTCCAGGTAGTTGGCTGAAGCCGGAAGTCCCGGGTCGGCCGCGGCGACCTCCGGCAGTGCAGTCAGGAGCGGGCTGACTCTCAAATCCGAATCGCCTTCCCGCTCGGGATAGCTGACCACCACGGTTGGAGCGCTCGACAGGAGGCGGGCCGTGAAAGTCCGGGCAAACTCCAGTTCGCGGTCCGGGGAGGAGCGTGGCAGGTTGAAACGGCGCTGCAGGCGAAACGGCAGGAAGGGATCGGGCGCCGGGGCCGCCGGCCAGGCATTGTCGTGCATCCCCATGATCCAGAGCCGGTCGAAGCGCAGGCCGGAGGCTTCCAAAACGCCCAGAATCTGGACAGGCGCCGGCTCGGACTCCGGTTGAAACTGCCTGGCCGAAGCCAGGCGTCTCAGCCTGCCGACGGCCGTGCCCAGCGAGATGCGCCCGGAGACACGATCAAGCCTGGCCAGTTCGGAGAGCAGTTCCTTCCAGACTTCAAATGTCTGGTACTCCGTGCTGTCGATACCGCGATCTCCGGGCCACCCGACCGCCTGCAGGAATCCGGACAGGACGGGAGCCCAGTCGCTAGGCATCCGCGTGGTCTGCAGTGCCTGGTAGTGCTCGGTCCAGGCCAGGAACCGGGAGGCGAGCATGGGACACCGATGCGAGGCATCGCCACCGCGCGCCAACGCGATGATGTCCGTCAGCGAAACGTAAGGTTCCCCCAGAGAACGCAAGGCGACGTCCAGCAGGGCGCGGCTCGTAAATTCCTCCTCGGAACCCTGCAAAAATGGGGATCGCAAAAGTCGGCCGGCGATCTCGATTGGAATCTCCCGGGGGTCGGTTCCAAGGAGGAGGAATGCCGTCTCGATAATCGGGTACTCGCCAGCGGGTAATCCCAGAGAGATGTTGAAGAGCCGCCTCGGGTCCAGGTCCTGCCGTAGCCGGGTGCGGGGATGCAACACTTCACCGAAGACACGCTCAATCTGGCTGCGGCATCGGCCCAGATCGGGAACGATGACGCCGATTCGGAAATTCGGGGCTGCAGCCTCCGGCTCGTTTTCCAGAATCCGGCGGGCCCATTCGGCGGCGGCGCGGATCTCACGACCGGCATCGATCAGGCCCAGGCGCACCGCCTTGCCGGCGGCTTGGGGGATTTCGCGCTGGCGGACTTCCGTCCCGCGCAGGGCCAGGGAGTCGAACAGCCGCTGCTGGGCGGGCGTCGGCTCAAGAAAGCCTGCAAATTCCACCTGGTCGGGGAGCGGGAGGTGCCCCCGTTCGATGAGACCTGCCACAAACGCCGGAAGTTCGGCATCCGAGAACCACCCGTTTTGGCGGCAGCGGCGACGAAACTCCTCGGCCCACGACAGGAAGGTCTCGGAATCCTCGTGATCTCTCCACTCCGGGGCGTCCAAGGGAAGATGCCAGGCGCAGAGAAGATTCCAGGAGTCGAAGGCCGACTCCGCGGTCCTGGGGACCTCCAGCAGCAGGTTCTGACTGCGTGAACGAATGATGTCTTCCCAGATGGCCCGCTCTTCGGCCGGCCGGAGGAGGCGGGCAGTGGTCTCCGCCTGGCCGGAAAACAACCAGTCCCTCCAGAGTTCGGACAGCCATGCAGACAAGGGCAGGATGGGCGGCGTCGGCCAGCAGGACAGTCCTGCCGCCTCCTGTTCCCGGTCGTATTCCTGCTGGAGTTCGCGGGCGAGTCGGGGGTTCGCGGTGATGACGTTCATATTCGGAGGGTCGAGTCTAGCACGATTGGCGACCGGCGCAAGCGTAGCGAGTCTTCAGTTCATGAACTCATCCTCGCACGACAACCAAACCCGTCCGAAGGCAACTATCCCGGCACGCACCCGCGGCCCGGGGCCTGTGCGCTGTTGGGAACCCCTTGAAAAGCAAAGGTTTTCAAGGGGTGCAAAAATATTTCCTGATTACGCAAAAGTTCCAGCCACGGTTAACAGGCGATAGGGCAGCGGAGGAGTCCGCACGGCGACATGAGCCATGCGAGGGACCAGATCAGGGAGTTGGTAGCGGCGGTTGAAACGGATTGAGTCTTAGCTTGTCCGACACTTCAGAGAGTAACTTATTGATCTCTTCCACCGCCTCCGAGTCGGGAGCAGTTTCTCCACCAAACTCGACACGGACGTTGAACTTCAGGTCATTGCCGACGGCTGCCTTGGCGATGTCCGGAATCTGATCTGCCAAGTCCTGAATGCCATTGGCTTCCAGAACAGCCTCGGCAACAAGCAGTCCTTTCGGCTTAGACGTATCAGGCTTCCCTTCACCCACACTGATCCCTCGGCCAGCCGGCACCTGCAGCATCACGTGCTGGGCACCGCTGGGCACCGGCGAGGTCGCAGGGCCAGGAGGCGCTGTCGTCGCTGAGCTTGATCCATCAGGCAGCAACACCTCCACCGGCCGGCACCGGCTCGCCAAGAATTGAAGCCTGAATCCTTGAGGGCAGCTTCGTCGATAGCAGTACGCCAGAATGTTCGGACGGTCCGTGTGGCCACCGGCCAAATAATCGTATCTGTCGTCGCTGAGCTCGATCCATCAGGCAGCAAGACCTCCAGACCTGAATCCTTGAGGGCAGCTTCGTCGATAGCAGTACGCCAGAATGTTCGGACGGTCCGGTCGGGGCGCACGACCTGCGCTACCCAGATTCCTTCTTGGACCCCCTGAACCACGGTATCCAGAATCTCTTTACGCCGCAGCATTTTAGGCAGCTTCGGGAACTGGGCGAAGGCGCCGACCAAGTCCTTGACCCGACGGGATGGCTCGTCTTTCCGCCACAAGTCATAGGGGCCGCCCGGCATCATCGCTTCCGAGCTGATAGCCGTTTTCTGAACACGAGATCGTCTGTCGGCCTTGATGGTCGTGAACAGGGGTTCGTCGGTGACCACGACTTTGAAGGCATGGATGGCATTGCTTTCGCTGACCGTCACCACCACCGAGTAAGCTTGCCTGATCGCCTCCGGGATGCGCCTTCTGGCTGTCTCTGTCTCGGTGGCGAGCATCTGCTCACGAATCGGATCGATCGGCTGGTCCTTGAGTTGATCGCCGACCTCCTCCCAACCGAGATACTCCCGAACTCGCGTGCGCGCCGCATCAAGACCATCCCGGGAAGGAACGGCGAGCACGACCGCGTTGCGATAGACCCGGGGGCGGTCGGATGCAGTCGTCTCTTCAATGAACCGCTTTGCCACCGTGCTGGGTTTGCCCGATTCCGAGGCTGCTTGCGGGCCGAGGATGGCGTAATGGAACTCACCGTCGTCCGCAATATCGCGCGGCCTTTCCGGCAGGTTGTGGACTCTGGCGCCCGCGGCGGACGCGCCGGAGGTGAGTGTCTTCAGCTTTTCGATGGCATTGATGATTTGTGATTCCACCAGTGTGGGCGGTACCCGGTTGCTGCAGGCATCGTGGTGCATCTGGCGCAGGTTGGGACGATTGCCCAGCCGCCAGGCCTTCGGTAGCTGACGGGTCCCGTCCGGGTTCGTCTCGCCCGCACCGACCTCCACTTCGTCCAGGAACCAGGACAACTCCGTCCAGCGTCGCAGCGCCTTCTCCAGTTCTATCTTGTCCGGTTTGGCTGCTCCGAGCAGCACCATCAGCTCCTGTATCCACGCCTTGTGACCAATGGGTTGCGAACTCAAGAATACGGAAATAACTGCCTGCTCCATCTCTCGGTGGCGCAGACCGGTTGCCTCGGACTGAATCGTGCGCGCCTTGGCAAGCTCGCCCTCCAGGATCGGCCGCCATTCCTGGTGCTTCCCGGTCTCAGTGTCTACGCTGGCGAAGGAGGCAAGGGCGAAGAATTCGGCGGGATGCTCGTAGACCGGCCGTTGGCCCTTCTGCATGACCACGTCGTACAGGTCGGCGGCGAACACCGCCAGCGAGAGTTCGCCCGTCTTCAGGTCGTCGCGCAGTTGCACAACCTCATGCCAGGGTTTCCAGGACGGCTTCATTTTTCTGCCATTTGCCTCGCAGAGCATGAGATGGATCCGACCGCTGGGATCACGCGGGAACTCGAAGTCTGCTACATCCATAGGTGTGAGTTCGTGTACCCAACTTGTCAGAATCTCCTTTCGCTTGGGGTCGGCGCAGATGTCCTCTAGTCCCGTCGGCAAATTCTCGCCGGAGTCTCCCAAAACGGTCGCGCCCGGGAAACCAGGCTCCCGCATTCTGTCCGGCGACAGTTCCAGAAAGCGCATGTTGGCAAAGATGGTGATGATCTGTTGGATGTGTGGTTCAAGGTATTTTTTAGAGGGGGGGGCAATGTCTATGGGCTCTCCTATCTTTTCCAGCGCCGGTTGAAACTTGGTCTGGACTTTGGGATCTCCCTCTTTAATGGCCAAAAACATGTTGAGAAGCAGAGGGAAGGCGTCGGATTGTGTTCGGATAGAGACGTCTCGGTCGGGATCGCTCGTAACGCTGAAGGAGCCGAAGTCGCTATTGTGCCCAGGTCTGAGTACGCCCGTAAGTTTTTCCTTGGTAAACCGGAATTCATTAGGTCTTTCTTTGTCGCCGCTGACCTCGATCAGGTAACGTGCGTCTGCATCTTCCAATTTCATGCGGACCTCAATAGAAAACGCACACTGCCCGAACCGGACAATCTCATTCGCTGCACCGCGAATCGGCTTCCAGTCCGCCCCATATTTGCCGCCGATGATCTCCGCCAGGGTATAGCCCCGGCCGATGCCGTGCAGGAAGCGGAAGGCATCACGGATGTTGCTCTTGCCGCTGGCGTTCGCGCCCACGATTACTGTGAACGGGCCGACCCGCAGGGTCTCGTCGGCGAAGTTCTTGAAATTCACGAGGCGAATCGATGTAATCATCAGCCTCCATCCGGTTGACTAGCCAAATTGCTTCTGGCGCGGTTCAGCCATTCGCGCGGATCATCCGGCGGAAAACGTTCAGGCGGATTCATACACCACTCTTCCCTTTTGCAGCGCCGGCTTGATGACCAACGCATGGCTATCCTTGTAGCGTTCTACATCCGCCGGCGAGACCAGAATCGCATCAACCGCGACGCGCACACCGTACATCTTCTCGTAAATACGGGCCCTGAGATTCGCATCGCCGCCCTCCTTGATGATGAGGAGATCTACGTCGCTGTTCCGCGTCATGTCGTCTCGGGCGGCCGACCCGAAGAGGACAATCCGCTCCGGTTGCGCGACCTCCACGATGCGCCGGATGATGTCATCCAGGGTTTCCTGATCAAGCACTTGTTTTCTCACTGATTTTCCTCCCCGTGCCTCCAACGCTGCATTTCATGGCGATTGTCTCCTTTGAGTCGGAGTCATCCATTTAGGCAATTTGGTTTCGTAAACCGCGATTGCATGTCGAGCCGCGGCCCGCTCCCATGAGCGCCTGTTCCGGCATTCCGACTATCAGGCTCCGGTTCACGCCTACTTCCCGCGCGTCAGGTCTGCACAACCTCGCGATCCTTGAGTGTTGGCAGTGCTCTGATACTCTCGCCTATTTTCTCGTCAGCAATCCGCAACTCATAGAGCTTCTGCAAATTCAGCCAGAACTCTGCACTGTTGTCGAAAAAATGAGCCAACCTCAGGGCCGTGTCGCTGGTGATCGCACGTCGTCCGTTGAGGATTTCGGTGATTCGACTGGCGGGCACCTCAATCTGTCGCGCGAGTGATGCTGCGCTCATGTCGAGTTCCCTCAACTCCTCGGCGAGGTGTTCCCCCGGATGAATTGCTGGTACGGTTTCCATTTGTCCCCTGAAGTGCTTTCGCTTGGGGCCAACCTTTCGCACCCGTAAGCTTCCCAAATCGTACTCTGGGCGAAGATCGTCATCCATGGTGGTCTCAACCTTCTTCATAATCTTCTCTTTCCTTTCGGGTTGCTTTTCTTGCACTGATTAAACGAACCTTAATTATTGCGTTCCGTATATGACACGATCAATATGCGATGTTGTTGTGACTTGCCAATGACGATATATTGCTCCTCCTCGTCAGAATGGTCGGGATCGTAGAAGTCAATATAGAGTGGATCATCAAAAACAGTTATTGCTTCGTCAAACGGAACCTCGTGCCTCGACAGATTAGCTTCAGCTTTGTTTTTATCCCACTCGAAATCCACGGACAATATCCCGTTTTCAGGTATTCATAGGCTCTGGGACCGTGCCGATTGTCCCCTTGTCCTTGTGAGGTCGGGTCGGGGAGCGTTCTGACACTCATTCTCCGAGTTGAAACCGCCCTTGGCGTGGCGCCTGGACGCCGCCGCGGCCAGCCAGGTGGTTGCTCAGGGTTTCGAGAAGGGACCGCTCATCGGAACCGGCGTCAAGAAGGTTTGTTTAATCTCGGATGCAACGGGCTCCCATATTCAAAGGGTGCTCATATAGTTAATTGCACGATCTAAGGAAGCCGCAAGCATCACGGCTACTGCAAGGAAAGCATCTCCGTCATCTTGGAAGGAATTAATTGTCCGAATTCCCCTTATCGATCTGATGAGGGTGCCAATCGCCAATAGCTGCCGATTCGTAAACAGCTTCCGCCAAGTGTCGAATCCGTACCCATCCACCGAGAACGCACGCGATGCGCCGGTTCCTCCTTTGGGCGTCGGTTCGTCAGGCAATCCAAACGGCACATCCGCATAAAGCGCTTCAAGCTGCTCCTCGGATACTTCCGCCACCGCCCGCTCGTAGTCCGTAGGCAGCCGGTACTCCTTGCCCTTCGGCCCATCCACCACCACAGCCGTCATTACCGCACCCAGCCGCCTGGCCCGGCCTTCGAGGCGGATATCCTGCATGGTCATAATCGTGCCGCAACCTGGGCAGGTTGCGCCGGTGCGGGTCATGGTGCCCGATCCGATGCGCTTGTCGTGTTCCCGCCGCTGCGCCGGGTTGCCGCCATTATGGGGAACGTCAGTCTGCACGCCGAAAACTACAGTGGCCAGTGGCTTGTGACCGGTGGTTCGTCCGCCCCGCCGTTCCTCAGAGTGGGGTAGCGGGGACTGGTCACTGGCCACTGACCACCGACCACTGACCGCAGGCTCCATCGTCAGGAGCACGCGCTTTCGCTCCTTCTTGCACAACCAGCGCGTCTTGAGCAGGGGCAGCCTGGCGCGGCACTGCTTGCAGATCACGGTCCGGGCCCAGAGATAGGCCACCGTGGGTTTGGCGACCCAGCGCGGGTTGTGGGGGTCCTTGAGGTAGGCGGCATCGAAGTCCGCATTCAGTGGGTCGAGTTGAGGGATGCCACTCTCATCGACCTCCAAGAGCCGCATGGGACGTGGCTCATCGTTCGTGTCCGGCGTCAGCGGCTCGAACTCGGCGTAAGTCGGGTAGTACGCCGCCAGGTCCTTGCGCGCCTGGGCCAGTACCCACCGGCCCCAGGCCCGCACGTGCCAGGCGAGGTCGGCCTCGAACATCGGATCATCGCGGGGGATGAGATCGAGCTGGATTTCGCCGCCGTCGCCGTGGCCGAGCCGCTCCAGGAACGTCCGCAGACCGGCCCCCTTGAGCCCCTTCGACTTCAGGAAGGCCGCCATGAATTCGCCGTCCTCCAGGGCGAACTCGGGCAGCGGACGGGTCTGACCGGCGAGCTTCTGCGGGTATTCGAGGGTGCACTTGAGGATGAACCAGGCCACCGGGTTGATGTCCATGGCGGTCACGTCTCAGCCCAGGCGCATGGCTTCCAGAGGAATGGCGCCGCAGCCCGCAAACGGGTCCAGCACCTTGGGCGGGCGGCCAGCGTAAGCCTTGCGGATCTCCTCACGGAACCACTGAAGATCGGGTCCATTCTCGCGGCCCCAATGGAGGATGCCGCCAACCGTCTCCTCCTTGACCTTCTCGACCGTGCGCCCGTTCACGCGCTTGCGCTCGATCTTCTCAACCACGCGGCCGGCCATGCGCTCCAGGAGCGCCGGGATCGGGAAGCAGCGTCGGGATCAGGGCCGCACGGCACGCAGCCAGCGGTCTTCGTGCTGGCCAAATGTGCAGCGTGGAGATGTGCCCATGCAGCACATTCTTCTCGTGCACCGAGTCAAGCGACACCTGCTTCAGCGGGAAGGCGACTTCGAAAAGGCGTTTGTCGGTCATGTATTAAATCCTCGTAGGCGGTGGCAATCTTTACGGCGATGGCTTCGACCTCGGCGTCGTAGCGCTCGACCTCTTTGGGATACTGGGCGGGCACCACCAGCGCATGAACGAGGAACTCGACCTCGCCAGCTCGAATGTGGTCCGCATCGGCCCGTAGCTCCGCGAGACGGCGAGTGCGTGACGCTGTCAACCTCCGTTGCCGTTCCTTGACCTGGGAGAGTTCCCCCTTAGCATATCGATTACCAGCGCGGGCCGATACAGTGAGCCGAGCTCGAGCAGCCGCGAGCTCGGCGGCCTGAAAATCGAAGCCACGGTTGACGAACCCCAGCCGGGAAGGCAGCGCGTTGAGGCGTTGCTGTCGATGGGCTTGCGCAAGAGGCTCAATCACCTCGTCGCGGGCAAACCTGGCGGCCTCGGCAGCCATCCCGCGAGCCAGCCTGGCCAGTGGCACCCGACTCGGCGCGAAGCCTTGACCTCCCCTGAGCAAGAGAAGATGCTCGACCGGGCACTCCTCGACGGCACCGTCGCTCGATTGGCTCAGCCCGACCAGCCGTGACTCAAGCAGCCTCGGAGCCGTTTCACCGTGACTGCGGTCACCCCACAGATCAGTCGGCCCGGTGTTGACTTGGCCGTCCTGTTCGACGGAGACCAATGCGACGTGGAACAGGTATGCCTCGGGTGCATAGGGGTCGACGAACACGGCGCCCTTGAGTGTTGAGATGAGTGAGTTGCCGGCGTACGTCGCCGCCGTCTCCAAAGAGCACACGCTCCCGCCGCTCAAGAGCTCGGACCTGCTCTTGCGTAAGATGGCCCTCCAGCCGCTCAGCAACGATGTCGGCATCGCCAGTGACCGCCTGTTCAAGATAGTCCCTCATGGACAATCCCTCGAACAGCCGGCCGACCACATCGAAAACCTTGTCGGATTGGAGCTGTCTGCGTATTGCTTCCAGCTTGTCGAGCAGCGTCTTCAGCACCCGTCCCTCGCGCGTACTGCCGGCCACCAGATTGACGATCACCACCGGATCGTGCGCCTGACCGTAGCGATGGATGCGACCCATCCTCTGTTCGAGCCGCGCCGGGTTCCAGGGGATGTCGTAGTTCACCATCAGCCAGCAGAACTGAAGATTGATACCCTCGCCGGCGGCGTCGGTGGCCACCAGGTAGCCGGCCCCGCCTTCGTTCAAAGGCCGGCGGAAAAACTCGATCTGTCGCTCTCGCTCCTGGTACGGCAGGCCACCATGAATCAGGGCCACCCGACCGGTGAAGCCGAGACCTTCGAGCCGGCGCACCAGGAATTCTGCGGTGTCGCGGTGCTCGGTGAAGACGATGAGCTTCTCGTCGATGTAGTTTGGATCGCGCAGCACCTCGCGAAGCTTCTCGAACTTGGATTCCTCGCCCGTTTCGAGCCGGGCCCGCGCCATGTCGAGAAGCGAATCGACTTTGAGGCACTCCGCCTGTAGCTCGCTGAGGTTGGCTGCAACCGTGCCGGTCAGAGCCTTGGCCTCGAACTCCTCGTGCTGCTCGCCGTCGCCTTCAGAGGCGGCATCCTCATCGGCGGTCCGCATTTCGAAGACATCGTCGAGATCGTCCAGGCACCGTTGTAGGCGTCCGAGCTTTTCCTCGGTGAGACGCCCCTCCCGGATGGCGTCAATCAGACCTTCGAGCTTCTCTTTGCGACGCTCGAACGAACGCACCAAGGCATAGGTAGAGCTGGCGAGTCGGCGTTGGAAAACGCTCATCGCCAACCGGGCAGCGGATCGGTTCAACACCCGAGCCCGGTTGTAGTAATACCGAATGTAGTCAGTGGTTTCGTCGTAGAGTTCCTGCTCACTCTTTGGACCTTGCGAAAGATCGTAGCTTAGGGTGTCGCAGTTCCTCTGTGGATACAGCCGAGAGCCATCGAAATGGACCATCTCCTCCTTGGTCAGGCGGATGAAGTGCCTCCGCCGAGATTCACGCGGAAACTCCTGGAAAGCAGCGCACATGCCTCGACAAAAGAGTTTAGTGGGTAGAGGAATTCCGCTAGCATGGGTGTGCAGAAAAGGTTGGCTATCCATGGATGCCATTGATTTCCAAGGGACTGCTGACCATTTCAACCGAAACAGGGCGCTTGATCGAGGCTGTCTCTCGGCGACAGGTGTTGAAGATCTCGATTTAAGTTTCTCCATGTAACGCTGCCAATCTTCAACAGGATGGCAGTATTTGTGCGGGAGCGATCCAATGGAACCCTACCGAAGTGTTGGCGGAGACTCGGGTGTTACCGCCTATGAGAGTGGACCGGACTTCATCAGAGTTCAGTTCACCAGCGGTAACATCTATCTATACAACTACGAGGTCACCGGACGCGAAAACGTCGAGCATATGAAGCAACTGGCAAGCAACGGCCAGGGGCTCGCCTCATATATCTACAGGGAAGTTCGCAGGGCATTCGCTTGGAGGGAGCGCTAACCCACGATCCCTGCCACCTGCAGCGCCCGACAGCCTTGTACCCCTAAAGCCGGTTGAAGCCATATTTTAGCCGCCTTGACGAGGGGCGTTGGAAGTCCTATCATTGCGGTTGGAAGAGCGCCGCTCCATCCAAATTCCTTAAAACCGCAGGTCGTTTGCAAATGGCAGGGTTTTGTCGGTCGTTCCCCTTGAGGATCGCGGGATGTTTTTTGCTTGCCTGGGTGGTGGTCCCGGTCACCCTTGGAGCGGAGGAGTCCGAGCAAAAGCAGGCATCGGCCACTCCCAGCTATTTCCGAGACATCCGACCGGTGATCCAGCGGCACTGTCAGGGTTGCCACCAACCGGCCATCAAGCAGGGGCATCTCGACCTCACCCGGTATCAGACCCTTCGCCAGGGAGGGCACAGCGGTCCGGGCCTGATCCCCGGTGATCCTGAGAGAAGTCTGTTGATCGCCATGATGGAGGGCAGGCGCCCGCCACTGATGCCTCTGGGCGGTCCTCCGCTGGACCCCGAGATCATCGGCAAGTTCCGTGCCTGGGTTGAGGGGGGCGCCACCGACGACACGCCCATCCAGCTCGGCAAGGTTTCGCAGAACGAACCTCCGGTCTACACCTCGCCTCCCGTGATTACGGCCCTGGCCTACTCGCCGGACGGTTCCCTGCTGGCCGTTTCAGGGTACCGGGAGGTTCTGCTGCACCGGCCGGACGGGACGGGTCTGGAGGGCCGCCTGGTGGGACTTTCCGATCGCATCCAGTCGCTGGCCTTTACCCCGGATGGGAAGACCCTGGTGGCGGGAGGTGGGACGCCGGCCCGTTTCGGGGAGTTGCAGTTCTGGGAGGTTGCCTCCCGCAAGCTGAAACGCTCGGTGACCGTCTGTCAGGACACCCTGTTCGGGGTCTCCCTTTCGCCCGACGGATCTCGAGTGTCCTTCGGGTGCTCGGACAGCACCGTCCGGATCCACGAGGTGGCTTCGGGAAAGGAATTACTGAAGACCAATCACCACGAAAACTGGGTCCTGGGGACCCGCTTCGGCATGGACGGCAAGCGTATCGTCTCGGTGGGGCGGGATTTCGCCGCCAAACTGATGCATGCCGAGTCGGGAGCCTTTATCGAGAACCTCAATAAGCTGAGAAAGGAACTGGCAGCCGTGACCCGCCATCCCAGTCGGGACCGGGTGGTCGTGGGCGGTGAAGAACGAATCCCCTACTACTATCGGATGGATCGACCCAACAAGATTTTCGCCGGCCGGGAAGGCACCTTGATCCGGGCCTTCGAACGGCAATCGGGAGAGATTTTCGCCCTGGAGTTCAGCGCCGACGGGAAAAAGCTGGCGGTGGCCGGCGCGGGAGCCGAGGCCACGATTTATGACGTGGAGAGCGGCCAGCGCCTGGCGGTCTGCGCCGGTCATGAGGCGGGGATCTATACTCTTGCCTTCCACCCCGGGGGACGGGAGCTGGCCACGGCGGGGTTCGAAGGGCGGGTTCGCATCCACGAGGTGGCATCGGGAAAGCTGGTGCGAGACTTCGTTCCCGTCCCCATGAAAGCGGAGATGGCGGCCTCCGGTCGGTAGCATAGACCCGACCACCAGGCAGTTAAGGGAGAAGAGGATGATGGAGAACCGCTGGAGTCACGGGAGGGCTTGCCTGGGCGCCGGCCTGCTCGGCACGCTGTTGCTGGGGGCTCTGGCGTCTTCGGCCCAGGGCGCCGGCCCGACCCTGAAGCGGCTGGATCCACCGGGAGCCCGGCGGGGAACCGCCTTCACTCTCACTCTGGTGGGGCGCCACTTGCAGGGAGCCGAGATCGTCTCCAACCTGCCGGGGACATTTACCCCTCTGACGCCCTCCGGCCAGCAGGCCGCGCAAGCCACGGCGGTGGAGAAGCGGCCCTTCCTGGTGGAGCTGCCCGGTGAAACGCCGGTAGGGCTCTACACCTTGCGGCTTCGCTCCCCCGAGGGCCTGTCCAACGCGCTGCTGTTCAGCGTCGGCGCCCTGCCGGAGGTTTCCGAAGAGGAGTCCCGGCAACCGATCCACCAGTCGTTGAACAATTCCGTGGAGGGCAGTCAGCCCCTGCAGGTTCCGGCCACCGTCAACGGCACGCTCTCGGGACCCGACCGGGATTTCTACCGGTTCGAGGGCCAAAAGGGACAGCGCTTGGTGATCGAGGTGGAAGCCCGGCGGGTCGGGTCGGCGCTGGATCCGGTCCTCCGACTGTTGACGTCTGAGAAGAAGCAGATCGCCATGTCCAACGATACCCATGGTCTGGGTGTGGACTGCCGGTTGGATGTCTCCTTGCCCGAATCGGGCCGTTATTACCTGATGGTGCACGATGCCCGCTTCAGCCAGCAGGAGCAGAACTTCTACCGGCTGAAGATCGGGGAGTTCGCCTACGCCGCCGGCCTCTTTCCCTTGGGAGGGCGGAGAGGCGAACAGGTCCAAGTCCGGCTGGTGGGCGGCAACCTCGGCGGATCCAGGGAATTGACGGTGGATTTGAGCCGGGTCGGCCCCGAGGCCGATTTTGCCCCGGTGCCGGTGCCGGGTCCCCCGGGAAGCCTCCCGCTCCTGCTTGCGGTGGGCGATCTTCCGGAGAGGCTCGAGCCCTCCGGCGGAGGCGAGGCGAGGCTCGAACCTGAAACCGTCGTCAATGGACGCATTGCAAACCCCGGGGAGGTGGACCGCTACCGCCTGGCTGTCAATCCCGGAGAGGAGTGGATGATCCAGTTGGAAGCGGGTGGGCTGGGAACCTCGCGCCTTTACGGCCGATTGACCGCCTACGATCCCCAGGGGAAGCGCCTGGCCTCGGCGGGGGACGACATTCCGGAAGTCGCGGTCTTCTCGGCAGTGTTGCGCGGCTTGAGGACCAATTCCGACCCGTTTCTCAGAGTGAAGGTGCCCGAGGGAGTGCAGGAAGTGCTGATTGCGGTTGAGGACCTGGTGGAGCGGGGAGGTCCCTTGTTCGGCTACCGGCTCCTGGCCCACCGTCAGGCAGCCGATTTCGTCCTGAGCCTGGAGACCCCCTACATCAACATTCCGGCCGAGGGGACGGCGGGGGTCAATGTCAACATCCAACGCAGGGGGTACCTGGGGGAAATACAGCTCGGCATTCCGGACGCCGGAGAAGACCTGGTGGTCGAAGGCGGACTGGTTGGGGCGGCCTCCCTGGTGCAGGGAGAGCGGGCCCGGTCCGGTTCCGGCATGCTGACCGTTACCGCTCGGAAGGGTGCGGCGCCGCGGCTGGGAGAGTTGTCCATCTGGGGAGAGGCGGTCCTGGAGGACGGCACCCGGTTGCGCCGGAGGGCGCGAGGTCCCGGATTGATCACCCAGGTTCGGAGCAGCCGCGGAACCGGACGGCCCGACCCCAACAATCGAGACGAGCAGGTTCCCTTCACGGCCCACTGGCTGGGGATGGAGCTCCCGGCCATGGTTTCCAAATTCCCGCTGGCCTCCCTGAAGGTGGAAGGCCCCCGGTCTATCCGACTGGTCCAGGGTATGCAGACCCAGGTGCCGTGGAAGTTCGAGAGTGCCGTGCCCGGACTTCGCCCCCCGCAAAAGGTTGCCACCAGTACATTCGGGTCTCGGGAGGTGAACCTGAGGGTGGGTGAGGTGGGCGCCGAGTACCTCACGGAAGGTTGGGTGCGGATCGGGACGACGGTGGGAACACCTGCCTTGAAGTTCAACCTGGTCCTTTCCGGTGCGCTGGAGGTGGATGGCGCCCCGGTGACCCTCTACTCGAGCGCCATGACGGTTGAGGTGGTGCCGGGATACCGGCTCAGTCTGGCGGGCCAAGGGATCGGGTTGACTCCGGGTGGGGGCGGGGAACTGCTCGGCAGGGTCGAGCGGGAGCCGGCTTTCAAGCAGCCGGTGAGCATCCGGCCGGAAAACTTCCCCCTGGGAGTATCCTGTCCGCCGGTGGAAGTTCCCGCGGATGAGGACGAGTTCCGTGTGGTCTGCCAGGCGGAAGATTCCGCCGCCCCGGGTGAATATGAGTTCGAGATCACTTCCTCCTCCACGTTGGCGGGGAGAGAAAAAGAGAAGGTCCCCTACCGCATTGCTCCCCTGCGCTCGAGAATCGTGGTTTCGGCCGGGGAAGACACGGCCAGTGTTCATATTCCGATCGAGAGGTAAACGTTTCATGGTTTCCAAGCCGATAGCGACCTGTCTTTGGGCAGGCAGCCTCATTCTGACAGCCGCCGTTACCGGTCTGCCGGCCGGCGACGGTTCCTCCGGGGCGCCAGCCGAAATCCGCGAGTTGCAAGTCGAGCCTGGCGGGTTGGTCTTCGCCAGGCCGGGGGAGGCCCGCAGGGTCCTGGTTACCGGCATCGCCGCCGGCGGCGAGCGACTGGACCTGACGGAGACGGCCCGGTTCGAGCCGCAAGGCGGCATCGTCGAGTTGGACCCGGGCAGCTATCTGCGGGCGGTGCGGGAAGGACAGACCCGGGTGACGGTCCGGGCCGGCGGGCATTCGGCCGAGATTGCCGTGCGCGTCGATGGCTCGCCCGGCCCCTCCAGGACCACCTTTCTGCGGGACGTTCTGCCCATCATGAACAAGGTGGGATGCTCCCTGGGAGTCTGTCACGGGGCGGCCAAGGGCAAGAACGGGTTCAAGCTCTCGCTGCGGGGATATGACGCGGAGTTCGACTATCGGGCGCTCCTGTACGACATGTCCGGCCGCCGCTTCAATCGCGCCGACCCCCCTCAGAGCCTGATGCTGGCCAAGCCCACCCAGCAAGTCGCCCACGGGGGCGGCTTGCAGCTGCCGTTGGGCTCTCCCTATTACAACTCCATCCTGGACTGGATCGAGCAAGAGGTTCCCTTCGGCGATCCCAAGGCGGACCGGGTGGTGGGGGTGGAGGCTCATCCCCGGGAGATCTTCATGCACGCTCCCGGGCGCAGCCAGCAGGTGGCCGTGGTGGCCCGCTACGCGGACGGGGCGACCCAGGACGTGACCCGGGAGGCGCATCTTGGCAGCAGCAACGGGGAGGCGGTCGCCGTCGAGGGAAGTGGGGTGAAGGGTCTCCGTACGGGAGAATCGACCCTGATGATTCGCTATGAAGGTCAGTTCGTGATGGTTCCCGTGACCGTGCTCAATCCCAAGCCCGGGTTTGTCTGGGCTGCCTTGCCCCAGCTCAACTATATCGACAAGCTGGTCGACAGGAAGCTGAAGCGGCTCAGGATTCAGTCCTCTCCGCCGGCTGGGGACGCCGAGTTCCTGCGCCGGGTCACCTTGGATTTGACCGGCAAGATCCCTGAGCCGGAGCGAATTCGGGCCTTCGCTCAAGATCCGACCGATTCTCAACGGAAGCGTTCCCGGGCCATCGATGACCTGATCCGCAGCCAGGCCTACGCCGACTACTGGACCCTGAAGTGGGGCGATCTGCTGCGCAGCAATCGCAAATTCATGAGCTACAAGGGGATGTGGACTTTCCGCGAGTGGTTGCGCCAGTCCATCGCCGACAACAAGCCCTATGACGTTCTGGTTCGGGAACTGCTCACCGCCAAGGGGAGCACCTTCGAGAACCCGGCCGCCAACTTCTTTCTGTCGGCTCGCGGCCCCAAGGCCGCCATGGAGACGACCACCCAGCTCTTTATGGGAGTTCGGATGGTCTGTGCCCAGTGCCACGACCATCCCTTTGAAAAGTGGACCCAGAACCAGTATTTCGAGATGGCCGCCTTTTTCTCGGCCATCGGCGTGCGGCCGGGGTTCGAGAGCGGCGAGGAAGTGGTCTATCTCAAGCGGGTCGACAACCATATGAAGCACCCCAAGGATGGGCGAGTGGTGAATCCCCAACTTTTGGTCGCCAGCGGGAACTTGGCCCCCATACCCTCGCCGGCCGAGGGAGATCGCCGGCCGGCCCTGGTCGAGTGGCTTACCTCGAGGGAGAATCCCTTCTTTGCCCGGGCCATCGTGAACCGTGTCTGGAGTTACTTCTTCCACCGGGGGATCATCAGTCCGGTGGACGATATCCGCGCCACCAACCCCCCCGTCAACGAGGCGCTGCTGGCGGCATTGGCCGAGGACTTTGAGAACCACGACTTCGACCTGCAGCATCTCATGAGGACCATTACCAATTCCCGCGTCTACCAGACCACTTTCCGCACCAACGAGTGGAATCGGCATGACGATCGCAACTTCTCTCACCAGATCCCCCGCCGTCTGGGCGCCGAGTCCCTGGCTGACGCCATCGCCCTGGCTACCGGGGTCCGTTTTGAGCTCCCCGAAATGCCGGAAGATTATGGTGCCATGCAGGTCCCCGATCCCCACGTGGGCAAGGGCGGCTTCCTGGACCTGTTCGGACGCCCGCAAAGAGAAGAGCCCTGCGAGTGCGAGCGGCGCAGTGATGTCAGCTTGCCTCATGCCCTGAATCTGGTGAATGGTCCTATCCTGGCCGATGCCGTCTCCGCTCCGGAGGGCCGTATCGCCGCTCTTATCCGGCAGGGGAAGTCGGACACCCAGCTCGTCCAGGATCTCCACCTGGTCACCTTGAGCCGGCCGCCAACCTCGCAGGAACTGCAGGTCGCCCTGTCCCATTTGAAGCGTTCCGGAAGTCGGGCCGCCGGCGCTCAGGACCTGCTGTGGGCCCTGCTCAACAGCAATGGCTTTCTCTTTAACCGTTGAATCGGTATGATCACCCCTGGAAGCAACCGGATGTTTTCCGAAGGAGGGACAAAATGTTAGTGATTCCAGGCCGTAGCGGCAGATTCTGCGATGGACCCACCCGCCGGGAATTTCTGCGGGTCGGATCCGTGGGTCTGTTCGGTCTCGGGTTGCCCCATTTTCTGGCCATGCAAAAGGCGCAGGCGGCGTCCACGCCCAACCTTGCCGCCAAGTTTGCCGGAGTGCGGGGGTTTGGCGCGGCCAAGCACGTGGTGCTCCTCTTCCTGCAGGGAGGTCCCAGCCACCTCGACATCTGGGATCCCAAGCCGGAGGCTCCCTCCAACGTTCGGGGCGAGTTCCGTCCGATCAAGACCAAGGTCCCCGGCATTCAACTCAGCGAAACCATGCCCCTGCTGGCCGACCAGGTGGACAAGTGCACCTTGATCCGCTCCATGAGCTACACCCCCAAGGGACTCTTCAACCACACCGCGGCCATCTATCAGATGCTGACGGGCTATCCCCCGGACAAAGTGGCCCCTTCCGGTCAGCTCGAGCCCCCATCTCCGGCCGACTTTCCCACGGCCGGATCACACATTTCCAAGATGCTTCCACCCGACGAACCGGTCCTGCCCTTCGTGGAGATGACCCGGCCGTTACAGGAATCCAGCGTGATCGGCAAGGGGGGGGCGGCCGGCTTTCTGGGCAAGGCCTACGATCCCTATCGGCTTTACCAGGACCCCAATGAATCCATCAACCTGGATGACCTGACGCTGCGCAGGGAAATCACGGAGCAGCGCCTGAAGGACCGGTTTACGCTGCTGAAGGGAATCAACCAGTCCATGCCGGAATTGGAAAAAGCGGTAGGCAAACACGCCCTGGGGGAGTACTACGAAAGAGCCTTCGATCTGGTGCTTTCAGGCAAGGCTCGGGATGCCTTCGATCTGGACAAGGAGTCCAGCGCCATGCGGGATCGGTACGGCCGAACGACCTTCGGGCAGGGGGCCTTGCTGGCCCGCCGCCTGGTGGAGGCTGGAACCCGCTTCGTCCAACTGAACTGGCCTGCCGTCGCCAACGGCAATCCCGAGGTGGATGCCTGGGATACCCATGCCTCCAACTTCAAGCCCTTGCGAAACCTCCACTGTCCCAAGTTGGATCGGGCCCTCTCGGCGCTGCTGGAAGACATGCACCAGCGCGGGCTGCTGGAGGAGACGCTGGTGGTCGCCGTGGGAGAATTCGGCAGATCGCCCCGTCTCGGCGTGAGTACTTCGGGAAACACCAACGCTCCCGACGGCCGAGACCACTGGCCCTACTGCTACACGGCCGTCATTGCCGGGGCCGGAATTCCGGGAGGCCAGTTGTACGGGTCTTCGGACGAAACCGGTTCCGCCCCCAAGGACAAGCCGGTGCACCCCAACGATCTGCTGGCAACCGTCTATTTCACCCTGGGGATCAATCCGGAAATGGAAGTGCTCAACCACCTGGAACAGCCCCGGGAACTGGTCAAGGGCCATCCGGTGCTGGATCTCTGGTCGTAAGTAAGCCCGCATTTCCCACCGGGTCTCCGCACTCTCGACAAGAATACGTGTTTGGCGTCGTTCGGGGAAGGCACTGCGCTTCCGAACGACGCAACTCATTCGCCGCTTCGCGGCTGCGGGTAGTGGGGGATACAACGCCCCCGAGCTCCTGCCCGGGGCGCGAGTTTGGCTGCGAATGCGGCGTGCGCGACTGGCCCCGGCCGTGAGCCTCGGGAGAGCCCGGTTCTTGATCGGCGGAAGTCTCCTCAGTATACTGGTGCTCCGATCGGAATGGGGAGAAGAGGAACTATGGAAACCCGTGTGACATTGCCGGAGGGATTTGAAGAGACCATGGCCATTCCCAACGCCGCCGAGCGGCTGCGGGAGGCCGGGGAAGTGGGCGACCGGCTGCTTGGGGCAGGGATCCCTTTGATGGGTCACCCCGACCACTACGCGATCTTCTCAGAGCCGCCCCGGCTACTGGCGGAGCCGCTGCGAAGCTTGGGGTACGTGGTCGGGTCGGACAACCGCTGCTATCCTTCCCCCGTGGACGGCTGTGACTACATCAACGTGGCGGCCTCGCTGCCGGAAGTCAGCCCGGCCCGGGAAAAGGGCTGGCCGGACCACATCGCCGTGGTTCATCCTCTGGACGAGACGGGTTATCGCCGCATGATGGACCAGGGGTACGGAAATCCTTTCATCCATCACATCACCTGGGGCATCCGGACCCCGGCTCAAGCGCCCGGCGACGGAGTCGCCTTTGCCGGCAGCCTGATTTCCCGGATGGCTGAAATCCGCCGCCGGATCCGGGACCTCCTGCGGGACGATCCGGGCACCTTGATCATGGCTCTGCCCGGCAGGGTGGTTGAAGCTCCTGAATTTCAGGCGCAACTGGCCACCGCATTGGGGGAAACGCCCGCGGACGAATATCAGGTGGAAGTGATGGAAGGGGGCGGGTACCTCCTGCAGTTCTTCGTATTGACGGGCGGACGAATCGAGGTGGCTCTCAGAGTCGGAACCCTCCAGACCTTCAACCCCAAGAGTGTCCACAAGATCTCGAAGGACGAGCTGAGCGTGGATCAAGGGCGGGCTGTAGGTTCGGAGACCATGTAGCTTCGGAAACGTCCTGCCGCTGCATTCCTGTCCTGTTTCCCGAAAAGAAAGAATCGCATGGCTCAAAGCGCTACCGCTGACGTGGGACTGATCGGTCTGGCCGTGATGGGTGAGAATCTGGCCCTGAACATGGCCGACCACGGATTCAAAGTGGCCGTATACAACCGCACCGGTTCGGTGATGGAGCGGTTCGTGGCCAACCATCCCGAGACTCCCGGGGGGCTGGTGGCTTGCGGCACACTGGTCGACCTGGTGGCGGCTCTCAGGAAGCCGCGAAAGGTGATGATTCTGGTCAAGGCGGGGCCGGCGGTGGACCGGGTAATTTCACAGCTCCTGGAGGCGGGCGTCGAGTGCGACGACCTGGTGGTGGATTGCGGCAACAGCCTGTGGACCGACACCATCCGCCGGGAGCGAGAGTATTCCGACCGCTGTCTCTTCTTCGGGTCGGGCGTGTCCGGGGGCGAGCTGGGAGCCCGCTTCGGGCCCTCGCTGATGCCCGGCGGCCAGGCCTCGGCCTGGAAGCATCTGGAGCCGATCTGGAACAGTATTGCCGCCAGGGTCGACGAGAAGAGCGGCAGGCCCATGGAAACGGCGGAGCCCGGAAAGCCCGTCCAGGGTGGGGTGGCCTGCACCAGCTACATCGGAGAGAACGGAGCGGGGCACTACGTCAAGATGATCCATAACGGCATCGAGTACGTGGATATGCAGCTCATCTCCGAAGCCTACTTCCTTCTGAAGAGGCTGTTGGACTTGAGGTCGGATGAACTGTCGGCGATCTTCGCCGAGTGGAACCGGGGAGACCTGGATTCCTATTTGATCCAGATCACGGCGGAAATCCTGCGCCAGCCCGATCCGGCCGACTCCAGCGGGTTTCTGGTGGACCGCATCCTGGATGCGGCTCAGCAAAAGGGTACGGGAAAGTGGACCAGCGGAAACGCCCTGGATATGGGGATCCCGGCCAACTCAATCGCCGAAGCCGTCTTCGCCCGTTACCTCAGCGCTCTGAAAAGCGAGCGCGTCGAGGCTTCCAGGCAATTGTCCGGCCCCGCCTTCAGCTACCAGGGCGGGCGACAGGAGTTGATTGCCGCCGTCCGCGATGCCCTCTACTGCTCCAAGATCTGCGCCTACGCCCAGGGTTTTCAGCTCATGCGCCAAGCCCAGGCGGAGTACCGATGGGAGTTGGACTTCGCCTCCATCGCCAGGATCTGGAGGGGAGGGTGCATCATTCGGGCGCGGTTCCTGCAAAAGATTACCGAGGCCTACACGCGCGATCCCGACCTGGTCAACCTGATGCTGGATCCCTACTTTAACAGGCAGATCCGGAAGGGGCAGTCTCATTGGCGCAGGGTTGTCGGCCTGGCGGCCCAAGCGGGCCTGGCGGCTCCGGCCTTCATGTCGGCTCTGGCCTACTACGACGGCTACCGCTCGGAGTTCCTCCCCGCCAATCTGCTGCAGGGCCAGCGAGACTATTTCGGCGCTCACACCTATGAGCGTATCGACCAACCTCGAGGCGCCCGTTTCCATCTGGACTGGCCCCATCCCAACCGGCCGCAAATCCCCATCGATTCCGGCGGGTAATCCCACTCCGGAGTAGGTCTCTCCAGACTCACGCCTGATTCGCGTTCAGCTTGGTTTGGAAAGGGCAGTGCGTCACCCGAACGCACCGCCTTTTCAAGCGAACGCCAACGACGCCCCGGACTTTCCCCGCTTCCGTATCAGGAGGACGGCTGGCGCCGCCGTTCGGTCTGGCTGCCGCGCGCCGACTGTTCCAAAGCCATGCCAGGGCAAATGCGGTAGTGGATGTAGTCCATCAGGTGGGTGGCCAGACCGCGAACCCGGGTTTCGATGGCTGGGTCCAGGCAGCGCCCTTCCTGGTCGAAGACCTTCTGCACCCGGGCAACCGAAACCGGACCCGGGAGAACAAAGGCTCCCACGTGGGAACAGACGCTGCCCAGGTGCTCCAGTGCCTTGACCGCACCGATTTGACCGGCCGCGGCTCCCAGCAGAGCCACCGGCTTGCCTGCCAGGGTGGATGGGAATCCCAGGTTCTCGATGAACCGCTTCATGGCGCTGCTGTAGCTGCCGTGGTATTCGGGGGTGGCCAACAGGACCCCGGCAGCCGCCTTGACCAGGTCCTGAGCTTCCTTGGTGGCCTGGGACGGGCCCTGCCCCGGAAAGGGGAAATCGGCGTTCGAGAGATCGATCAGGTCCACCTGAACCTGGTGCCGGGTTCGCAGCTCGTCGACCGCCAGGCCCAGCACCCTGCGGGTGTAATTCCCGGGACGGGAGCTGCCCGACGCGGCCAGGATGTGAAGGGCTTCACGGCTGACCATTGAGGTCATTCCTTCCATGGAGGGCGTCAGCGACGATGGATCCACCTAGCCTGTCGGCAGAAACCGTCTGTATCGGCACGGCGCCGTCAGGTCGAGGGCAGGCTCTCGAGCCGCCCGCTCATTCAGCCGCGATCTGAACCAGTGCCTGGGGAATGGCGAAGTGGACGTGCTCATCCTCGAGTTCCAGCCCTTCTACCTGGACAGCCTGAGAGGTTCTGAGATGGTCCACCACCTGCAGGACAATCTCTTCCGGAGCCGATGCCCCGGCGGTCACCCCCACCACCTCGGCGTAGTCCAGCCAGTCGGGCCGAATCTCGGTTTCATCGTTCACCAGGTAGGCAGGAACCCCGACCGCTTGAGCCGCCTCCGTCAGGCGCTGGGAATTGGCGCTGTTGGACGATCCCACCACCAGCATGAGGTCGATCTTTTGGGCCACTTCCTTCACGGCGTTCTGGCGGTTCTGAGTGGCGTAGCAGATATCGTCCTTGGGGGGCGAAGTCAGGCGAGGGTAGCGGGCGCGCAAGGCCTTGACGATCTGAGCCGTGTCATCCAGGCTGAGGGTGGTCTGGGTCAGATAGACCACCTTGTCGGGATTGGAGACCTGCAGGCCTTCGACGTCCTGGATGGAACTGACCAGATGCATGGGGGCTTCGCCCATGGTCCCCTCGACTTCATCGTGGCCGGGGTGGCCGATCAGCACCAGGGAGTAGCCGGCCCGGGTAAACCGAATGGCCTCCAGGTGGACCTTGGTCACCAGGGGACAGGTGGCGTCGATCACCCGGAGATGCTTGCCTCGGGCCAACTGGCGAATGGCGGGTGAGACCCCGTGGGCGCTGAAGATACAGATGGAACCCTCCGGAACCTCCTCCAGGCGGTTCACGAAGACGATCCCACGCCCACTGAGACGCCCCACCACGTGGCGGTTGTGGACGATCTCGTGGAAGACGTAGATGGGAGGAGGCAGAAGATCCAGTGCGCGCTCCACGACTTCGATGGCGCGGATCACCCCGGCACAGAAGCCCCGAGGATTGGCCAGAATAATTTTCCTGATTGCCACGGATCTCTTTCTTGCGCTGGCCTCCAGGCCGGAGACCAACACCGCCGCGCAATGTAGCATGTTTCCCTAAGCAGAAGCAATGCTGCCCGGCAGTCGGGCCAGGCGGGACCATGGCACAGGTCCGACCTTTCTTGAAACCATTGAGGGTTATCCACAAAGGCCAAAAAAAGAAATCCACGAAGGGCCACGAAGGACTACGAAGGGCCACTAAGGGGTTGGAGAAAGCTCAAGAGGGATCCGCCAAAGGTCGGGAAGGGGGAAAAGATTCCCAGGAAAAGGCAAAAACATATCCACGAAGGGCCACGAAGAACGGCGAAGGGCCACTAAGGGGTTGGAGAAAACTCAAGAGGGATCCGCCAAAGGTCGGGAAGGGGGAAAAGATTCCCAGGAAAAGGCAAAAACATATCCACGAAGGGCCACGAAGAACGGCGAAGGGCCACTAAGGGGTTGGAGAAGGCTCAAGAGGGATCCGCCAAAGGTCGGGAAGGGGGTCCGCGAAGGGATTCCTAGGGGTTGGAAAAGACTCGAAAGGGGTCCATGAAGGGCCACGAAGGACACTGAGGTTTTCCGCAAACGCGCACTCGATAATCGAGCCAGTCAGCTTCTTGTGCAGCAGCTTCTCGTGCTGTTTATCCTGTGTATCGATGTTCAACTATGCAGCCAACCGCACTAACGGGACATGGCCCCGGCTCCTGATAGGCATAAGGACCCGTTGTTTCACTCTCGTATGATCCGCCCGGTCCGGGGGCAGGGGCACGGCTGGCGGGCATACGGGAGTTTCCCAAAGGGGACAGGCCGGCTTTCAGAGAAGTCGCCCACCAGACACCCCCCACGGCACGGCCGGGACGGAACTGCCTGGGAGCGCGGGCGTCCCGCCCGCATCCTGTCCCTTTGGCCGCGGCTGAGCTTCAGTGCGATGCTGAAGGCAGCCACCCTGTGGGCGAGAACCCCATCGGCCAGGCCGAAGGAGAGCCATGGCGCCGTTGCCGGTTGATGCGTGTGGGGGAGACGGCCGAGGCTGTGCCAGGCTTTGTGCGGGCGGGACGCCCGCGCTCCCAGGAAGCCGTCATCCCATGACATCGTCACACCCAGAGCACGAAATTGCAGAAGCATTTTGGTTCCGCTTGTCGTTGAAGGAGGTCCATCTGTCTTTGTGCCTATTTGTGTTCATTCGTGTCCATTTGTGGTTCGTCTTCATGAACGATCGGCTGTTTTTCCTCGAATGATCCGCACACCAGGGCGGGGGCTCCGCTTGCCTGAGGCAACGCGAAGTCCGGCCTCATTTCTCTGTCCTGGCAGGGGCTGTACAAAGTGTTGGAATTGGTGCGGCGCCAGTGCTAGGCTTGATCCTCCCAAAGGCCTCAGCGCCGGACTGACGGGGCAGGCCAATCCCGCGACAGGAGGGCACATCGAATGCTGATTGTCGATTCCCACATCGATACTGCTCACAATGCCATTGAATGGAACCGCGACCTGTTGCAGAGCATCGCCAGGATCCGGGAATCGGAAGCAGGCATGTCCCAAAAGGGTCGGGGACTTGGCATGGTCAACTACCAAGAGCAGCGCCGGGGAGAAATCGGGCTCTTTTTCGTTACCGTTGCCTGCCGGATCGCATCGATGGGAAAACGCTTCTCGGGTGTGCGCAACCAGGATATCGCCTACGCCAAGTGCCGCGGCGAGCTGGCCTACTATCGGCTGATGGAGTCCAAGGGGGTGCTGCGCCAGATCCGGGACCGGCAGGGGTTGGAGGCTCACTTGAAGGATTGGGAACGGGATCCCCGGTCCACACCCCTGGGGTTCGTGCTCACCATGGAGGGAGCTGACGGCATCGTCTCTCCGGAACAGGTTCCGGAGTGGTGGGATGAAGGCCTGCGGGTGGTGAGCCTGTGCCACTACGGCATCAGCAGTTATTCCCACGG
This sequence comes from Candidatus Versatilivorator sp., assembly GCA_965198125.1. GTDB lineage: Bacteria > Acidobacteriota > Terriglobia > Versatilivoradales > Versatilivoraceae > Versatilivorator. The sequence continues at coordinate 5,613,649 of CBDAOQ010000003.1, read as the reverse complement.
GACCCAGGCTCCGGGAGGCTTGACTCCCCGCGGGCGTCCCCTGCTGAAAGCGCTGGAAGCAGCCGGCATGCTGCTGGATCTGACCCACCTGGCCGATCAGGCCTTTTGGGAAGCCCTGGATGGCTTCGGAGGCCGGGTGCTGGCCACCCACAACTGTTGCCGGGTCCTCTGCGACCATGACCGCCAGTTTGAAGACAGCCAGATCCGGGCCATCGTGGAACGGTCCGGGGTCATCGGGGTGGCTTTGGACGACTGGATGCTCTCTCCGCTTTGGGATCACCAGGCGATCGACAACAGCGGCATCAGTCTGGAGACGGTGGCCGATCACATGGACCACATCTGCCAGGTGGCGGGCAATTGCAACCATGTGGGGATCGGGACCGATCTGGATGGGGGCTATGGGAAGGAGCAGGCTCCTTGCGACATGGACACCATCGCCGACCTGCAGCGCATTGCCGAGATACTCCGAAAGCGGGGCTATGCCGATGCGGACGTCGCCAAGGTCATGCACGGGAACTGGATTGCGCTTCTCAGAAGCAGTTGGAGTTGAATTGCTGACGCCAGCGGGTGCGGCGCCGGCGGTGCCGGGGATGCAGTCGGCCTCTTCGACCCGGAGTCACTGATAACGCGATGCAGATCGAACCGCTCATTTCTCCGGATGCCTTCGTCGGCCTGGAAGGGCTGACCCACCTCTGCACGGGGGGAGAGTCTCCCTGGATGAAGAGCCACGAGTCGGTCTACGCCGATTTCGCCCGCTTGAAGAGTCGGGGCTACGAAGGGCGCGGGGAGGTGGCCGCCCGGACCGAGGCCTGCCGGGAAAAGGTGGCCCGGTTGTGGGACGTCCCCCCTGGCCGGGTGGCCTTTGTGCCCTCGGCGGCGGAGGGAATGAACTGGCTGGCGCGAGGTCTCGATTGGAGTGCCGGAGACAACATCGTGACCACCAGCCTCGAGTTTCCCTCGGTGGGCTACGCCTGGAGGTCGCTGGAGGCAGAGGGCGTAGCGGTCCGAAGGGTTCCCCATTGCCGGTGGAAAGTCAGCGAGGAAGATCTGCTGGCTGCGGTCGACGGCCGCACTCGAGTGCTGGCCGTGAGCCAGGTCAGTTTCTACACCGGTCAGTGCCTGGACTTGCACCGCTTGGCGGCTGAGACTTCGCGTCGGGGCGTCCTGCTGGCAGTGGACGCTACCCATGGCTCGGGTGTGGTGGAGGTTCCGGCAGGCTTGACCGACCTTTGCGTGAGCAGCTCTTACAAGTGGATGCTGGCTACCCATGGGGTGGCCCCCTGCTACCTCAGCCCCAGGGCCGAGAATCGCACGGCGGCAACCTGCTTCGGCTGGCGCAACCTGGTGGCCTGGCCGGAGGAACGCATGGAAGTTCTCCCGGAGGTCCCGATCAGGCCCATGCCTGAGAAAATGGAGCCCGGCAACCCCAGCCTGGTGTCGGTGATGTTCTTGAACAATGCTCTAGATGTGCTGCTGCGGACGGGGATGGACCCTATACAGGAACATGCCCGGCAGTTGTCGGCAAGGATTGCGGCCGGCCTGGAGAAGCTGGGACACACCGTCATCACGCCCGGAGAATCCTCTGCCCGTTCGGGAAACACCTGTTTCTTGTCGGGAGAAGCCAGAACCATACACGAGCGCCTGCGGAGCCGGGGAATCCTGGTCTGGGGCGAGTTGGGTCGAGTGCGGATCTCGGGACACCTCTACAACAGCAGCCAGGACGTGGACCGCTTGCTGGCGGCTCTGGCCACCTTCTGAAGCAGGCAGTTTTCGCACATCTCAGGGCCGGTGGCGGGGAGGATGAGCGCTCTGAAGGGAAAAAGACAAGCCAGAGCGCGCCCAGCGCCGTCTGCACCCGCATGCCCTCATAACAAGGTCAATAAGGTAATGATAATAAATGGTCTTTCACAATGCATCCAGCGACCCGGTGAGAAATGCGGGCCAGGGACAATCGCTGGACGCAGGTGGCTGTGGGTCCCTCTGCTTGTCCTGGTTTGTATCGGAAGCCATTCCGAGGCCGCTCCCGGTCGGACCTCGCCTGCCGGGGAAAGCCGGGAGAGCCTGGACTACTTCATCATCGTGACCGGCAGCGAGCTGCTCCGGGGCGTCTACGCCGATCAGCACACCCAGTTCATCACCCGGGCCCTGGGTCCCCTGGGATACCGCTGCCTGGGTTCGATGAGCATTGGAGATGTTCAGACCGACCTGAACGAGGCCCTGGATTTCGCCCGCGGGAAGGTTCCCCTGGTTCTGACCACCGGTGGTCTGGGTCCCACCAGCCAGGACATCACTCGCAAGGTGCTCTCCGACTATACCCGGATCACCCTCAAGGAGCACCCCGGGGCCCTGACCGATCTCAAGCGTAGATACGGCGGGGTGCAGGGAATTTTGAGGCCCGTCTTGCGCGGGCAGGCGCTGGCCCCCGAGAAGGGGACCTACCTGCCCAATCCCAATGGAACCGCCGTGGGGCTGGTTTTCGACGACGGCCAAAGAGTGATTGCGGCGCTGCCGGGGCCACCGCGCGAGCTTCGACCCATGGTCAGAAACGAGCTGGTGCCTTACCTGTCGGATCGTTTCGGGCTGCGCAAGGTCGGCCATTCCCTCACCATGCGGTTTGCGGGGATTGGTCAGTCCAGCATCGATCGGGCGATTCGCGACCATTTGAAGCTGCCGGGGGATCTGGCAGTCTGGTCCTCGTTCAATTCCAACCGCGTGGATATCACCTTCTCCTTTCCCGGCAACTCGCCTCAGGAACTGGAGCGCCTGAGGATTCTGCAAGGTGACCTCCTGGAGCACATCGGGGAGTACATGTATTCCGACACGGGGGCTTCACTGGAGGATCTGATCTGGCAACTGCTGCAGCGGAGAGAGGCTTTACTGGTGCTCGGTGAAATCGCCAGCGGAGGGGCGGTTTCTTCCAGTCTGCTGGCGGCGCAGGTCGACTCTACCCCTTTCGCCGGAGCCTATGCGGCCGGGAGTTCTCAGGCCTTGAGCCGCCTGTTTGGGGGCGGGGGAGGGTCGGATTCGGCCTCGTCACCCGAACGGATCGTCAGCTTGTTGGCAAGAGAAGCGGCGGAAAAGGAAAAGGGGGCCTGGGGACTGGTCGTGGGTCCGGTGGATCTGGATGAAAAGGAAGCGGCGTCCGTTTGGATTGCCGCCGGGTCGGTCAGGACCGGCTTTGCCTCCCGCAGGATCAACGTGAGAAAGGGCCGCAGGCTGCGCAGGGATCGATTGGTGACCCATGCTCTGGACCTGCTCAGGCGGGAGTTGTCGAAAGAATCGGGTCTAGCCCCATGAAACGATCCGCGGTGGCGTTGGGAGTGGCTGCGATCATCTTGCTGGCGGCGGCCCTGGCCTACTACCATTTTCAGTTGGCGCCGCGGATCCGGGCCGGTCGGCTGGAAGCGCGCCATTCCGACCCCTCGTCCCGCCCCGGCGTCAGCGGGTTTCGCTATGAGACCCGACGGGGGATCGAGGATATCGGCAACTCTTCCGGCCGGGTGGTGGTGGTTGACGTCTGGGCCAGTTGGTGTCCTCCCTGCGTAGAGGGCATCCCGCGCCTGGTGGCGCTGGCAGAGCGGTATCGGGACGCACCCTTCGATCTCCTGGGGTTGAGTGTGGACAGCGGCGGCTGGGAGGATCTCAAGCCCTTCCTGGAGAGGCATCCCCAGATCAACTACAGGGTGGCCGTTCCCCACCCCCCTCCGGCCTTTCAACTGAATACCCTGGTTGACTTGGGTCCCTTGGGCAACGTCGCCGTCCTTCCCACCTTTTTTGTCATCGATCCCCAGGGCCGGCTGGCTGGAAAGTTTGTGGGATCGGACGCACTCCCCGAGGTCTCGGACCTGGTCGGCCGGTTGCTGGGGAACAGCACCGATGAATCGCCCGGTCCGGACGGTCGTGCCATCGATACTTCGAGTGACGGGAAGATCTCGGACAACTCCTGATTCGCTCAAGCCGTGAGGCGAGGACAAGGCACCCAGCCTGGCAGGGCTCAAGCGGATCCCGATCACAGCTTCGGTGAAGCCGCATCTGGACATACCCGGCCGCCGTTGTCTAAACTGAACCCTGTTTGGGGACCCGAATCGTTCCCGTTGCAGTTCCGTTAACCGCGTTCCGCCTCGGGACGGTTTTCCGAAAGAACCCCTATCGGGGTAATACGATGTTGAAGATGAAATCTTTCCGGTCATTCACCAGCCGGCTGGTGAGAGATGCGGTCTGAATACACCCAGGATCATGCCAAGTCCGGGATCGATGCGGTGCTACCCAGGCTGGAGGTGTGGCCCAATCAATTTCGAGACTACGAGATTACGATCCAGGTCCTGGAATATACCTCCATTTGCCCCAAGACCAACCTGCCGGACTTCGGTACGATCACCCTGTGTTACGTGCCGGACCGGGTCTGCCTGGAGCTCAAGGCGTTCAAGGGTTATATCCTCGGGTACCGGTCCCTGGGTATCTTCTACGAGAATGCCGTCAATCGAATCCTGCGGGACGTGGTTGTGGCCTGTCAGCCCGTCCGGGCGCTGGTTCGAGGCGAATTCAATGTGCGGGGCGGCATGAAGAGCATCATCGAAGCTCGCCATCCGAAGGGAAAGTGAACCCCGGCAGGGACTGGGTGAGGGCCCGGCCCAGGCGAGAAGTGCGGGCCGGGAGTGGGGAAACCCCGGGCTTTTTTTGGCCGTGAACGCCATTCGGATCCGGAGTTGGATGGAATCCTGGGCAGTGTCGGGCCCCGGTTTCCTCCGGGACGTAAAATACTTGTCGGAAACCCAAGATGAGATTGATTGGCGGTTGCGCCCATGTTACTATTTTTCTATTGTTTGCCGGTATTCCCGGTTGCATGGAATCGCCCTTCCAGGCTGGCGGCGAAAGTTCTGGTTGACAAGACTCCTTTCCTGGCAGAACCCTTTAGGGAGCAGGCGTCCGGGGTCGAAAGACGGGTTTTCTCAAATGTCCCTGACGGCCTCGTTGATTCATAAGAGTTTGCCATGACCTACATCATTACCGAACCCTGCATTGGAACCAAGGACACTGCCTGTGTGGATGTCTGTCCGGTGGATTGCATTCATCCCAAATCCGACGAAGATGAGTTTGAGGGCGCCGAGCAGCTCTATATCGATCCGGACGAATGCATCGACTGCGGAGCCTGTGTTCCCGCCTGCCCGGTGGAAGCTATTTTCGCCGAAGAGGACCTTCCGGAACAGTGGAACGAATACCTCGAAATCAATGCCAACTGGTACCAGAAGTGAGCGGTTTCGCTGGATGACGGGATGGGGGTGGGCTTACCCCCCCAACGTTTTGAATCTCATGCTCCCAAAGTTGACAGAAGGAGGAAAACGATCATGACCTACATCATTGCCGAACCCTGCATTGGAACCAAGGACACTGCCTGTGTGGATGTCTGTCCGGTGGATTGCATTCATCCCAAAACCGATGAGGATGAGTTTGAGGGCGCCAAGCAGCTATACATCGATCCGGACGAATGTATCGACTGCAATGCCTGCGTCCCGGCCTGTCCGGTGGAGGCTATTTTCGCTGAAGACGACCTTCCCGAACAGTGGAGTGAATACCTCGAGATCAACGCCGAATGGTTCCAGAAGTGAGCGGATCGTCAAGGGTCTCCAGGTCGGGATAAAGGGGAGTGCTCAAGTACTTCAAGCCACTGTCGCAAACCAGAAAAGCGATGGTGGCGCCTTGCTCTCCCTTTCTGAGCAGTTGAATGGCCCCGGCCAGATTGGCTCCTGACGAAAAGCCGCCGAAGATCCCTTCCTCTGCAGCCAGCAACCTGGCTGCCGCAATGGCCTCATCATCGGTAACCTGCAGGTAGCCGCTCACCAGGCTTCGATCCACCAGCGTCAGGTCGGCAAGGCTGTATCCGCCGCCCTGGAGTTGGTGGTTGGAACGCTGGACCGGCTTGCCGGCCAGCACGGCCGCTCCGGCAGGCTCGACGATGTAGGCGCGAATCTCGGGGTTTCGCCCTCTCAGATAGCGGGTCACACCGCTAAAGCATCCCCCCGAGCCCACGAAATCCAGGAACACGTCGACGCAACCGCCGGACTGCTCCCAAAGTTCGGGACCCGTGAATCGTTCGTGAGCCAGCGCGTTGGCTGCCAGCTCGAACTGGTTGGCGCGAAAGGCCTGGCGCTCACGGACCACCTGGCCGGTCTTTTGTTCCACCAGGGCCAGATCCTCCCCGGAGACCTGGTTGGGAGGAGAGCCTGGGGCCTGGTCCACCAGCAATACCTCCGCGCCCAAGGCCCGCATCATCCGGGCTCTCTCCGGGGTGTTTCCGCGTGACATGACCGCAACCAAGGGATGCCCCAGCGACCGGCACACGATGGCCAGGCCGGTGCCGGTGTTTCCGCTGGTGAGCTCCACCACCGTTTGGCCCGGACGAAGCGAGCCGTCCCGCCGAGCCTCTCGAATCATCTCCAGGGCAACCCGGTCCTTCTTGCTGAATCCAGGGCTGAAATACTCCAGCTTGGCCAGTAGGCGTCCCTGGAGTCCCAGGATACGGACCGCACGCTTGAGCTCGACCAGAGGCGTGTTTCCGATGGCGTCGATGATGGAGGGACTCAGTGAAGGATTCGCCATGCTGTTTCACGGATGGGTTTGTACCGGGAGCGGCGGCAGCACAAACTGCCCGGAAGCGGTGACCTGAACGCCGTTTCGATATTATAATCCAGTCAATGCCTGCAGCTTGAGATTGGTGAGTGAAGGGTCCGGATTGCGGCGGCCGTCCGGGGTCTTTGCGGCGGCGCCGTGTCGGCGCTCAGGCGGGGCTCGATGACGGGTTGACGTGGAGGTCAAGGATGAAGCGAAGAACTTTTGTGGCGGGTCTTTTGGGAGGAACACTGGCAGGGCTGGGGAAGCGGTCGGCTCGGGCCGGATCCAGCGGGGTGAAGCCCGGCGATATTCCCAAGCGGGTCTTCGGCAAGACGGGGGAAAAGCTGACGGTGGTCGGGCAGGCGGGCGGACGCTTTCCCTTGATCAGTGACCGGGAAGCCATCGCCGTGACGCGGAGAGCCGTGGAACTGGGGATCAACTACTTCGACACCGCCCACAGTTACTGGAACGGCCATTCGGAGGAAATCTACGGGGAGGTGTTGCCGGAAGTCCGCCGGCAGGTTTTCATTACCACCAAGTCGGTGAAGCGAACCCGCCGGGAAGCCGAGGCGGAACTGCACCTGTCCTTGAAGCGGCTCCGGACCGACTATGTGGATCTGTGGCAGATCCACTCGGTGTCGGAAAAAGAGGAGATCGACCAAATTCTGGGTCCCGGCGGGGCCATGGAGGCTTTCGAAGCCGCCAAGAAAGCCGGCAAGTGCCGCTTCATCGGTTTCACCGGTCACCATGACCCTCACGTCCACCTGGCCATGCTCCATGCCTATCCACGATTCGACACCATCCTGATGCCACTGCACATTGCCGACCCCGCCTATCTCAGCTTCGAGAAGCTGGTGCTGCCCCTGGCCATTCGGCAGAATCTGGGCATCCAGGGGATGAAGAATTTCGCCAATGCCAAGCTGTTGCAGTCCTTCAGCGCAGGAGAATGCCTCAACTACGTCCTGAGCCTTCCGATCCACTGCACCACCGTGGGCTGTACCACCCTGGGTCAGTTGGAGGATGACGTGCGTATTGCCCGGGAGTTCAGCCCCTATTCACCTCAACAGATGGCTTCTCTCCGCCGGCGGGCTAAGGGCATCAAGGGGCCCGGCTTGGAGGACTGGAAAAGAGACGTCGAGGTCCGCGTTGGAATGGGCCCACGCCCCCCCTACCTGGGGGGATGAGTGGGTCCGGGTCAGACGTAGTCGATCTTGCAGAATCGGTCGGCAGTCAGCAGGTGCCTCTCCTCGATCTTCACGCCGGCATCCAGGGATTTGACCATGGTGATGGAGTCGGTTCGGGGTTGAAGGTCGAACAGGGACCGGATGGCGGGCTCGTTGGGCAGCCAGCCTCGAACCCCGGTCTTCCCCTTTCGTCCAGCCAGGTCGATGACCAGTCTGAACAGCAAGCGGAGGGAGTCGGACCTTTCCCCGCTGACCGCGAAATCGCTGACTTGCCAGGCCCCTTCCATCTCGGTAAGCCGCAGGTATCCCTGTGTCCGGAGCTCCGGGTCTTTCAACCAATAGAATTCATCCTTGGGCTGCTTGAGCAGGGTGAACTTCCAGTAGTCGAGCGTGCGCGCCACGGCCAGGGGGTACGACCCGTGATAGGCACGGTAGATGCTTTGAAGCTCCGGTAAGACCTGGGAGGCCGAAAACCGCTGCAAGGTCCAGGAGCGATCCTCGGTTCCGAGGGGAGCCGGATGGGTTGCCGCCCAGGCATTCCAGGAAGGGCAGCGCTGGTAGCCCTGCTTGCCGTAGTAGCCGGGATCGATGTCGGAATAGAGGGAGCTGAGTCGGGCTCCTTTCGTCATCCGGTCACGCTCAGCCCAATCCATCACCGCAGCCGCAAAGCCTTGGCGCCGATATTCGGGTCGGGTGTGAACCGATGCGATGGAGAAGCCGTCCACCTCCCGGCCGTCGAGGTGATATTTCAAAGGATGGCAGCCCAGCGAAGCCACCACCTTGCCGCCCAGGCATCCGGCGTACCATTGGGCCCGTTGGTGTTTGGCGGACTCCAATCGAAGCCTCAGATGCTCTTCCAGGGAAGGAGCCATGGGCCAGAACTCATGGATGTTCTCATAGATCCGCACCCGTTCCTCGGAAGAGGCGGGATGGATGTCGAGTTTTTCGTTCATGGAATCTTCCGATCGGACAGTCGGCCACCCGGTGAGAAATGCCGGCTCCCCCCATAATCTACTACGGACAGGATATCCCGCCCAAGGTCCCGGGTGAGGTGGAATCCGCGGGGAAACCGGCCGTACGAATCGAACTGGAACATGAGGTGTCGGTCATGATGAAGCCAAGGGTGTTGCTGGGCCTGTCCGCGCTGCTGGCGCTCTCCCTCCCGGGGATAACCGGGGGTTCCGATGAGTCCGGCGACAGCGGCGCAACCGGCAAGGGCCGGTTCAGGGTCGTCCATGAAGGGTTCGAGGCCTTCTCCAAGGGTGAATTCGAACATGCCGGTCAAAATATCTATGTCTCCCGCGGCGGGCGCATTCAGCTCATTCACCGCTGGGACCTGAACAACGATGGCTACTACGAATTCGTTTTCAGCAATACCCACAACGTGATGGTGGGTGGCGTGGATGCGCTGGGTTACCTCCAGACGGGGCGGGGATTTCGTTCCGCCATCTCGCCGGTCCACCGTTCCATTGCCCTTTACGACCTGTGGCTCCAGGAAGAGAAGAGTCGCGACTCGGTGGTCCGATTTCCGGTCGAGCGTCCCGGTGCGGTGCAGTTTGAAGATCTGGATCGAGACGGTTGGACCGACATTCTCTTCGCTTCCTCGGGAGCCGGAGACACCGTCTCGACCGACAGCCTGATCTACTGGGGCGGTCTTGCCGGGTACCGGACGCAGAAACGGGTGGGGCTTCCGACGGTCGGAGCCCGGGATCTGGCGGTCGGGGACCTGAATCGGGATGGCTACACCGACATTGTTTTTGCCAATTCCGGCAGCAGAAAGCCCCCGAACTTCGATGAGGGATCCTACATTTACTGGGGATCGAGCGATCGCTACGGGACGCACCACCGGAGCATCCTGCCGACTCGGTCTGCGATCGGCTGCGCTCTGGGCGACTTGAACGGGAACGGCCACCTGGACCTGATCTTTGCCGTCTCCAAGCAGGGTCGGGGCGGACTGTGGATCTATCCGGGCTCGCCCGAAGGGCCGGACCCGGAAGCCGTGGTCAAGGTTCCGGTCGCCGACCTGCAGTCGGTGCGGGTCGGGGAGGCCGACGGTCTGGGCAGGGTGGTGCTGGCTCTTTCCCGGAAGAGCCTGCGGTTGTTTGTCTGGGATTCAGGAAGGCTGGTGGAGAAGAAGGCCCTCGCCCTGGGAGGCGCCCGAGCCGTCCTGGCCGATCTGGATCTGGATCGGCGGACCGACCTGGTGGTGGCAAGCGGCGACCGCTCCGCCGTCTTGTGGGGGAAGTCGGACTGGTCGACCGATGCCGTCCTGTGGTTGCCGACCCTGGGGGCCGCCGACGTGGCGGTTGCCGATCTCAATCGAGACGGCAGGCCGGACATTGCCTTTGCCAATCAGTTACAGGGAACCCACGGGGATCTGGACGTGTCCTCCTATGTCTACTGGGGAGAACCCTGGGGCTACGGGCCGGAGAGCCGCACCGACGTGCAGACCTTTGGAGCCACGGCCGTGGCCGCCGGGGACATCAACCGGGACGGTCGGCTGGACCTCCTCTTTGGAAACTCGGGTAGCGGGGTTCAGGGGGGACGCGGTGAAGAGGTCTACGTCTATTGGGGCCGACCCCACAGGGGCTACAGCCCCGCGGCCATGACGGCCTATCCCTGCGTGATGGGGATGGCCACCCTGATGGCGGATCTGGATGACGACGATCACGCCGAGCTGCTGGTGGCCAATTCCGGCCGCCACTACAGTGGGCGACCGGGGGCCAGCTACATTTACCGGGGCGGTCCGTCCGGGCCGATCTTGGAGGACCGCCTGGAAGTTCCCGCACAGGAGGTGGGTTCCTGGTCCGTGGCCGACCTCAATCGCGATGGCTTCCTGGATGCCCTGGCTTGCGACTTCGATTCCCTGGCCATTGCCTGGGGCTCGGCCGCGGGGGTCTCCACCGATCCCCAACGGGTTGAAGGCGTGGCCAAGGCCAGCCAGAATTGCCGGCTGATAGACTTCAACGGAGATGGCTGGCTGGACGTCCTGGTGGCCGATGTGCAAGGCGCCAGGAGCCGGGTGTTGTTGGGAGACGGCCAGGGCTTTTCGCTGGATCGGTCAGCCTGGGTGGAGGCGGCTTTTGTCGCCAACAGCGAGTTTGCCGATCTGGACCGGGACGGGTGGCTGGATATGATGCTCTCCCGGTCGTACAACTCCTTGGACCGCAACGATTCCTGGATCAGGATCTATCCGGGTGGCCCCGATGGATTCGCGCGGACGCACCAGGCCGAGTTCCCCACCTCCGGCGCTTTCGACCTGGCCGTCGCAGATCTCGATCGCGACGGAGACCTGGACATTGCGGTCTCACAATACGCTTCCCGGGATCGGCGCAATCTGCCCGTCTACCTCTTCTGGAACCAGGGTGGAGGGCAATTTTCTTCCGGGAGACGGACGGATCTGCCGGCGGAAAGCTCTTCCGGATTGCTGGCCGCGGATTTCGATGAAGACGGACACCAGGACCTGCTGGTTTTCAATCACAAGACCACCTACAAGGAAGACAATCACAGCAACGAGAGCTTTGTCTACTGGGGATCTCCCAAGGCTACGACACCCGAAATCGCAGCTATCTGCCGGCCCACGGCCCCCACTTCATGCAGAACGTCGACATTGGCAACCTGTCCAGCCGCAAGGCCGAGGAATTCTACCTTTCGGTTCCGATCGAGGTGACCCCGCAGCCGGCCAAGCTGGCGCTCTCCTTCGAGGCGGAAACCCCGCGGCGTTCGGAGGTGAGCTTCGGAGTTCGAACGGCCGGAACCTCGGCTGCGCTTGCGGAGGCGGGCTGGCGGGAGCTTGGACCGGGTGGCGAGTTCAGTTTCCGGCCGGAAGATCGCTGGCTGCAGTACCGGGCGAGGCTGGTCGCGGGACGGGGATACGCCACGCCCTACCTGACGCGCGTCGCTATTCAAGCAGTAGGGCAGTGAGGGTAGCCGATTTTTGGCCCCTTAACAGATCCTTTAGCGCCTTTGGCGGAAATCTCTTCTGCCTTCCCGACCCTTGGTGGATCCCTCTTGAGCCCCCTCCAACCCCTTCGTGTCCCTTCGTGGATAGTTTTTGCCTTTCCCTTTTCGCCCTTCGTGGACATCTTCTCCCCCCTACCCGACCCTTGGCGAACCCCTCTAAATTCCCCTCCAACCCCTTCGTGGCCCTTCGTCGTTCTTAGTGGCCCTTCGTGGACATGTTTTTGCCTTTGCCTTTTCGCCCTTCGTGGATATCTTCTTCCCCCTACCCGACCCTCGGCGGCCCCCTCTCGATCCCCCTCCAACCCCTTCGTGGCCCTTCGTCGTCCTTAGTGGCCCTTCGTGGACATGTTTTTGCCTTTGCCTTTTCGCCCTTCGTGGACATCTTCTCCCCCCTACCCGACCCTTGGCGAACCCCTCTAAATCCCCCTCCAACCCCTTCGTGGCCCTTCGTCGTTCTTAGTGGCCCTTCGTGGACATGTTTTTGCCTTTGCCTTTTCGCCCTTCGTGGATATCTCCTTCCCCCTACCCGACCCTCGGCGGCCCCCTCTCGATCCCCCTCCAACCCCTTCGTGGCCCTTCGCCGTTCTTCGTGGCCCTTCGTGGATTTCTTTTTTTCCTTTGTGGATAACCCTCAATGGTTTCAGGCAGGCAGGGGCCTATCGATAGGCTGATTCCAGGTTGGAATAGACGAGTCGGCCGGTGGAATCCCGATAACTGACGATTTCCGGTTTCATCCCTCCGGCGGCTGAGTCCGGCAGATGCCGGCCATAAAACCGCCTGATCCTGCGAACGTAATTCCGGGTCTCCCGGTAGGGGGGAACGCCGCGATGTTTTCGGACGGCGTTTTCACCGGCGTTGTAAGCCGCCAGCACCAGGGAGAGGTCGTCCGGAAACAGATCTCGCAGGAACTTGAGATAGCGCACTCCTCCTTCAATGTTCTGGGCGGGATCGAATGCGTCGGCCACACCAAACCGCTTGGCGGTCGCCGGCAGCAACTGCATGATTCCTTGGGCTCCCTTGCGGGAAATTGCCCTGGGTTTGTAGTTGGATTCCACCCTGGCCACCGCTTTGACCAATTCAGGATCCAGGCCGTGTTTTCGGGCGATGCGATCGATGAGCCGGCCGATCCCGGCGGGAGGCTGACCCTTTCCGCGAGCCCCCGCTGGCGCGCCCGGCTCCAGCGACGAGGGCGGGTTGGTCGGGGAGACAGCGGTACTTCGGGTATTGGAATAGGTGCGGCCTCCGTCGGGTCCGGTGGAGCTGACGATCTCCCCCCCGATCGAGGTGGGGCACACGACCAGGATGAACAGGCAGACGGCCGATGCGACCAGCCGGTTCAGGCTCCAACCGGGAGGCTTGATTATTGTCGGCGTGACCATGGGAACAGGGGCAGGATGATGGAGCAACGTTTCCTCTCTCAGGACATTAAGATGGTGCGGAACCGGATAAAGTCTAACGGCTTTCCCACGGACCGAGAATTGGCGGGGTCTCCGCGGCAGGACCCGGCCATGCAGGATTCATTGCCGCTATGGAAAATATCGGCAACTCAATCCGGCCCTGGGACATGCTTCTCGACGTAGCTGGCGACCGCCTCCAGCGCCAGCGGCAGTTTGCTCGGATCCTTGCCTCCGGCCTCGGCCATGTCCGGCCTGCCCCCCCCGCCGCCGCCGACCAGCGAGGCAATTTCCTTGACCATTTTGCCGGCGTGGAGCCCGGGAGTCAGATTGGAGGTAATGGCTGCGACCAGGGAGACTCTATCGGGATCCGAGGTCGCCAGCACGACCACACCGCGACCGATCCGCGACTTAAGCTCGTCCGCCAGGTTCCGCAGCGAGGCCTTGTCGAGCCGATCCACCACCGAGGTCAAAACCCTGACGTCATTGACTCTCCTGGCGGCGTGCAGCAGTTGCCCGACCCGGTCCTGGGCCAGACGGTAGCGCATCTCCTGGAGTTCTTTCTCGAGTGACCTGATGGAGGTCTGGTACTTGCGCACCGACCCCACCAGCTCGGGCCGAGTCCCTTTGGAAAGTCCCTCCAACTGGCTGAGCAGTGCCTCGTCCTCGCGAAAGCGGAGGAGTGCGCCCCGGCCGGTGATGGCTTCAACGCGGCGGACCCCTGCCGCGATGCCGCTCTCGCTGACGATCTTGAACAATCCGATGTCACCGGTGCGGGAGACGTGAGTGCCGCCGCACAGCTCCTTGCTGAAGCCATCCACCGACACCACCCTCACCCGCTCTCCGTACTTTTCTCCAAAAAGAGCCATGGCTCCTTCCGATACGGCCTGGTTCAAGTCCTGGACCAGAGTGGTGACGGTCAGGTTGTCCATGACCTTGCCGTTCACCAGGTCCTCGATCTCGATGAGGTCTTCCGGCGCCAGAGCCGCGTAGTGGGTGAAATCGAAGCGCAGTCGATCCGGAGCCACCAGCGAGCCGGACTGTTTGACGTGAAAGCCGACCAGTTGGCGGAGGGCTGCATGGAGCAAGTGAGTGGCGGTGTGGTTTTTCCTGATGGAATCGCGCCGCGCCGCGTCTACCTGGGCCTGGACCGTGTCTCCCACCCGCAGGGCTCCCCGGGCACACCTGACCAGGTGCGCCGAGTAGCCGGGATGGGCAGGATAGGTATCCCGCACGACGGCCTCGGCCGCGACGCCCTGCAAGACCCCGGTGTCTCCGACCTGGCCTCCTGTCTCCGCGTAGAAGGGGGTCTGATCCAGGAAAACCTCTCCCACATTTCCGGCCGGCAGCAAGGGTGTCTGCTTGCCTTGAATCCGGATTCCCATGATGGTTGCCTGGTCGGTGCCGAGCCGGGAGTAGCCGAGAAATCGGGTCTTCTCGGCGGTCGGCGGGGCGGACGAGCCGGTTGCGGTTGCCGTTTCCTTCCAACTGGCCCGCCCCCTCTCTCGCTGAGCCGTCAGCCTCCGCTTGAAACCCTCTTCGTCCAGAACCAGCCGGTTTTCGTCCGCAATCTCCTGCATCAGGTCCAGGGGCAAGCCGTAGGTGTCGTAGAACTTGAACATGACCTCCCCCGGGAGCCGGCCCGGTTGGCTGCCTGAGGGTCCCAATCGGGCCAGCACTTCACTGAGCTGGTCCAATGCAATCCGCAGGGTGGAGGAGAAGCGCTGCTCTTCGTGACACACGACCCTGGATACGTACTCCCGCGTCGAGGCCAGTTCCGGATAGGTTTCCTGCATCAGATCCGCTACCCGATCGGCCATCCGGTGCAAAAATTCGTCCTCGATTCCGATGAGTTTTCCGTGCCTGATGGCGCGACGCATGATTTTGCGCAGGACATAGCCGCGGCCGTCATTGGAGGGAACGACCCCGTCGCTGACGAGGAAAGCCGCCGCCCTGGCATGGTCGGCGATCACCCGCATGGAAACGTCGGCGGCCTTGTGGTTGCCATAATCCCGTCCGGCTATTTCGGCCGCGTATAGCGTCAGCGGCTTCAGCAGGTCCGTATCGTAGTTGCTGTGCTTTCCCTGGAGTACCGCCGTCATGCGCTCCAGGCCCATACCGGTGTCCACCGAGGGCTTGGGCAAGGGAACCAGTTGCCCCGAGTTCTGACGGTCGAACTCCATGAACACCAGGTTCCAGATTTCGACAAAGCGGCCGCACTCGCAGGGAAACCTGCATTGGGAGTGTCCGGCCTCACTGCCGGCCGGCCCCTGGTCGAAATGGATCTCGGAACAGGGACCGCACGGCCCGGTGTCCCCCATGGCCCAGAAATTGTCCTTCTCTCCCAGGCGAAAGATCCGGCCGGCTGGAACTCCGACCTCTCGGTTCCAGATCCGATGAGCATCGTCATCATCCCGGTAGACGGTGATCCAGAGCTGTTCCGGCTTCAGCCCGTAGACTCCGGTTACCAGCTCCCAGGCCAGCGGGATGGCTTCCGACTTGAAGTAGTCGCCGAAGGAAAAGTTCCCCAGCATTTCGAAGAAGGTGTGGTGCCTGGCGGTTTTGCCCACGTTCTCAAAGTCGTTGTGCTTTCCGCCGGCCCGAACGCATTTCTGGGAGGTGGTGGCCCGAAGGTAGTCCCGCCTCTCCCGTCCCAAAAAAACGTCCTTGAACTGATTCATGCCGGCGTTGGTGAACAGCAGGGTGGGGTCGTCGGCGGGGACCAGCGAGGAGCTGTTGACGATGCGATGCCCTCTCTGATGAAAATATTCCAGGAACTTCCTGCGGGTGTCGTTTCCAGTCACGGTTTCGGTTTCCTGTGTGCCGAACTTTCGTCAGGGAGGGAGATGGCGGAGGGTTGCCTCAATCCGCCCATTCAAAGAGTCGATGGAATCGCTTTCTGAATTCCCGGCGAACGGCTTCCGGGGGAAAGCCCTGGCCGAGCAGGTAATTATAGAGCCTGGCCAGCCTTTTTTCACCCAATCGCTCGGGCAGTGCCTCCAGCTTGCGTTCCAGGCTGCGGCACAAATGGACCAGCTCCTCTTCCGGTGGGAACATTTCATCCAGGACCTGGTCGACCAGCTCCCGGGGGAGTCCCCGAGCCGCCATCTCTCTCTGCAGCCTGGATCGGCTGCAGGCGCCACGGCGGAGACGTACAGCCGTAAAGGTCTCGATGCACTTGCGGTCGTCCAGGTAGCCGTACCCCTTCAAGCGGCCAAGGACCTCGGGCACCGCGGTCGCATCATCGGCCCGGGCCAGCAGTTTGGCTTCCAGTTCCCTGGTGGAGTAGGACTTCCGGCCCAAGGCCCGGAGGGCCCATTGGAAGAGAGACTCTGAATCGTGTGGCCGGGGCTCCTCACTCACGGAGCGTCTTGCGGGATTGGGGCTGTCGGGGTCATAGGAAGGCCAGCCAATCGGGGTGGTCATCGCTCTTGCCTTCAACGATTTGGAAGAACCGTTGCTGGATTTCGGCGGTGACCGGTCCCCGGCGGCCGCTGCCAACGCTGATCTTGTCCACGCTGCGGATCGGCGTGACTTCTGCGGCGGTGCCGGTAAAGAACAACTCGTCAGCCAGATAGAGGAGCTCGCGAGCGATGCCTTGCTCCCGAACTTCAATGTCGAGGTCGCGACAGATCTCGATCACCGCCCGACGGGTGATTCCCGGGAGGATGGAGGAGGCCAGCCCGGGAGTCAGAACCACGCCCTCCTTGATGACAAAGATGTTCTCTCCGCTCCCTTCGCTGACGTAGCCGGCGGTATCCAGGGCGATGCCCTCCGAGTAACCGGCCTGCATGGCCTCCATCTTGATAAGTTGGGAGTTCATATAGTTGGCTCCCGCCTTGGCCAGGGTGGGGAGGGTATTGGGGGCGATGCGGTTCCAGGAAGAGACACAGACATCCACGCCTTGCTCCAACGATTCCTTGCCAAGATACTGACCCCATTCCCAAACGGCGATGAAGACCTCCAGGGGGCAGCCCAGCGGGTTGACGCCAATCTCGCCGTAGCCTCTCAGAATAATGGGACGGATGTAGCATTCCTTCAGTCTGTTTTCCCGAATGGTTTCCAGGATGGCTTGGCAGAGGTCCCCGGCGGAATAGGGGATCTGCATACGATAGAGTTTGGCCGAATTCAGGAGTCGCTCCACGTGTCTTTCCAGGCAGAACACCGCCGAGCCCTTCACCGTGTCGTAACAGCGAATGCCTTCGAAAACGGCAGATCCATAATTCACCACGTGGGACAGGACGTGGATCCTGGCATCGTCCCAGGGGACGAACCGCCCGTTGAACCAGATCTTTTGCGATTTGGGAATGGGCAATGCCAGCTCCTTGCCGTGGACCGGCGCCGGAGGTCGGGTAGGGATGGGTTCCTGCGGAAACTGCCCCCGAGGAGCCAGAAGTATAGCACAGCGCCTGAGATTCACGGCAACCGCCCAAAGTTGGGGGGACGGGTCCGGACGGTAGGGCCGGCTGGGGGTTTTCACCGGTTGGTTGAGGGGAGAGAAATGGGGCCGGACCGGACTCCGCGCCGTACCGCGGCGCATCATTCGGCTACTCGAGCACCAGCTTCACGTCCGTTTCGAATTTTCGATAGTCGGTGAACCGGGTGACGTTTCGAGTGTGGACCCGGGCACTCTGCAGGACGCCGACAGACATGTTGAACTGAGCCCTGACCGGAAGCCAGTGGAGGCTTTCCCCGATCCGGATCCGGTCGTAGGCGATGCTCACCTCCGAGGTCTTGATGGGGAAATCCTCGGGGAGATCCACCGTTTTCTTGATCAGTTGGACCACCTGGTAGGAGTTGACGTCGATCCAGCACAGTCCTCGGTAGCCCACCCGCAGGGGATTGCCCTGGTAGCTCAGTTGAATCGAGGAAGTATACTGGGGAACCCGAAAGGCCACCCGCACGGTCTGATGCCCCGCGATCTCTTCGGTGCCCTCCAGACGGAAAGAGGTTCTGCTCTCAGGAGTAAACACGTTTCGGAGGGCGGCGGCGTATTCCCCGATGGAATAAGACCCGTCCAGGCTGCCCGACGGTCCTTTTCCCTGGACCGATTGATACCTTTCTTCTCCGTTCGAGTACAGGAGGTCCTCCTGGAGCTGGTCCTTTTCCTGCCAACCTCGGAACAGCCGCTCAAATCGCGCTGTCCGGCGGCGACACACAAAGTTGGGCAGGTCCTGGGTGTAGGCGTCGATCCTGCGGCGGACGGCTTCCAGAAAATCCGGCCATTCGCTGTCGGTCGGGACCCCGCCGGGCCGGCTGGAGGCGAGAGTGGGTGCTGGGGAGCCGCTGACGGAAAACTCCTCGGACCCGGTTTCCATCATGAACTCGGGGTGATGGTAGGCAGAGGGGGTCTGGGCGGCCTGCATTTTCCTGGTTTCAGCCTGTTGGGAATCGAACGGTAATTGAGTGCTCTCATCGTAGCGGGCTCCTGCAAACCGCGTCTTGCCGATTCTGATGTTGCCGACACGGGGAATAAAGAGGCTGGCCTCCCTTCCTTCGAGCAGAGCAGCTCGGGTCAATCTGGCGCCCCGCAGGTCGGCTTCCCTCAGATCGGCGCCGAACAGGACCGCGTCAGACAGGTCGGCACCCTGCAGATTGGCCTGGTTCAAGCGGGCGTCTTTCAGAATGGCTCCCTGCAAATTGGCGCCCAGCAAGCTGGCGCCTTCCAGGCCGGCTTGGGTCAGGCTGGCATCCTCCAGCTCCGCCCCTTCCAGTCGTGCGCCGTCCAGCTTGGCCTGGATCAGTTCGGCACCGGTCAGTTTTGCACCCCGCAGGTCGGCCCCTCGCAAATCGGCCTTCCAAAGCTTGGCCTGGGTCAGGTCGGCTCTCAGCAGCACCGCATCCCGGAGGTCGACCTTCCGCAGGTCCATGCCGCCCAGGTTGGCTCCAAAGAGATTTTTCCCCCTCAAGTCCTTTGAGTGAAGTTGGCTCCCCCGCAGATCGCCGCATTCACCCTGAAGACCCGGGTTGTACCCGAGCCCTCCCTGGTCGTTGGCGCAGGCCAGGGTATCGCTGTGAAACCGGTAGGTTTGTGCGGCAGAGGTGCGGCCCGAAGACCGTGGGATCTCCAGACTGTCCCTGATCTTTTTCAGGTCGAGACGAACGGACGGTTCCGGCTCAGACGCTTTTTCGGCGCGAGTCTGACCGCCGATGGCCGGGGTCGGCGCGCCCACGGATTCGGCCACTTCCGATCCCCGTGTCACCACCAACTCGGTCTCGGTGATGGTGGCGCGACCGCTGGCCGCCTCCTCGGTGGTAATCTCGAATCGGTAGGCGCCCGGGCTCAAGGGTTGGGTGGAGAGCTTGAAGCCCACCGCAACCTGACCGGGCGCCCGCTCTTCCAGGTGGTTCCGGTCCAGCGCAATCGACGGGAAGTCGAAGGTCTCTCCGCTGTCCTTCACTGCCTGGATGTGAGCCGTGAGATTGCCGTCCTGCAGCTTGGAGGCGTTGTAGAGTTTGTAGAACACGGCCAGGGGCCGGGGAGGGACAATTTCGTTGCTGACCGCCGGCTTTACCTGGAACCCGCGGTGAAACAGCCAGCGGGCCTCCGGGACTTGCATTCCGGCGACGGCCGGGGAAAAGGGCTCCAGTTCCTGACTCAAGACCAGACCGCTGGTCATGAGCGCATCCGGGGGAAGGGCTGGAACCCATAGGAGCTGTTCGGCCGTGGCCAATCTGGCGTGGCGGTCCGCAGCCACCAGCTTGATGCGATACTTGCCCGGCTTCAGCTTGAGAAAGCCCTGCACGGTGGATTCCGCCTTCCCGGTTGCCAGCGGGAGGGTCTTGCCGAAAACCGAAGCCACCTGTCCGTCGTCAGAGAAGGCAACCCCCATCAGGCGAAGGTCTTTCCCCGGCAACCATCTCTTTGGGGTATTCCCGGCCGAACCGTGGGAAACCCTGGCCGAGATCAGGACCAGAGCCCGCTCGGCCTCCTCGTAGAAGAAGTTGGCCTTGAAATCCAAATCCAGATCGTTCTGTTGCTCGGATGCCTGAAGTCCGCGGAGCAGGGTCTTTCCCAGAGATCCCATGGTATCCCCGTCCGACGGCAGGGGCACCTCAACGGTTCGACGGAGAGACCCCAGTCCGGCATTGAGGTTCTCGCGTGCCGCAGCCTTGACTTGATACCGCCCCGGTGGAACTCTCAGGACGATCTTGGAGGTCAGGCCCGATTGAAGAAGAGCCTGGTAGCTGCCGTCACCGAGCTTGAAATCCCAGGCTTTTTCGTCACCCCCGACGTACTCGTCCTTAGCATCGAAGGCGACCACAGCCAAATTGATTCGATTGATCCGCTTGCCCTCTTCGACCAGGAAGGGGACATCCTCAAAGCCCAGGCGGGTCACGATCTCCAGACGGTAAGTGTCCGGATCCAGGCGGGAACTGTGGTAGGACATCTGCAGCGGGATCTCCCTGAGATCGGTGGGCGCCCGCATGGCTTCCAGCATTTCCTTCTTCTTTCGTTCCTCCGGGGACAATCGCTCCTTGGGGGCAAAGAAACCCTTGCGGTGAGTGACTCGGACGCCGGGCCGCAACACTTTCACTCGAAGCTTGTAGTAGCGGCCGTTGGGCTTCTTGGGAGGGGTGGCGTAGCTCAGGACATAGTAGGAAAACTGCTGGTCCACCACCTGTCTCAGACCCGCCACCAGGTGGTTGTTGTCTCTGAAGTAGATACCTCCCGTAGCCCTGGCCAGGTACTCGAGGGACATTCCCTTTTGCTTGCGGTCCTCCGAAACCAGCAAGGACTTGTCGAGCCGGAGACTGCTGTTGTTGGTAAATTCGTCGCTGACGTCGTACATCGGGCTGGTTTCCAGCCCGGTGATCCGGATGGTGTTGAAGATAATGCCGGTCTTCAGCGCCATGTCGATCAGGCGCTCCAGGTCATAGCGAAGCGCGCGGTGCAGGAAGCCTCCGGAGAGCAGCACCAGAGATTTCTGCGCCTCGACCGGTCCGAGAGAACGGATGTGCGCTCGCAGGACGTCCAGCAAGCGACGGATGCGGCTCCGTTGTCCAGCCAGGTGCTGGGAAGCCAGGGTCCGCACATAGCTTTCAACGATCTGCTGGGTCGGATCGATGGGACTTCCACTGATCCCGGCTCTTGCTGTTTGGCCCTGCGTGGCGTCCGGGCCGGGGGCGATCCCGCAGGCTTCGGCTTCGGCCATGGCCACGTCGAAGGC
This sequence comes from Candidatus Versatilivorator sp., assembly GCA_965198125.1. Lineage (GTDB taxonomy): Bacteria > Acidobacteriota > Terriglobia > Versatilivoradales > Versatilivoraceae > Versatilivorator. The sequence goes on along the minus strand of CBDAOQ010000003.1, from coordinate 5,592,328 downwards.
CCGGTTTCCCGGCATGGGCGCAAATACCTCGATCTCTTCCGCCTGAGCATCGGTCAGTGTGACGCATCCGCGCCGGCGCAGCGCCTGGGTGAAATCCAGTTTTTTGTGGAGTCGGTCGATCTCTGCCAGCAGTAGCTCCCTGTCCTGGGTGAAGGGGACGAAATGGCCGCGGGAGGCCGTCATGATGGAGATATAGTCTTGTTCTTTCAACCCCCTTTCCACGAATCCGCGAATGGCTTCTACGGTGCGGTTGAGGGTGCCCATTGCGGGATAGGTCAGGTCGTCGATGACCAGGCTCAACAGCCGGGGTTTGTCGGGGGCCGCCTCCGGTGCCGGTTCCTCCTCTCCGGCCTGGCTGCCCCAGGTCATGGAACTCTGCGGGTTCTGGTAGATTTCCTGGGAAAAAGACTGAATGGTCTGCTTCTTGCGGTTCTCGTAGACCTCGAAATCGCTTTCGGTCAGATCGGTGATGGGGTTGCCGTCCCGGTCGGTGACAATAGCATTGACCACCACCACTTCTACCGGTACCTTGAGGGTGAATCTGGAGGAGGGCTGCCCGCGGGCTTTTTCGGTTTTTCCGGGCTTGGCCTCTGCAATTGCCGGGATTGGCTCGAACGCAGCTGTCAACCAACCGGCAACCATGGTTCCCGCCAGAATTGCGCCAGTGAGAAAGGGCCTTCTGAGAGACATGGCCGGATCCTGTTTGTGGAAGGTTTTAACGAACCGGTGACGGTTGCCCATTATGGAACGATCGCCGATTGCGGGCAACCTGATTTTGCGCGACTCTCCGGCTACCCCTGGCTTGACCCTTCTTCCGGCCCTTTGCTAACATCGCCCGAGGTTGAGCGGAACGGCTGAAACTCAAGCCAGATAAAGGATTCCGGGCGCCTCCCGCCTTCAGTGGTGTGCAATCATGACCCCCAGATACACTCCCGACCGGATCGAAGGCAAGTGGGCCGACCGTTGGGAAAGGGACGGGCTGTACCGGACCGCCCCGGCCGACGGTCGCCCCAAGAGGTACGTGCTGGACTTCTTTCCCTATCCTTCGGGGGACGGGCTGAGTGTGGGCCACTGCCGCAATTACGTCCCCACCGACCTGCTGAGCCGCTACTACCGCATGCGGGGCGAGAACGTCCTCCATCCCATGGGCTGGGATGCTTTCGGTCTTCCCGCGGAAAACGCTGCCATCCGACAGAAGACCAACCCGGCCAAGCTCATCGCCCGCTACGCCGCCAACTACAAGCGGCAGATGCGGCTGCTGGGCATCTCCTTTGACTGGAGCCGGGAGATCAACTCCTCGCAGCCCGAATACTATCGTTGGACCCAGTGGGTTTTTCTGCAGCTCTACCATTCCTGGTACGACCCGCGACTGCAGAAAGCCTGTCCCATCGCCGGCTTGGAGGAGGAACTGGGGCGCCGGGGAAGCGGCGGCATTCCAGGAGCCCCGGCCATGAGTGCGGAGGCCTGGAAGCAATTGCCGCTCAAGCAGAGAAGGGACTATCTGAGCCGCTTTCGGCTTGCCTATCGCGGGGCATCCAGGGTGAACTGGGACCCGGTGGAAAAGACCGTGCTGGCCAATGAAGAGGTGGTGGATGGGCGCGGCTGGCGAAGCCAGGCTCTGGTCGAAAAGAAGACACTGATGCAGTGGTTCTTTCGCATCACGGCCTATGCCGACCGCCTGTTGGCTGACCTGGAGGGCCTGGACTGGCCGGATAGCATCAAGCGGATGCAACGCAACTGGATCGGACGCAGCCGGGGCGCCGAAGTCAGTTTCTCCACGGCCGCGGGGCCGTTGAAGGTTTTCACCACCCGTCCCGATACGCTTTGGGGGGCCACCTTCATGGTGCTGGCGCCGGAACATCCTCTGGTGCATGCCCTCACGGCCCCCTCCTCGGCTCCTGAGGTCGAGACCTATCTGCAGGAGGTCCAAGGCAAGAGCGATCTGGATCGGACAGCCCAGGGCCGGGCCAAGACAGGCGTGTTCCTGGGATCCCGTGCCACCAATCCGGTCAATGGCGAAACCATTCCGATCTGGGTGGCGGACTATGTCCTGATGGGGTATGGAACCGGCGCCATCATGGCGGTTCCAGCCCATGACCAGAGAGACCTTGAGTTCGCCCGCCGGCACGGCCTGGAGATCCGGGTGGTGATCCAGCCCGCGGGCCGGGATCGACGGCTGCGTTCCGAAAACATGGAGGAGGCCTGGACCGGTGAAGGCATCATGAGTCTGTCCGGTTCCTTTGACGGCACTCCCACCAGCGAGGCCCTTGACAAGGTCACCGGCTGGTTGGAGAAGACCGGTCGTGGCAGGGGAAGCGTCCATTACAAGTTGCGCGACTGGGGGATCAGCCGCCAGCGCTACTGGGGCACTCCGATCCCCGTCGTTCACACCACCGAAGGAGAAGTTCCCGTGGCCGCCGCCGACCTTCCGGTGCGGCTGCCGGAAGTCCGCCACTACGAGCCCACCGGCAGCGGCGAGTCGCCGCTTGCGGCCATTCCCGAGTTCGTCCGGGTGTCTTTGCCCGGGGGCATCCGGGGTCGCCGCGAGACCGACACCATGGGAACCTTCGCCTGCTCTTCCTGGTACTTTCTGCGCTTCGTGAGTCCGGGCAATGCCCAGGCCGCCTTTGACCGCAGGGAAGTGGAGTACTGGCTGCCGGTGGACATGTATGTGGGAGGGGCCGAACACGCGGTCATGCATCTGCTCTACGCCCGCTTTTGGACCAAGGCGCTCTGCGATCTGGGCCACCTGCCCTTTGCCGAGCCCTTCAAGTGTCTGCGCAATCAGGGGATGATCCTGGGGCAGGACGGAGAAAAGATGTCCAAGAGCCGGGGAAACGTCATCACTCCGGACGAAATGGTGGAAGCTTGGGGCGCCGATGCCCTGCGTGCCTACGAGATGTTCATCAGCGATTTCGAAATGTCCACTCCCTGGAACACCAACGGTCTCTCCGGAACCTTTCGCTGGCTGCGCCGCGCCTGGGAGGTGATATTGCGGCCTCCCCCCCAGGAGGCCTCTTCTTCACGGACGGAGAAGGCGGACCGGGACCTGCGCCGCTGGACCCACAAGACCCTGCTCAAGGTATCGAGCGACATCGAGGGGTTTCGTTTCAACACCGTGATTTCGTCGCTCATGGAGTTCACAAATGCTCTTCAGGAGGCCGCCAGGCAGCCGGTTGGCAGGCAAGCCTTTCTGGAAGCCGCCGACGCGCTGCTGCTGATGCTGGCGCCGGTGGCTCCCTTTATGGCCGAGGAGCTCTGGGCCCTGAAGGGGCGTTCCTACTCGATCCACCAGCAGCCCTGGCCCCGGGCCGACCGCCTGCTGGCGGCAGAGGAGGAGATCACGCTGGTGCTTCAGGTCAACGGCAAGGTCCGGGGCCGACTGAACCTTCCGCTCGACCTGACGGAAGCGCAGGCTCGGGAGGCGGCTTTGAGTCAGGAGTCGGTGCAACGCCATTTGAACGGCAAAAACCCCAAGCGGCTTATTTATGTTCCGGGAAAACTGGTCAATATCGTGGTGTGAGACAGAACACCAGCGGGCCCGGGAGAGATCCATGATGGCGCCGGTCAAGATGCCCCCGGGATTGGCAGTCTGGCTGCTGAGCGGCCTCCTGGCTGTCGGTTGCGGGTACCGCCTGGCCGGGAAAGCCACGGCCATCCCCGAGTCGGTCGATTCCATCGCCGTTCCCATTTTCACCAATCAGACGACCAAATACCGGCTGGAGCAGCGTCTCACCTCCGCGGTGGTGGATGAGCTGACGTCACGCACCCGGTACCGCATCTCCTCCGATCCCGCTTCGGCTGCAGCCGTGCTGACCGGCGTCGTCACCGGGTTCAGCTCGACGCCGGTGATCTTCTCGGGCAGGGCGGGGTCGACCTTTCTGGTGACGGTGCGCCTGCGAGTCGAGTTGAAGGACTCCAGCTCTCAAAAGCTTCTTTTCGAGAATCGCAACTATTTTTTCAGGGAAGAGTTCGAAATCAGCCGGAGTTCCCAGGACTTTTTCCCCGAGGAAGGACCCGCTCTGGATCGGCTGGCCAAGGCCTTTTCCCGGGATCTGGTGAGCACCATCCTGGAATCCTTCTGACAGACATGTCCTTTTCACAGTTCCGAGCCCACCTTCGCCAGGGGAAATTCAGTCCGGTCTATTTCATTTTCAGCCCGGACAGCTACCTGAGGGATGCGGCCCGGAAGGCTTTAATGGAGGCCTTGACCAAGGCCTGGGGGGGCGAACCGCCAAGTTCGAGTGTCGACCTGGACCAGACCCCGCTGGAGGAGCTTGTGGCCTCGGCCTTGACCCCCTCCTTGTTTGCACCCAGGCAGGTCCTGCACATCAGAGGAGTCATGAGGTTGAGGGATCGGCAGGTCAAAGCCCTGGCGGCTTACCTGGCCCGTCCCAACCCGGATACCATCCTGGTTTTCCTGGCGGGGGAACTGAGCCGCGACGACCGCAGGAAAAAGATTTTCAAGACACTGAAGGCGGACAGCCGGACGGTTGACCTGGCCTGCCTGAATGAGGCCCAGACCCGAAGCTGGATTGGCAAGGCTCTGGGCAAGCGGGGGTTCAGCATCCAGGAGGAGGCGGTGGAGTGCCTGATCGAACTCCAGGGGACCGATCTGGGGCGGTTGCATCTGGAGGTGGAGAAGCTGACCTTGCTTGCCGGCGAGGGAAAGACCATCACTCTGGAAATGGTTCAAGAGCTGGCGGGATATTGCCGCGACCACACCGTATTCGACTTTCTGGATGCGGTACTGGCCCAGGACCGCCGGCAAGCTCTGCGGTTGTGCTGTGAATTGTCGACTCAGCCGGCCGAAATGCTGTCCATGGTTTCCCTGCTGGGGCGCCGGCTGCGCAGCCTGCTTCAAATTCAGGAACTCTCGCCAAAGATGGGTTTGGGGGAAATGGCCCGCCAGGTCAAGGCCAATCCCTACTTTCTGAAGCGGTTGCTGGACCCTGCCAAACGCTTTCGCCCCCAAGCTCTGGTCAAGGCCATCGACCAACTGGCATCCATCGATGATGGGATCAAGCGGTCCAGTCCCGACAGCCGCCTCTGCCTGGAACGCCTGGTTGCGGACCTGAGTGCCGGTGCCGCCAATCCCCGGTGAGAAATGGGGTGGAGCTGTGCTCCAGGCGGAGCCTGCCCGGACCTTGGGTGGGTTCAGAAGGGTTTTCGATACTCTTTCAGGAAGCCCTCGAAGAGGGTGCGGTGCATCTCTTCGTCGGCCACCAGCCGGATGGCCAGTTCCTGGGTGACGTAGTCCACGCCTTCACAGAGCCGGATAACCCGATAATACTGGTCGATAGCCGCGTTCTCGGCCGAAAGGACTCCGTCGATGACGGCGGTGACATCGGTGGTGTCGGAGGGTGGCTGGAGGGCTTTCTGGGCCCGGGTCAACTTGAGCGATCCCGGCACGCTGCCGCCCAACTGCTTGATGCGTTCCCCCAGGTTGCGGGCATGGAGCAACTCTTCATTGACGTCGGCAGCCAGGGCTTTCTTGATCTCCTCGGCTCGGACTCCGTCCAGAACGATGGAGTTGGCCAGATAGTTGGTGACCGTCTCCACCTCCATGCAATAGGCCTTGGTCAGCTCTTCGATGATGGTTTCGCGACTGGTTTCGGCCATGCCGTGGATCTCCTTGTCTTGTGCATAGGGAAGAATGGTTTCAAGTGTCCTTCCTGTTGGCAAGTCTACCCATTCCGGAGAGAGAAAACAATTGGCCCCTGGCGGGGCGCAGGCCGACCCGGTCCGAGTGGTCCTGGTTGATCCGCCGGGCCGCCAACTGTGCCCCAAACTCCAGCATCCGCCGGCGCAAGCCGGTTTCCAAGGCTTCGAAGTCGAGCCTGTCGGCACCGCCCGGGCCCATCAACCGTTCCAGTTCCGCTTCGATCGCCTGGGCGAAGTCCTCCGCGCAGGCTTTTTTTTTCGCTCTTCCCCCTCCCTGGCCTCCGAACGGCTCTGTGCCATCCGAGCCTGACACAGCTGCTCGCTGACCTCCACCAATTCCCCGACCAAGCGCCGCAGTCGCCGGCATTCCGCGATGTGAGCGCGGGTGGTCTCGACCTCGGAGGAGGGAATGGTGCGGGTCCGTGTCTTGCCCTGGACCTTGTGCGTTAGGATCCAGTGGGGCCCATGGCCCCGGGACCCTTCGGCGGCGCAATGACAATTTGGCTTGCCGCATTTGCGGTAATTGGGTACCAGCGAGCCGGGCCGCAAGTCGCCGATCTCGGCCAACTGGCGGCGCGCCTGATCGCGTTGGGTCGTCAAGGTAGGGATGTCGCTTGAAAGAGTCATGGGGAACCTCCTTGACTGATAGTATACTACACTATCAGATACCCATTCATCCTCCGCTCTTTCTTTAGAATGCCATACCTACACCCAGCACCTGAAATCACACGGCTCCCAAACCGCTCTCAGAATCGTGTCGTGCACCCCTGGCGGGAACCAAACCCAATTAAAGATGGCTCCGGGCGGCGAAACCCCGCCGGTTCAGGGCAGAGAATCGGCTTCCGGAGTGCTCGATGGCATTTCTCACCACGAGTTGCACTTTTGAGAAGAGTACAGGGAGGGAGGTACTTGTTTAGTGTCATTCTGGAGAGGCAGTGCGTTCCGGGACAGGGCTACTTATTCGCCGCCTTCGCGGCTGCGGCGGTGGTGGGTTGACGTCGCTCTGGGAAGGGCAGCGCGTTCCCGATCGTCGCCCCTAATCCGCCGCCTACGCGGCTAGGTCAGTGGGGGATACGACGTCCATGGGCTCACGCCCACGGCTAAGTGCTGGCGCGGCTACGCCGCTTTATAGGGAAGACCTGTAGGGGACGTTTCCTCGGGTGAGCCACGCCAACCGCGGCTTCACCGCTCTCCCCAAAATCACGACACTGCGGGGGGGGAAAGGAATTTTTAAATAGATAGTCCCCGGGCGCCAGCCCGGGGTTCGAGTGGAGCCGCGGAGCGGCGGCAGCACTTAGCCGTGGGCGTAAGCCCATGGAACCCGATAGTTCCACCCCCGAGCCGCGTAGGCGGCGGCAGCAATCATCCCTGGTGTTGGATCCCAAGCACGCCCAGGCGCGCCCAGCGCAGTTTGTACGCTGAAGGTTCCCCCAAAAAGCGCTGCAAGATGCTAAAGACAAACACTATCCCAGCCGATGCCCAGCCCCCCGGCGAGAAATGCGGGCTAATCCTCCGGAACAGACCGATCGGTTTTCCGGAAGATCTCCTCGGCGGTTTGCAATCCTTCCCAGGCGGAGGGGAAGCCGGCATAAAAGGCCATCTGCAGCATGGTCTCCCGGATCTCCTCCCGGGTGGCGCCGTTGCGCAGGGCCATCTCCACGTTGAGCTCCAGCGCCCGGGTTCTCCCCAGGGCAGTCAGGCCTGCGATGGTGACCAGGCTCCGAGTGCGCAGGTCGAGCTGGGACCGCGTCCAGACCTCTCCGGCCAGCACTCCCAATACGAACTGCTGGAAGTCGGGCGAAATTTTCCCCCACACGTCCCGGAGCTGGCGGGCTCTGTCTGCTCCGGCCATTTCCACAAACTGCTCGAACCCTCGCTGCATCCTGTCTTGAGTCGATTCCATGTTGACGCTCCTCCCGCATCGATTTTCGAAATTCTTCGGCGTTTCCGGTTCCCAGGAGCCCGGTTCCTTTGATACAAGTCAGGAGGCTGGCAGGGTCACCGAAAACTCGTGCATGTCCCATGAAGCTTATCCGCTTGCGTGCGAAAACAACAGTGCGGCTCCAGTGCCGCTTGAGCTTAAGTCTGACGGTGACAGGTCTGGCCGCGGCGGCCTGTATGATCATGGGCTGCTTTCTCCCGGAGGCCGTTTCGGGAAAGGATGGCTTGGCCCGGTTACTTGAAAAAGCCGAGACCCAAGTGGTGGCCCGCAATTTACACACGCCCTGGGCCATGGACTTTACTCCGGACGGGCGCATCCTGCTGACCGAGCGTCCCGGGCGCATTCGCATCGTCAGGGAGGACCGGCTCCTGCCGGAAGCCTGGATGACCCTGGGGGACGTCGACGATGAGCTGGCATGCGGGCTGCTCGGATTGGCCGTCGATCCGCATTTCTCCAGCAACCGCTTTGTCTACGCGGCCTACACCTATCGCACCACCGAGGGGCATCTGCGGGACAGGCTGGTGCGGTTGCGGGAACGGGCCGATGGCAAGGGAGCCGTGGACCGTGTACTGCTGGAGTACGGGATCCCGGGAGGGTCTCAGCACCACGGCGGATGCGTCAAGTTTGGACCGGACGGTAAACTCTATTGGACCACCGGCGACCTGGGGCGGCCGGAGATCTCTCAAGATCGGAGCCACCTGGCCGGCAAGATCCTGAGGCTGAATCCGGACGGCAGCGTTCCATCCGACAATCCCTTTTCAGAATCGCCTGTCTACTCCTACGGCCATCGCAATCCCCAGGGATTGGCCTGGCAACCCGGAACGCGCGATCTCTATGTCGTGGATCACGGGCCCTCCTTTCGCGACGAGCTCAATCGGGTGGAAGCGGGGGGCAACTACGGCTGGCCCGAGATAACCGCCGAGCAAAGCCGCGCCGGCATGATTTCTCCCGTCCTGCACAGCGGTATTTCCAAGAGTTGGGCGCCATCCAGCGCAGCCTTTGTGACCCGGGGCCGCCTGGCTGGTTGGCTGCTCTTTACCGGACTCAAGGGGCAGGCGCTCTATTGTGTGACTTTCGACCCCGGCGACCTGCGCCGGATCGTTGCCTTCGGGGAGCTCTTCACCGGGCGCTACGGCCGGTTGCGCAGCGTCATCCAAGCGCCGGACGGTTCCATTTACTTCACGACCAGCAACGGAGACGGGTTGGGGAAACAGCCTCCCGGGGGAGAAAAATTGTTGCGGTTGAGGTTGCCGAAAGGAGGGAATCAACAGCTACCATGACCTATCAAGCCGTTCTGCTGATCGGTTTCGGGGGACCCACCCGAAGCGAGGAGATCCGGCCCTTTCTGGACAACGTCCTGCGCGGGCGTCCTGTGCCCCGGGAGCGGATCGAGGAAGTGGCCCACCATTACGAATTGATCGGAGGGCGATCGCCCTTCAACGAGCTCACCTTCCGCCAGGCGAGTGGCCTGCGGCGGCTGCTGGAACAGGAGGGGCCTCGAATCCCTGTTTATGTGGGCATGAGGAACTGGCATCCTCTCTTGGCGGAAGTTCTGGCGCAGATGGCCGGCGACGGAGTGCAGCGGGCGGTAGGGGTCATCCTGGCGCCCCACCAGGGAGAGGCCAGTTGGGGACGTTATCAGGTGTCGCTGCGGGAGGCCGGGATCTCAGTGGAGGAAAAGCTGGGACGCCCGGCGCCCCTGGTGGATTACTGTGAGGCCTGGTTTGCCCATCCTGACTTTGTGCAGGCGGTCGCCGATCGCATCCGGTGCCAGTGGAACCGGATTCCGAGTCAGGATCGACGGCAGACCAGGCTTCTCTTTACGGCCCACAGCGTTCCCAGCCGGTTCGACCGCCCCTACGTGGACCAGCTTCGGGAGTCCTGCCGGGCGGTGGCTTCGGCCCTGGAGATATCGGATTGGGAACTGGTCTACCAGAGCCGCAGCGGCGGGCCGAGGGATCCCTGGCTGGAACCGGATGTCTGTGACGTCGTCGAGAGTCTGGGCAAGAGAAAATGCCCCGCTGTCTTGCTGGCCCCCATCGGTTTCGTGTGCGATCACGTGGAGGTTCTTTACGACCTGGACGTCGAGGCCCGCCAGGTAGCCAGGAAGTGGGAGATGGGCTTTTTTCGGGCGTCGACCGTCAACGATCATCCGCGCTTCATCCGGATGCTGGCAGACGTGGTCAGACGAGCTTTCGAGGGACGGGTTTCGCCTCAGACCGACAACTAGGAAAAAAGATATCCACGAAGGGCCACGAAGGACGACGAAGGGCCACGAAGAAAAACCAAATGAATTGTTGATCGCCGATTACTGATCGTTGATTGGCGAGTTGCAAGAACTGATTTCGCCTCAAATCCGAAATCCAGAATCAGATTGGAGATTGTTGATTGGGGGAACAATCGGCGGTCCAACCCCCCCCATCAACAATGCATTAATCAGTCTCTTCGCGGTCCTTCGTGCCCCTTCGTGGATTACTCTTTAGAGCCCTTTGCGGATGGCCTTCGAGCCGGCCCTTGCTTGACCCTCTCGCGGGGACGGCCTTGGCTGCTTCGGAGTGATGTTCCGTGTGCTCGGCCAGGGCCGCGGAGGCAACGGTTTTTTTCTTTCCTTCCTTGGCAATCGCCGCGAATTCCTGGGACAACTGCTTCAGCCTGTCGATCTGGCCCTTTGTGAGTGTGCTGGCCATGGTGTGAGGGCGGGGAATCGCGGTTCCCTGGCGGTCCTTCGGCGGGGATGCGCCCGGGCCGGTATCCCTGCTAGAGGCGGGCTATGCCGGGCTGTCGAGCTCAATGTCCTGAAACAATCCTTCGGTCACCCAGCCGCGGAACCAGGAGAAGAGTTGCACCTCTCCAACCGGCTGGCGCCTGTGGCTCATAACGCCGCTCAATGCGTCTCCGAGCGGAACGCCGCTGACGAGAGCATGGAGAAGCCGATAAGCGGGACGAGTCAAATCCAGCCAGCGGAGCGCGTAGTGACGCCGGTAAACCACCGCCCAGTGATCCTTGCGCCGGGTGCCGGGCCGGGGTTTTCCCTGGCGGACCGCCTCCAGGTATGTCGCCACCGGGTAGCGAAGGGCCTGCACCGAAAGGGCCGCGATGGGTTTGAGACGAGCCGTCTCCCAGCTTTCGGGGGGGACCGCGGCGATGGCCTCGGGGGTGAGCACTGCCGATTCCTCGGCATCGAAGAGTCGGCTCATCAACAGCTCGAAGCGAGCCAGCTCGTAGAGGAAGTCCTTCCGCACCATCCCTGGACTGGTCCGGATATATTCGGGGAGATGATCTCCCAGGCGGTTCAAGGTATAGCTCCGGGATGGATAGCGGTCGACGTAGCCCCTGACCAGCTCGGAAAAGCGCTTCCGGCCCAGAAAATGCAGCAGCCCGGGATAGTCGGCCTCCAGAGCTTCCTGCAAACGGGCCAGGTACATGCCGCGGTAGATGCCGATTCTGTCGAAGGAGTCGAGCGTTCGGGATGGCCGTATCAGGTGCGGAAACTGCCTTGGCGGAACCAGTTTGCGCGCCATTGCGGAGGCCACCGCCTGGCGGTCGGAGCCCGTGTGCAGGATGACCGCCTGCATCCATTCCTGGGTGCGGGTTAAGCCTGGTTCAGGTGCCATAGGCTCTCGTGCGGTTCGGCTCGGGCAGACCGCGGTGCCGGCGGGCTTTCAAGGCTTCGGCGTGAACCACCTCGAAGCTGGGAATGTTCTCGTCCCACTCCAGCAAGGTGGCCACGCCGCCGGTTCTCTCGCAGGAGCGTCGATAGAGAGACCAGACTTCGTCGATGACGTGATCGCTATGGGTATCCAGAATGTGGGTTCCCTTGTGGGTGTGCCCGGCCAGGTGGTATTGAACGACACGGTCGGCCGGGACTCGGTCAATGAAGGCCTCGGGGTCCAGCCCGTGGTTGAAGCAACTGACGTAGACGTTGTTCACGTCCAGAAGAATCCCGCAGTCGGCTTCCTGGGCCAGGGTGGAAAGAAAATCCACTTCGCTCCAGGTCGAGGTCCCGAACTCCAGGTAGGTCGACGGATTCTCCAGGACCAGGGGCCGCTCCAGGATCTCAGAGACCGCCTTCACCCGTTCAATGGTGTAGCGCAGGGATTCGTCGGTGTAGGGCATCGGCAACAGGTCATGGACGTTGATTCCACTCACGCCGGTCCAGCAGAGGTGGTCCGAAACCCAGTGGGCCCTGGTGCGATCGGCCAGGGCTTTCAGTTTTTTCAGGTAATCGAGGTTCAGGGGGGCGGTGCTTCCCACCGACATGGAAACGCCGTGGAGCACGACCGGGTAACCTTCCGCCACCTGGTCCAGCACGTACAGCGGCCGGCCCCCTGTATCCATGTAGTTCTCCGACAGGATTTCGAACCAGTCGATGGGGGGATGGTTGGCGAGAATGTAGCTGTAGTGGACGGTGCGGAGACCGATTCCGAACCCCAAGTCGGGGAAATTCCACCGGTTCCTGCCCATAAGGGACCTCCTGGGATCGGCGCCTGGCCGGTCCGACGGATTTGACCGGGATCCCACTTCCCGACCGGGGAGTGGCTGTATGCACCCAGCGATCCGGAAAGCGGGAAACCGGTCGGTCCTGGAAAAAGCCAGGCTATTTCTTCTTTTCGATCCCGTGCAGGGGAACGGCGCAGCCGCCCTTGCCCTTGCAGGAATTCTTGCCGGCGCAGCCGTTGTCGCCGCTGCCGCAGCCGCCCTGGCCCTTGCACTCGTTCTGGCCTTTGCAGGCATGCTTGGCCACGGTGGCGCAGCCGCCCTTGCCCTTGCAGGAATTCTTGCCGGCGCAGCCGTTGTCGCCGCTGGCGCATCCACCCTGGCCCTTGCACTCGTTTCGGCCCTTGCAGACATGCTTGGACTTCTTGGCGTCATCGGCCAGCAGCAGGGAATCCGTTTGGCTGACAGCCTTGGAACCGGCCACCATGCCGGCCACCGCGGCTCCCATGACCTGCGTGAATTTTCTTCGATCCATAGAGGAGTCCTCCTTGAGGATGGGTTCGATCGTCACCTGCCGACCACTGCCTTCCAGCATCAGCAACGGTCGGCTGTTCCAAGGGATTTCCTTGGTTTCCATGCTCACTGCTGGAAGCGACCTGCCTGCTGAAGCAGTTTCGGGCAGTCGTTGGTCGTTCTCAAGAGGATAAGAATATATTCCACCCTCGATAAAAAAATCAAAGCAAACTGCCACAGGGGCTTGGCAACTGCTAGCGAATCTCCATCCGGCGTTTGGAATAGCCGCTGGGAGAGTTCGTCGAGGCAGAGAGAGCCGGGCAAACTTCAGTGCAACGCTTGTGGCGAGACGTTTGAAATCTGTTTGTCTTCCTCTGGAAAGCCCAGCCTTGTTCTAAGACGTTTGGACGAAAAAAGTCAGCAGATAACATCCTACGTGACCGACGGAACGCTCTGTCGACTGTTCTTCGCCTGGGACAATCTACGGGCTCCAGATGTTGACCACACCTGCTATTCTTACTATCCTGCGGCAAGAATACCGCGATTCTCTTTCGACGAGATGGAGTACCCATGGACAAAACACAGTGCTAGACCCTGATTTCGTCTTAACTGAGGCTTTCGTATGGGGATACTGCGGGGTTATCGTCGTATTCGCTCTAACTCTTGCTAGTAGTCTCGCCTACAAGGCTCGTTCCTTACGCATAATAATTGACGAACTGATCGATGAGATCCGTGGTCTTGATGGGAAAGATGGGTTCGTCAAGGCATTCGAGCAATACAATAAGCGTGCCGAGGAGGACTTCGGCCTGCCATGGACCGAGTTCGTGGAGACGTTGGTGCTACCGGAACCTGGCTCCAGCGACCCGGTTCGCAACACCGGAGAGGTGTCACGGTATCTGAACGACGCTACCATCATTTTTCCTAGAATCCCCTTCACCTTCTATCAGTCTGTACCGAATCTGCTGACAGGGCTCGGTATCCTGGGCACATTTATCGGTCTTGCCGTTGGGGTTGGATCGGCAAGTTCCGGTCTGTCTTCCGACAGTCAGGAAGCGATCACGGCATCCCTGCAGCAGCTTCTGGATGGTGCATCACTGGCATTCCTGACGTCCGTCGTCGGAATTTTCTGTTCCATCCTGTTCGTGCCAGTCGATCGCTACTTCTCACGACAACTCCATCTCGCAGTGGACAACTGGGTCGGATCGATCGAGTCCCGCCTGGAGCGCGTCACGCCGGAGGGCGTCGCCTTGAAGCAGCTCGAACAGGCGCAGCGCGCGGTGACGCAACTTGAACGCTTTAATACCGATTTGATTTTCTCTCTGGAAAAGGCGCTTGAGGAAAAGATCGCCGGCCGGTTGTCGCCTCAACTCGAACGGCTGCTGGAAGCGGTCGACGGACTCCGCGCGGATCGGTCGACCGACGCTGGCCAGATGATCGAGCAGGCGCTCGGCCGATTCACCAAGGCCATGCAGGAACGGGCCGGATCGCAGTTCGACGAGATGGCCTTGATCGTCGCTGAGCTGAACCGTACCCTGAAGTACTCTGCTGACGGCTTGGCACAGTCGCAGCAGGATGTGCGCAGCACGCTCGATTCGATCCTGAGCGCGATCGAGAAGTCGATGCATACTGGTGCGGATGCCATGACCGAGACATTGCAACAATCGCTTGACAATTTCACTCGCGTCATCGCCGAAGCTTCCGGTCAACTGGCGGAACGGCTCACTGCCTCCAGCATCGCAGCCGCGGCGGAACTGCAAGGCGCTGTGAGTTCTGCGACGCAGAAGCTGGCCAAAACCGGCATTGAGGCGGCCTCGCAGATCTCTGGGTCGCTTCGCGGCCTGGAGGGTGCTGCGGAAAGTCTCAACCGGTCCACCAGACAGAGCGAGCAGGTACTGAGCGACATGACGGCATTTGTCGATCAGATCAACACGCTTCGCGGCACGATCGAAGCGGCGCAGCAGAATATCGTCGGCGTCGCGGAACCCCTCGGGCATGCGGCCCGAGACATACGGGAGTCCAATGAGCGGAGCGCTGGCGTACTGGAAACAGCTAGTGATCTCGTTGGCCGCGTTGAAGCATCGGTCAACACGCTTGGAGAACATCAGCAGCATGTTGCCAATGCTTGGACCGAATACCAGAAGCGCTTCGAGGGTATCGATGACTCGCTAGCCCAGGTGTTCCGGCAGATCGACGAGGGGCTGTCCGGGTACTGCGAGAAGGTGAAGGAGTTCGCCAACGAGCTCGACAAGACGACTTCGAAAGTTGTCCAACAGCTTGCTGGCGCTACTGCCGAACTCAACCAGTCGATTGAAGATCTGACGGATCATCTCCCGAGGCTAAGGTGATGGTCAGCGGATCGAGGCCTGCACTGGACGCGAGCCACGGCGGGCACAACTATCTCGCAAGTGTCAGCGATCTCATGTCGGCGCTCATTTTCATCTTCATCATCATGTTGGCGGTCTTCGCCTACCAGCTTGCCAATGTCACCGAGGACCTGAACGTCAAAAAAGAGGATCTGGAAGCCGAAGGCATAACGCGTGACCGGATTCTCCTGGACATCAAAAGACGACTTGAGAAATCCGGCATGAGGGTCGAGGTGCTGTCCGAGCAGGGCGTCTTGCGCTTGTCGGACAATGCCATCAACTTTCCGTCAGGGAGTGAGACTCCGGTCGACAAACATCGCGTCAACGTTGGACGCCTGGCTCAAGCCATCGCCGAGGTCGCGCCCTGTTACGTCTCACCCGGAGGGGAGCGCACTACCGTGGCAAGGGATGATGACGACGTGACATTGCACTGTCAACCCCCGGCTGACCCCGCCACCTACCCATGCAGGAAGCAGGACTTTCCATGGCGCTTGGAAACCTTGCTGATCGAAGGGCACACCGACAAGACGCGAGTGGCGGCAGGCAATCGTTTCACAGACAATATGGAACTATCTTCGATGCGGGCGGCGACCGTGCATCGCATGATCACCGCTTGCGAACCTGAGATCGAGGATCTCAAGAATGCCGACGGCTCTCCCATCCTGAGCACGAGTGGGTACGGAGACACCCGACCAGTGTCCAACGGCGACACGCAACTTGACGCCGCCGACTCTGAACAGGTCGAAGATGCCCGGCGCGTTAACCGGCGTATCGACCTGAGGTTCCTTATGGAGCCCCCCGAGGGCGCCCTACCGCCTGCGGAAACACCGGTCCAGACCGATGTCCGCGAACGGTATGGAGAAGGGCAGCCGTGACGACCGCGCCATCCCTCAAGAATTCACTGACGAACTGGTTCGGCTTTCCAAAGATCGAGCGGGCGTTCGCACCGCTCCTCACACGCGCCTCGGCGAACAAGGTGACGAAAAGGCTTGAAAACGTCCAGCCGCGGCGGCCATCCAACTATGACCTGGGAAACTTGTACAAACGGGTTCTCGAATCTTGGAGACGCCACGCTTCCATCGACCGCCTGGACCGACGCGACCTTCGACGCCTTCCGTGGGTTCTCTTCTATTCACCACAAAATGACACTCATTGGGAACAAAACGATCCAACCGATTGGTTGGGCGCCAAACTTGCCGAGCTTGGGATCAACCACGAAGTAAAGCCAGTACGAAGCAACCCCACCGGCTGGCTGGGAGCGGAACTTGGCATCGTGCGGCAATACAGCCGCTGGCTGTCCGACAATCACGGGTCACGGGCGGTTTTGTCACTGCTGCACGAATTTCTACGAGCCTATCCCGTCGATTTGAAGACGTTCGAAGATCTGCGCCGGTTGCTGAAGAGAGCCATCGAAGACAGTTCTTCACCGCCGCCGTCTCTGCTGAAATGGAAGCAACGGTGCCTGGAATTCGGTCTCCTCAAAGAGAATGGCAGCCTGTCGTTTGTTCGGAAGCTTGTCTCAGCCACCGGTGTTCTTGATGAAGCCTTGACCAGGGCCGGACTTGACGCCGGACTCGCACATTGCGGATTTTTGAAGTCGGGCATCCGCAAGTACCTCCCGGCCGTCAGCCGCCTGCTGGCGCAGGATGGGCTTGATGCCTCGCAGATCGATCGAGTGATCTGGCTCCTCGAATGTGAAGGTAAATTACGCTTCGACGAACGGAGTGTACGTCGGGAGATCGCTTCTGCACTACTCCATCCGTTTGTCGACCCACGTCATCGTCCGGACGCCAAAACAAAGGAACGGTTGCAATCGTTCTTCCTACATCATTTCCGCGACCCGCGCCTGGGTTCTGGCAGACACAAATGGTCCGGTGTTCCGGAAGACATCAGGCACGTCATCACCAGGTGGCTGGTCGAGGAGTCTCTTGATGCATTCTTCCTGCTGATCAAGGAAACGGCGTTCGATAAGCACTGGCGATACCGAGAAAAATTCTGGAGGGCTTACTTTCGCCAGGACATGATTCCTGGTGCGTGGTTCGTCTTGGGTTCGCGTGCATCCAGACTGTTGAAGGGGCTGCCGAAGCAAAGTGAAATCAAGACCGGAAAACTCGTCGGTGCCAAGTCCGACCAGTCGGTGTTGCTCTTACGTATGTTTGGCGTGACCGTCGCCGAGTGGAGCCACGAGGGTAGTTGCAGGATCTGGCTTGATGACAATTCTGACGCACCAGAGTTGTACCGGACCAAAAAATATTCTGGCTTCGAACTGAGACGTGGATCGGATTTTTCGCAACGGCATGACCATAGCGACTGCTACGAATGGCAGGACCGGATTGCGCAGTGGATGCGGGAGAATACCGGTGCGTCGCTCGAGCGCGAGGAATACACTTTGAAACAACTTGAAACAACGCCCAAACTGACCAAGCAACCGCAGGTCCCTTGGCGGAAACCCCCTTGGCGGAAACGGCAGGTGCGTTGGCGGAGATGATCCGCACATGGCGTTTGATGATGAGCGACATCGTATTCGTGAAGTCAATAGATGGCTTGGTCGTCCAGTTGGGAGCCGACCAGCCGATTCCCGTGCGCGACTGGACCTCGTACGCCAGCGGTTTGTCCGGCCATCGCCTCGGCGCGCTAATTCGGCTGCGTGACGACGGTGGCGCCGTCGAGCAGGATGATGGCCGCGCACTGCTGGTGTCCTGGAAAAGCGTTGCTGAACTGACGTCCGACCAACTTCGGTACATTGGCCTTCCCGATGCTGCGCCGTTCGCGCTCGAAGTCGTGGCGAATAAGGCCATTCACGATGTCGGCTTTGAGATCCGCTGCGGTTTCATCCGGGACGGCCGCCGGGTGCTGGGCGTGCAGCGCGAGGGGGCGTGGCTGCGCGTCGCAGACGATGACTTCGTATTGCTCGATCCGCTGTATGCCATCGCCGAGTCCATTGACCGATTCAACTGGACGGACAATCAGGATCTCGAATCTCGGATGCTCTGGTGGGGACGCATTGCCGAGGTCCTGCCTGAAGACGCCGTCGTCGACAACCATCTGCGTGCGCTGCGTATCGTCGTCGCGTCGAGTTTTGAACTCGATCCTTTCGTCAACGACAACGGTGAACCGGACTTCGACCCGGTCGTCGGCAGGCGCGAGACGCGCGTCACCGAGACGGGAGAAGAGGGACAGGTGTTCGCCCGCGTCTTGCCAGTCGCTCGGCAGAAAGAGTTTGCGCAGCGTTTCCGTGGCCTGTCCCAAGTAAAACATCGGTACGCAGTCGGCGGCGTCTATGTCGTGTTGACTCCAGAGGTTGAACGCGCCCTCGGAGTCGTCCGGCGCGCCCAGACCGGAACTCCTGCCGAGCGCCATGATTTCCTGCGGAATGTCTCTGGACATCTACGAGGCGCATTCGTCGATGACAGTGCTGGTGACGAGATTGACGTCGACAGCGTCTTCAGCGACGAAGGATTGAGCGAACGTGTCAGAGGCATCGGTATCTGGATCGACAAGGCACTTCCATGGATCACCCAAGCGGCCGAACCGTGGCTGCCTCCCGAAAAGATGGGACTTCGTATCGGTTCACAGATCGTACCGTTGTCGCACGATGAATTGCCCGGTCTGCTTGATCGAGTCAAGGAAGCGGTCAAGCGCGGCGATCCGACCGTTCAGGTCGCAGGCGTCAACATTCCAGCATCCCAGTCCACCATCAGTGCTATTGAGGAACTGATCCGCCGATCTCAGCCCGTCGTCTTGCCGGACGATGGCGATGATGACGATAATGAACGCGAAAAAGAATCGAACGGGCCCGAAGGCTCCGATCAAGTCCTGCTGGTCACCGACAATCTGAAGACCGTCCAATTTCACCGGGAACGGAGGCGACGTACTTCGGGCATCTTGACCGCCGCACCCGCACTGCAGACCGATCTCTTACCGCACCAGCGGGAGGGTCTCGCGTGGCTAATGCGTCACTGGGAAGCCGGTAATTGGGGTGCGCTGCTCGCCGATGACATGGGGCTGGGCAAAACACTTGAGGCGCTGGCATTTCTCTCCTGTCTGAAGTGCCATGCAGCGGCCAAACGCCTGCCGCATCGGCCGATGCTCGTCGTCGCCCCAACCGGCCTGCTCCGGAACTGGCGGGACGAACACGACAAGCATCTGTCCGGTGCCGGCCTCGGCCGCGTCGTCGAAGCGCATGGCATGGCCTTGCGGCGTCTCAGAATCGGCAAGCAACCCCAAGCAGGACCCGGCGGCGAACTTGCCTTCGGGCAACCGCTGTTGAACGAAACGACCCTGAATACTGCCGATTGGGTACTTACGACCTACGAAACCCTTCGCGATTATCAGCACAGCTTCGGGCGCATTCGCTGGCGCGCCGGTGTCTTCGACGAATCCCAGAAGATCAAGAACCCGGGCGCCCGTGTGACCGATGCGGCGCTTGCCATGAACATCGATTTCGCCCTGCTGATGACGGGCACCCCGGTGGAGAATCGCACGGCTGATATCTGGTCGATGCTCGATCGGGCTGAACCGGGGATGTTCGGAACCCTGAAGGCGTTCAGCCGTCGGTACGAAACGCTCGGCGCAGACGGTGACTCGCCGCTTGAGGAGTTGCGCTGTACGTTGACGCACAAGGCGGAGACGACCGCACCTGCGCTGATGCTGCGGAGGCTCAAGGAAGATCACATCCCGGCACTGCCGGACAAGCAGGTGCACCGATGCATCGTGGAGATGCCCAAGCTGCAGGCCGAGGCGTACGCGGAGGTCGTGCTGTGCGGTGGACAGGGCGGCAACATGCTTCAGACACTCCACCGTCTACGAAGCATCTCGCTTCACCCCTATTCTGCATCCGGCGTTGACCCCAACCAGTACATCCAGGCCTCGGCGCGGCTGTCTGAGACGTTCAGGATTCTGGATGCGATTCGGGATCGTGATAAGAAGGTGCTGCTCTTCGTTGAGGCGCGGGAAATGCAGGACTTTCTGATCGTCGAGCTTAGACGACGATACCGGCTTTCCGAAGACGTGCTCGTCATCAACGGCA
Organism: Candidatus Versatilivorator sp.; assembly: GCA_965198125.1. Classification (GTDB taxonomy): domain Bacteria; phylum Acidobacteriota; class Terriglobia; order Versatilivoradales; family Versatilivoraceae; genus Versatilivorator. The sequence goes on along the minus strand of CBDAOQ010000003.1, from coordinate 5,572,380 downwards.
TGGTCTCCGGCTGGACAAGAAAGGCTCGCGTCGATACGTTCCAGGACCGACCCGGCTTCGATGTGATGATCCTGTCGCCGCGGGCCGGCGGCGTCGGACTGACGCTGACGGCTGCCAACCATGTCATTCACCTGTCGCGCTGGTGGAACCCGGCGGTTGAGGATCAGTGCACAGACAGGGTCTTTCGTATCGGCCAGCGCCGGACCGTGCATGTCTACCTGCCCATCGCTCGGCACCCTCGCTTTGGCGACTACAGCTTTGATTTGAAGCTCGACAGCCTGATGGAGCGAAAGCGGGACAGGAACCGCCGCGTGCTTGCGCCGACCACGGCGACGAAAGAGGACGTGAGCGACCTCTACCACACTACCATGACGGAGGCGCGTGAAGAACCGGGGTGCGGAATCAACGTTGACTTGCTGGAACCGACAGCCTTCGAGGAATGGGTGCTCCGGAAGCTTGCAGAGGCTGGCTACCACACGTGGCGAACGCCTCTGAGCGGCGACCGTGGAGCTGACGGTCTGGCGTTGTCGGGTGCGGAAGATGAGAAGCACACGATCATCGTGCAGTGCAAACATTTGCAGCCAGACGACAAGTGCGGCCAGTCAGCCGTCAAGGAAGTTGTAAGTTCAATTCCCTTCTATGGAGCCAAGATTCAGGGAGAACCACGGCCAATGGTCGTAACCACAGCCACCGGCTTCACGACCGCCGCCGAGAGATTGGCCCGCCTGTCGGGTGTACGACTTGTGGACCGCCACAACCTGTGGCAACTTCGAACGTGGAACGCCAGTCACCCATAGATGTGCATTACGAAGACAGGATCGCAGTGGCCGGGGCTAAGTCACGACCTCTGTTTCCAGCAAGGTCGAGCGTAGGGGACGCTGTTTTGAGCGAAGTTCGGAAAGTGGGAGCCGTCGTCCCGATTTTTCTGCCGAAAACGATCGGGGGTAGCTCTTTGAGGTTTGTGACTAAAAAGTGGGGTCTGAATGCAGCCAGACTGTCTCCCGAAAAGCCATAGGTAACACCGCAAGTCATGACCTGGGCTTTGAGGCCGGTCTTGATGTCCACTCCGGAGTCACCCACGATCCTGGGATAACAGCGGCAAACCCAACTGACGACGGGTGAAGTTGACGCTATAAGCCAGATCGCGGCGTGAATCGATCAAAGTTCCGTCAAGGTCGAAAATGACGAGGTCATAGTTTGATCTCACCCGACCGCCGAGTTTTTCAGCACAGATGTCCACGAACTTGCATTCGGCCACTGCCTTTCGTCTCACAGACCCTTCGGGCCATGTTATAGTCCCTGCCGTTTGAAACAGAAATACATTTCTTAGTTCTGACCCCACCGAAAGGATCTCGGGACCGATGTTCAAGACCATCGAATGGAGTGACCAAGGCGTGGTCATGATCGACCAGCGAAAGTTGCCGGTGGCCGAAGAGTACCCGGTGTTCAAGACCTATGAGGAAGTGGCTCAGGCAATCAAGGACATGGTCATTCGAGGTGCGCCGGCGATAGGAGTCGCGGCTGCCATGGGAGTGGCTCTGGGGGCTGAGTCCATCAAGTCCCATGAGCCCGACCAGTTTGAGAATGCCTTTGAGTCCATATGCGAGACCCTGGCGGCTACCCGGCCCACCGCCGTGAATTTGTTCTGGGCTATCGAACGGATGAAGAGGGTCTATCGGCGGTACAAGTCCCAGGGACCCCGGGCGGTGGCTGCCGCCCTCAAGACGGAGGCCCTGCACATCCACGACGAGGATATTCGACTCAACCGCCGAATGGGAGGCCACGGGGCCGACCTCCTCCAGGACCGGTCCAGGGTCCTGACCCATTGCAACGCCGGCGCCCTGGCGACCGCCGGGTACGGTACGGCTCTGGGAGTCATTCGGGCCGCGGTGGAACAAGGCAAGAGAGTAGAGGTGCTGGCGGATGAAACGCGGCCTTTCCTGCAGGGAGCCCGTTTAACCGCTTGGGAGCTGCAAAAGGACGATATTCCGGTCACCCTGATCACCGACAACATGGCGGGGTATTGCATGAAACAGGGCCAGGTGGACTGCGTCATTGTGGGAGCGGATCGGATCGCTGCCAATGGGGACGTCGCCAACAAAATCGGCACTTATTCGGTCGCCGTGCTGGCCAGGGAGCATGAGATCCCTTTCTACGTGGCCGCACCCCTCTCGACGGTGGACCTGAATGTTCCCACGGGAGAGGAGATCCCCATTGAGCAGCGCTCCCCGCTGGAAGTTACCCACCTGGGCCGAAGCGCCATCGCTCCCCAGGGAGTCCCCGCCGCAAACCCCGCCTTTGACGTAACCCCCCACCGCTACGTGGCGGCCATCATCACCGAGGCCGGAGTTGTCCAACCCCCGTTTATGGAGAATCTGAGGATTCTGAAAGCCGCGGGCGGGACGCACGCCTCTGCCCCCGAACCCGGCGCCGGCAATTAATTCGGCGCGTACGCGGCTCCTCGCCTGTCGCCCGGGGCGCCAGCCCAGGGAGAGTTCAGTCCAGTTCCTCGAAGTCCTTGACCCGTTGCCGCATCTTCTCGGAAATGGGAACCGTCCGGCCGCTCTTCATGTCGTAACAGGCCTGCACCGACAGGCCGTCAGCGATCAGCCGCCCGGTGCGGCTCTCAGTCAGGCGGTACTCGAAGGTGAAGCTGGAGTTCTTCAGGGCTGAGATTCGGGCGGCGATGGTAATGGTCTCCCCCAGGAGGGCGGGAGAGCGGTAATTGCACTCGGTACGTACCATCACGAATCCCCAGTCCTGGGCGGGCGGGAGTCCAAACAAGCGCTTCCAGTATCGGGTTCGAACGATCTCGAAATAGGTGAGGTAGACGGCGTTGTTGACGTGGCCCAGGGCGTCCAGGTCTCGAAAGCGAATCTCCAGGGAAGTGGTGAAGCGAAAGGACGCCATAGGCTGGTAATCGTCAGGAAGCTCGAGGGAAGGTGAAGGTTTGGAAAGAGGTTGACCCCTTGTCGGGTCAGCTGAGAGGTTCCTTGCGTCTCTCCATCAGTCAAAGGGATGCTGCGTCACCTCGGCATCGGTTCGGGCTCCTTGGCTTTCCACTGCGACGGTCGTGCCGGGGTCCCAGGCTTCCCTGCGAACATAAGCCAATGCAATGGCTTGCCGAAGCCTCGGAGAATAGGCGCTGCCCGTAACCCAGCCCACCTCCTTCGCGTTGCGGAATATCTTGTCTCCGCCTTGGGCGGGCTCCCCGGATGACAGAAGGAGGCCCATGAGCTTGCGATTGACCTGCCCGCGGTAGGTGGCCCGGGCGACGACTTCCTGGCCGACATAACAACCCTTGCTGTAGCTGATGGCCTCTTCCAGGCCGGTCTCCAAGGGAATGCGGGCTTCGTCCATATCGGTGCCATACCAGGCGATTCCCGCCTCGAGCCGGTGGACGTTCCAGGCTTCAAGGCCCACCGGGCGAAGGCCGGTCGGCTTTCCCGCCTGAAGGAGGAGGTTCCAGAGGTCGACCGAATGGGCGCCCGACACCATGAGATCGTAGCCTCCCGAGGCGGTTCGCCGCATGCGTGCGCAGCGGGCCGGCAGGTTCCCGAGCTGAATGAGTCGGTGTTCGAAAGGAGCCTCCGGCAGGGACGGTTCCGGACACAGCCTGGCGATGGCCTCGGCCGCCTTGGGTCCTTGCAGAGAGAGCATGGCCAGGTCGGCCGACCGGTCGATGACCTCGACCTGATCCGCAATAATGTACTTCCTCAAAAGAGCCAGATCCTTTTCCATAAGGTCGGAATTGATCACCAGCATCAGGGCGTCCTCCAGGCAGAGGACTCGCATGTCGGTGAGGATTCGTCCCCGGAGCGTGAGCATGAGCGCATAGCAGCCCTGCCCCGGTGAAAGATTCCGGATGTCGTTGGTGACCATTCCGTGGAGGAATCGGGATCGATCTCTGCCCCGCAGTTCGACGACACCCTGAACCGACAGATCGAGCAGACCGGCCTCATGCCTTAAGGCGGCATACTCCTCTTCCAGGGAAGTGAAGCGGTCGGGAACCTCCCAGCCCCGAAATTCCACGAAGTCCGCTCCCGAGTCCCGTTGGGTTTCAAAAAGGGGGGATCGCTTCGGCATGAGCTTGGCCTCCCGGTGAGAAATGCGGGCTAGCTACCGATCCAGCCTCGCCCTCAACAGCTCGTTTACCAATCGGGGATTGGCCTGCCCCTTGGTGGCTTTCATGACTTGACCGACGAAGAAGCCGAAGGTGGCTTTCTTGCCGCCCTTGTACTGCTCATGGATTTTGGGATTGCCTGCAAGGACCTCTTCAATCACCGTAGTGATGGCATCGGGATCGGTGATCTGCTTCAGGCCCTTTTCCAGGATCACCTGCCTGGCCGGCTTCTTTTCCCGAAACATGACCTCGAAGATATCCTTGGCCATTTTGCCCGAGATTTCCTTGCTGTCAATGCAACCGATCAATTCGGCCAATTGGCTGGGGCTGACCGGAGAAGACTCGATATCGAGATTGAACTCCTTGAGGTCGCGCAACAAGTCTCCCATGATCCAATTGGAGGCGGCCTTGGGATTAGCGGATCGGGCGGCGGTCTCTTCGAAAAAATCGGCCAGGGCACGCGCCGTCGTCAGTACACCGGCGTCGTATGCCGGAATCGCATACTCGGCCACAAACCGCTGCTTTTTTTCTTCGGGCAGCTCCGGCATATCGGCTCGAATTTCACGCTGCCAATCGGCGTCCACGGCCAGGGGAGGCAGGTCGGGTTCGGGAAAATAGCGGTAATCGTGGGCCTCCTCCTTGCTGCGCATGGGGAAGGTGCGCTGCTCGGTGGTGTTCCACAGCCGGGTTTCCTGGGTAATGGTTCCTCCCTCCTGCAACAGGCGGGTCTGACGACCGATCTCGTATTCGAGCGCCTTCTGGAGAAAGCGGAAGCTGTTCAGATTTTTCAGCTCGGTCTTGGTTCCAAGGGTTCGGGAGCCGGCCGGGCGAATCGACACGTTGGCGTCGCAACGGAGACTGCCTTCTTCCATGTTGCCGTCGCAGACTTGCAGGTATTCCAGAATGACCTTGAGGCGAGTCAGGTAGTCGTGGGCCTGAGCCGGCGAATAGATCTCGGGTTCGGTGACGATTTCGATCAGTGGAGTGCCGCTCCGGTTCAAGTCGATATAGCTGTAGCGATCGGAATCGGCGAACCCGTCATGGATGGATTTGCCGGCATCTTCTTCCAGATGGACCCGTTTGATCCCCACCCGTTTGCCTTGGCCGTTATCGCCCAGATCGAGGTATCCGTACTCGGCCAGCGGTTTGTCGAATTGGGAAATCTGGTAGCCCTTGGGCAGATCGGGGTAGAAGTAGTTCTTGCGTGCAAAAATCGAAAGGGGATTGACCTGGCAGTGGAGTGCCAGGGCTGCCTTGACGGCCATGACGACGGTCTCTCGATTCAGCACTGGAAGGGCTCCGGGCAGGCCCAGGCAGACCGGACAGGTGTTGGTGTTGGGAGGAGCTCCGAATTGGGTCGGGCAGGAGCAGAATATCTTGGTCCGGGTCAGCAGTTGGGCGTGAACCTCGAGGCCAATGACGGCTTCATAGGTCATGGAGGTCATGGGATTTTATGGATGCGCCAATTACCGGTCCTTACTGGGACGCGGTTTCGGGAGTACCACTGAATGGAAGCGATTGGGGGCTGCTCTGGAAGGGAGTGCAGCCGAAAACCGGATGGACTATTCTCCCTGCTTTCTGACCAACAGATCAGCATCATCCGGGTCACGGCTGATGAGAGCCTTGGCCTGAGGAAGCACCTCCAGCGCCTTGGCGAATTGGGGGTCGGTCTCCAGGAGTACCTTGCGAGCTTCGGCTTGACCCACCCGAGAAAGGACGTATTCGTAGCGCATCTGGGACTTGATGAAGTCCGTGTTGTCGGTAAAGTCGCTTTCCTTGTAGATCAGCTTCTGGCTGGTCAGGTAGGTCCGGAACTCTTCCAGAATTTCAGGAGTCACCTGGAAATTCCGGTCCACTGTCGGATGGTCGGCGTTATAGGCGCGGATGAAGCTGAAGATCATTCCCCTGCTCGTCAGCAGGAGCAGGAACTCGTTGATCTTTCTGGCTTTGACCTCGAAATCGGGAGTGATGCCGCCCCCCCCGTACACCTCACGTCCGCTGTCCGTATAGTAGACCTGCCTTTTCCCCGGGTCCTTGGTCCTGGCGTAGTAATAGTCGATATAGGAGTGGTTGGCGTAATCCCTCTGGATGAGCCGGCCGCTGGGAGTGTGCCACTTGGCGGTGGTAAGGGAAACCCCTGAGCCGTTGTCAAGGGGGAAGACCGTCTGGACCAAACCCTTGCCAAAGCTGGTTTCGCCCACCAGGAGCCCGCGGTCGTGGTCCTGGATGGCCCCGGCCACGATTTCAGAAGCGCTGGCGCTGCCGGTGTTGATGAGCACCACCAGGGGAAACAGAACCCCCCCCGATCCTCTGGGGGCTTCGTATGACTGTTTGGCGCCCGGCGTGCGTCCGTCGGTAATCAGGACCTTCTGACCCTTTTTGAGGAATTTGTCCGCCACCTGGATGGCGGCCTGCAGGTAGCCCCCGGGGTTGGACCTCAGGTCAAAGATCAAACCCTCCAATTCCGGCCCCAGCTCTTCCAGGCTCTCTTGAACTTCCCTGTTGGTGGTTTCGTTAAAGGTGTTGAGCTTGATATAGCCGATGCCCGGACGGAAGAAGAAGGCGAAAGGGACACTGTGGTGGGGGATCTCGTCGCGAATGATGGCGAAGTCGAGCAATTTGGGGATTCCGGCCCTGTCTACGGAAATGTTGACCACCGTTCCCTTGGGCCCCCTCAACTTTTCCACGACTGCCTGAATGTCCAATCCGTCGGTAGGACTTCCTTCAATCTTGGCGATGACGTCCCCGGAGCGGATGCCCAGTCGAAATGCGGGCGTTCCGGGAATGGGCGAATTGACGGTGGGCTTGGCATTCCTCATGGAGATAATGATCCCCAGCCCATAGAAATTACCCCTCTGGTCTTCCCGGAATTGGGCAAACTGCTTGGCATCGAAGAAGTTGGAATGAGGGTCCAGCGTTTTCAACATGCTGCGCAGAGAGGCGTGGATGCTCTTTTCAACATCGATCTGGTCGGCGTAGTGCTTTTCGGCAAGGTCGAGCACCTGGGAGTAGAGGTTGACCAGGTGTTCACGCAGGTTGGACTGGGCGGTCGCTTGAACCGGCCTCCCCCAGAAACCTCCAATCAGGGAGGCCATCACGATTACGGTCACAACCGTGGTCCAGGAACGAAGCCTTTGCATACCCACCTCACTTTTTGCCCAAATATAGCATCGGCCCCCGGTCGAAGTAAAGCCTCAAAGGGGAGCCCCCTTGCCTGAAACACCCCTGATTCACCCGGTATGAGCCGCCCCGTCGTATAGGGCGGGGGCACGATGTGGCTAGTGTGGCTAGTGGATAGTGAATAGTGAAGAGTGGACAGTGAATTGATCGGCGCGTATATTCTCACCGCCATGTCCATTGATTTCTGCCAGACCATCAATGACCGATACGAGCTTAACGACGTCACATCATGCTGTCCTGCTCCCGGAACCCTCCACTTTTTTGAAACACTTGAGCGTTATCCGCAAAGAACAAAAAAAAGAAATCCACGAAGGGCCACGAAGGACGACGAAGGGCCACTAAGGGGTTGGAAAAGACTCATGAGGGATCCGCCAAAGGTCGGGCAGGGGGAAAAGATTTCCACGAAGGGCACGAAGTGACGCCAAGAGCACGAAATTAAGTTCCCGGCCCTTGGTCTCAGCGCCGGGCATGAGCAGATCCCTGATTTACATGGATGGACAGGATAAACAGGATGTGTTGTCGCCAATCGGTTTCTCCCGAAAGCGGACCTTGACGGGATGGTGAGACTGAGCGGAAAGTCTTGCCTCAGAGAGGCCAATCATCATCGCCTTCTCATAGGCCGATTCCAAAAATTCGCTCCCAGGCTCATGGATTACTTCAAACGTGCACCCGATTATCGAGCGAGTCAGCTTCCTGTGCAGCAGCTTCTCATCCTGTTTATCCTGTCTATCGATGTTCCCTAATACAACAAACCGGTTGAACGGGACATGTCCCTACTCCCCAAAAGCCATGAAGGTCCGTTGCTTCACTCTCGAATGATCCACCCCGTCGAGGGGGGCGGGGGCTGGACTGGCGGGCAAACGGGAGTTTCCCCAAGGGCGCAGGTCGGCTTTCCGAGAAGTCGCCCGCCAGACACTCCCCACCGCACCGCCGGGACGACATCGCTCCCGGGAAGCCGTCATCCCATGACATCGTCACACCAAGGGCACCAAATTGCAGAAGCATTTTGGCGCCGCTTGTGGTTGAAGCAGGTCCATCTGTCTTCTGGTCTATTTGTGTTTATTCGTGTCCATTGGTGGTTCGTCTTCATTAGCGATCGGCTGTTTTTCCTCGAATGATCCGCACGGCAGGGCGGGGGCCCGGCTAACCACTAATCACTAACCACTAATCACTTGGTTGAAACACCCTGTTTCACCCTGTATGAGCCGCCCCGTCGTCTGGGGCGGGGGGCCGGCTAACCACTAATCACTAACCACTAATCACTAACCTGATTCACCCGGTATGAGCCGCCCCGTCGTATAGGGCGGGGGCCCGGCTAAACAGGAACCCCGTCTTGACTTGTACCCGTGCTCCCACTATGATTCGGTGTGGTTGGAGGAACGTATGGGACCCCTCGGCGTACCGGAATTGATCATCATTTTTGTGGTGGCTCTGCTGGTATTCGGGCCGCGAAAGCTGCCCGAACTGGGGAAATCTCTCGGCAGGGGGCTTTCCGAGTTCCGACGCGCCTCCAACGAGCTCAGAAATACCCTGGAGGAAGAGGTTCGCGCGGCCGAATATGAACCTCCCCCACCCCCACCCAAGTTGGAAAAGCCGGTAGAAGCTGAGCCTGCCGACCCACAGCCGACCGTCGAGAGCGGGGAGGAACCCGCCGCAAAGACCTCTTCCGAGGCGGAGGGCGATGATTCCGTGGTGGAAGCAGGCTCTGCAGAAGCAAGACCGGGAACACCCCCCCCTCCTTCCGAAACCGACGCCAGCCAGGAACCGGAGGCTGCGACAGCCTCCTCGCCCGGCTTGAGCCCGGAGCCCAAGTCTGAACCCAAGCCGGATGGACACTGACCCACGGGATGACAACGAGCTTGCGGCCACCGGCAAGATGTCCTTTCTCGATCACCTGGACGAGTTGCGCCGGAGGATCATCGTGGCCGTCGCCGCGGTGGGCATCAGTTTCGTTGTCTGCTGGATCTTTCACGAGAGGATATTCGAATTTTTGTCCGTGCCGATCACCCAGCACCTGGGCGACCGCAAGCTGACCTATCTGAGTCCCACCGAGCCCTTCATGATCTACATGAAGGCTTCCTTTTATGCCGGGATCTTTCTGGTCTCCCCGGTCGTCCTGTGGCAGGTCTGGCTGTTCATTGCTCCCGGGCTCTATTCCCGGGAAAAGCGGTACGCCATACCCTTCCTGCTGTCCTCCAGCATTCTCTTTCTTCTGGGGGGGATCTTTGCCTACACGGTCGGCCTTCCCATGACCTTGAATTTTCTCACCAATTTCGGCCACGCCTTTCAGGAGATCGTGACCGCAACCTTCTACTTCGACTTTGCTCTGGTCGTCATACTGGGATGCGCCATCATTTTCGAAATTCCGATCGTCATTTTCTTCCTCTCCGTCATGGGCATCACCAATGCCCGCTTCCTGTTGAGGAATCTCCGCTACGCGGTTCTGATTATTTTCATTGTGGCTGCCATCATCACGCCAACGCCGGACGTCCCGACCCTGATGGTCTTCGCCGCGCCCATGCTCTTGCTGTACCTGGTGGGCATCCTGGTAGCCTGGATGTTTGGCAGGAAGCGCCTGAAGGACGAGGAATCCAACTGACCTTCTCCGGCCCCCGGTCCCGATCCCGCGGTTAACCCGCGGAAGCCTCCCTCTGGCCGGTGACCCGCCATGGCCGATTCCCCCAGCACAGATCGAAAGTCATTGCGAGCGCGGCTTGTCAAGGGCAAGCCGATCTTCAGGCGCCACCTCTATATCAGTTCTGCCCTTTTTCTGGTGGTGATCGGGGCGATCGCCTTTTCCCTGATCGAGCTGGCCACACGCTGGGCAAGCGAGCGGGTGGAGCTCGAAATGGAGGCATTGCGCGACGATTTGAAAGATCGGATCGAGGATCGGATTCGCCTCCTCGATCTGGAGCTGCCCGGCACCGGTCCGGCCGATGAACTTCGCCGCCGGCAGCTCATGGAAAGCTTTCTGGATGAGTTGCTGGCCCGCAACGACCAGGTCGTCTACGTGTTCGCCCAGCATCCCCAGGGAGATCTGCTTTGGCAGCGCTTGCAAATGGGAAAGGAGCTGGAGCGGAGCCACTTCCCCGACCTGATTCTGCCCTCGAGGTCCGCACGCGGCCCAAGGCAGGAGATCGCTTCGGTCAGCAATCCCGGAGAACGTCTTGTCGACTGGGTCGAGCCGTTGGTTTCTCGAGGGCAATTGAGGCTGCTCATCCATTTCGGTTTCGACAACACCCTGATTGCGAGCCGGGTGGCCGAAGACCAGAGCCGGATCAATCGACAGATTCTTCTGGCCTCCTCGGTAGTGTTGGTACTCCTTCTGGTGGCCTTGTTCTATGTGCGCTGGCTGCTCAAAAAGGCTCAATGGATCGAGGCCGAGGCCCACACGGCCGACCGACTGGCGGTGCTGGGTATGCTGGCCAGCGGGTTGGCCCATGAGATCCGGAACCCTCTGAGCGCCATCAATCTGAATCTGCAGATGATCGAAGAGGAAGTATCCCAGTCCCGGACCCATTCGAATGAGATGACCCAACTGCTGGCGGGCGCCAAGTCCGAGATTCGCCGGCTGGAGCGGTTGGCACGCAATTTTCTGGTCTATGCCAAACCGATGAGGTTGGATCGAGAAGTGGTTTCGGTGGCAGAGGTGCTGGACCAGGTGGTCCAACTGGTTTCCAAGGAGTGCGACCGAGCGGGGATCGAGCTGGTGAGGCAGGATGGAGCGGGGGTGCTGGAGGTTCGGGGAGACCGGGATTTGTTGAAACAGGCCGTGATGAATCTGCTGGTCAATGCCAGGGAAGCCGTCCTGGCCAGGAGTGACGGCCCGCGCCGGATCTCAATGGGAGCCAGGCGAGAGTCGGATCGCCTGGTAGTGTGGGTCCGCGATAGCGGCAGCGGAATTCCAGAGGAGGAAGCCGGCCGGCTTTTTGACCTGTTTTACTCGAGCAAGCGTGGCGGGACGGGCTTGGGCTTGCCCATTGCCCAACGGATTGTGGAAGCCCACGGCGGGCGGTTGGAATGGAAGAATGGCGACCGGGGAGGGGCGGAGTTTTCCATGCTTCTCAACCTCTAGCGAGGCCGTGCCACAGGCCGACAAGCCAGGGAAAAAAGATATCCACGAAGGGGCACGAAGCACCACGAAGGGACACGAAGGGAATGATTAAGGCGGGAGGCAATCAAGTCCGGTCAGCGGGTCCACGTGGGAGCAGGCTGGTGGTGCGGGGTCACTGCGGATCAAGGCCGACTGGAGGCAGAGCTGCTTCCCTGGGCGGAGGGCCCGGCGCTGGTATCGATGACGGTCACGCCCGGGGAAGGGAAACGGCCGCCAGTTCTGGAGCTGGGAGTTGCCGGGCTGCTCCAGGCGGCAACCCATGGGCGGGTGACCGAGTCGCAGGCGGATATGGCGAGGGACCTGGCGCGGTGCGTGGCCTGGGCGGGGCTGGGACAGAGTTCACGCGGCGGGGTCTTTGTGGCTGAAAAGAGCCTGATAGAGGTTGTCGATGCGGGCGTGCAGGGCGTGCAATTCCTGGCGGATTTCGGCCATGTCCTGGCGTCCCTCTTTGTGGCGGTTGTCAATGTCCTGACGGATGGTGGCGATGTCCTGGCGCTGGATACGAAACTGGAATACCAATAGGCCGGCCAGGACCCCTGACAGCGTGACCCCGGTTCCAACGACGGCAAGGATGATTTGGGCGGTGTCGCTCATGCAGACAGTTTAGCACACTCAGGATCTCTGCCCTCAGGGGCGACGGTTGGACCCCCACAAATACAGCCACCCAAGGCAAACCATCCCCACAAAAAAGCAGTTGGAACCCTACCAGCCCTTCCTTGAAGGCCTCATCTGACATAACGGTTCTGATGAGGTTACTTTGCGATGTAGTTCCCGCAATTTGTGTTTATTCGTGTCCATTTGTGGTTCACTCCTCATCTCCGTTCGGCCTGGACGGTTCGCGCCGGGCGGCGAAAATCCAGGACGACGATTCATTCGGAGTTCGCCGCTATGCACCAAAGACTATGGAGAGCGGTGGATATCCGCTTGCCGCCTGAAGGGGAACCGGCAAAGGCGCACGCAAAAAAAAAGCCACCGGAGCCTGCTCCGGTGGCTTCGAGGTTGGGCTGGTCCTCAGTACATCCCGCCGCCATGAGGTGGGGCCGCAGGAGGACTCTTGTCCTCCTCCGGAATGTCTGCCACCAGCGCCTCGGTGGTCAGCAGGAGCCCGGCGATGGATGCGGCGTTTTGCAGGGCCGTCCGCGTCACCTTGGCCGGATCGATCACGCCCGCCTCCACCAGGTCGCCGTAAGAGTCGGTGGCGGCGTTGTAGCCGTTGTTTCCGGTTTGTCCGGCGACCTTGGCGACGATCACTGCGCCCTCGACACCGGCATTCTGGGCGATTTGACGCAGAGGCTCCTCAAGCGCCCGGCGGACGATATTGCAGCCGATCTGCTCATCTCCCTCCAGCTCGAGTTGATCGAGACTGGGAATGGCTCGAATCAGGGAGATCCCACCCCCGGCCACGATACCTTCTTCGACCGCAGCCCGGGTGGCGTGCATCGCATCTTCGACGCGAGCCTTCTTCTCTTTCATCTCGGTTTCGGTAGCGGCCCCCACCTTGATGACGGCCACCCCGCCCACCAGCTTGGCCAGCCGTTCCTGCAGCTTTTCTTGGTCGTAGTCGGAAGTCGTCTCTTCGATCTGGGAGCGCAACTGGTTGACCCGGCCCTGGATGTCCGAACTCTGGCCCGAACCTTCCACGATGGTGGTGTTGTCCTTGTCAATGGTGATCTTCTTGGCGTCGCCGAGATCGCCGAGCTGAACGTTCTCCAGCTTGATGCCGAGGTCCTCGCTGATGACTTTGCCACCGGTCAGAATGGCAATGTCTTCCAACATGGCCTTGCGCCGGTCGCCAAATCCCGGGGCCTTCACGGCCACACAGTTGAGTGTTCCACGCAACTTGTTCACCACCAGTGTCGCCAGGGCTTCACCTTCCACTTCTTCGGCCACGATGACGAAGGGCTTTCCGGTTTTGGCAATCTGCTCCAGCAGGGGAAGCAAATCCTTCATGGAACTGATCTTCTTCTCGTGGAGGAGAATGAGGGCATTGTCCAGCACGCATTCCATCCGCTCCGGGTCGGTGACAAAATAGGGCGACAGGTAACCGCGGTCGAACTGCATGCCCTCGACCACCTCCAGGGCGGTTTCGATCGTCTTGGCTTCCTCGACCGTGATGACTCCGTCCTTGCCTACCTTGGCCATGGCCTGGGAAATGATGGTGCCAATGGTAGCATCTCCGTTGGCGGAAACCGTGCCGACCTGGGCAATGGCCTCTCCCCGCACCGGCATGGATAAGCTGCCGATTTCCTCCACGGCTCTCTGTACCGCTTTTTCGATGCCACGCTTCAGAGCCATCGGGTTGGCTCCGGCCGCGACCGTCTTGACCCCTTCCCGGAAAATCGCCTGAGCCAGAACCGTGGCCGTGGTGGTGCCGTCGCCCGCCACGTCACTGGTCTTGGAGGCCACTTCCCGTACCATTTGGGCTCCCATGTTTTCTTCGACGTCCTTCAGTTCGACTTCCTTGGCAACGGTGACTCCGTCCTTGGTGATGGTCGGCGATCCGAATTTCTTGTCCAAAATGACGTTCCGTCCCTTGGGACCCAAGGTGATACGAACCGCGTCGGCCAACTGATTGACACCTTTCAGGATGGCTTGACGGGAATCTTCACCGTGAGTAATTCGCTTTGCCATTCTTCATTCCTCCATGTTTTTCGTAAGTTGATCTATCGAGGCCGGATTGGCCCGGACGGGACGACATTGCGTCCTGGCCGGCCTACGCAAGGATACCGAGGACCTCGTCTTCCCTCAGGATGAGGTATTCCTCACCTTCAATCTTGATGTCGGTTCCTGAATATTTTCCAAAGAGAATGTGATCGCCTTCTTTGACCTCCAAGCTCAAGCGGGTCCCGTCGTCCAGGATCTTACCGTTTCCAACCGCCGCCACAATTCCCTCCTGGGGTTTTTCCTTGGCGGTGTCAGGAATGATAATGCCACCTTTGACGTCTTCGGTCTCCTCGATGCGCCTGATCAGTATCCGGTCATGGAGCGGTCTGACCTTCATACCGGGATCTCCTTTCTATTCCAAAATGTCAGCAAACGTTGCTCAGATCCGGGTTGTTAGCACTCCAGATCTTCGAGTGCTAATAATAGGAACAGGCCCTTACCGAGTCAAGCGATTTTTGGGTGAACCGATTTTTTTTCGAGGCCCGGAATGGTTGGAGGCGGGAAGCTTTTTTTGCAGGGTGTTGCGGTGGATTCCCAACGCTTTGGCGGTCTTGGTCCGATTGCCGCCCGATCTCTCTAAACACTTCATGATGAACTGTTTTTCAAATTCCTTGGTGGCTTCTTCAAAAAGGAGGCCACGATCCAGCATTTCGGTGATGAGGCGGTCCAGTTGGTCTTTCACGATCGAATCCCGATGAGCTTGCCGCGCCATGCCGGAGCCAACCGGCACAAGATGCCTTGGAAACCGGCCGCTCTCCAAACCGTCGTTCTCAGGGTGCGTCAGGACCTCATTCCCGGTCAAATGGAGCCTGGGACAGACAGGGAAATGAAGGCTAGGCGGCTCCCTCTTCACTCGGCGGCTCGGACTGTTCCCGCCACAGTCTTTCAACCTCGCCGTATCCCTTCATGAACCGATCCTTCAGGGACTGTGGGGTAACCAGGATCAGAACCCGGGCGCTGACCAGGAGGAAGGGAGCCAGCCTGGCTTCCTGGATGGTGGCCAACCGTACCGGGAATGCCGTCAAGAGCAGCACCAGGACGGCAGCGATCATCCATCCGCGAATCAGGCCGAAGGCGGCTCCCAGCAGGCGGTCGAACCACTGCAGGTGGGCCAGTCGCACGAATTTGTGAACGAAGAAGGAGACAAGGGCGCCTGCGATCAGGCACCCGGCGAAAATCGTCACAAACCCCAGAATGGCGGCAAGGTCCTGGCTACTCGCGAAGTGAAGAAAAAAGCCCGTGGTCACGGGATAAAACCAGGAAGCCAACACCATGCCGACCACTACCGACCCCAGGGAGATGGACTCTCGAGCGAAGCCCTTCAGGAGACTGCCCAACACGGAGATAAACACCACCGCCAGGACAACCCAGTCGAGGGAGTTCAAATCGTGTAGCGGCTCCATAAAGTCAGTTCTTCTTTTCCATCAACTCTTCAATCATCTCTCTGCCGCGGGCTTTGACAGAGCCAATGCGAACGTGGGGTTTCACCCTCCCGTGAAAATCGGAGCCCGCGGTCTTCACCAGGCCCCAGCGAGCCGCCCAGGCCGCGAACCGCCGAGTCGACCGGGGCTCATGGTAGGAGGAATAGACTTCCAGCCCCGCCAACCCATGGACGACAAAGGTCTGCAGGAGTTTTTCGTCGGCCTCATAGCCGGGAGCCCCGGGATGGGCCAGCACCGGGACACCGCCCGACCGGCGGATCAACTGCAGGGCTTCCAGTGTTCCCAGCCGTTCCATCCTGGCAAAGGCGGGTTTCCCCCGGGCAAAGTAGTCCCGGTAAAAGGCGATCACCCCTCGGCCGGCTTCCTCCCCGTGGATATAGGGGCGCAACCTGGGGGAACCATGGGATGCGGGTTTCGCCAGCAGGGTTTGAGCTATGGCCGGACCCGTCGGTATCGGGCTGCCGGTCCCTCGCATGACCTCTTCGAGCGTAATCTCGAAGCCTAAATCCCGCAGACGGTTCACCCTTGCTTCTGCCTGTTGCCGCCGTCCCTCGGCCAAGCCTTGGAGCCTTGCCTGCAACTCGGCAGATTGGTAGTCGACCAGGGGGGCCAGCAGGTGGAACTGGCGGGCCCGGTAATGGGTGCTGATCTCGACGTTGGGGAAAAACTCCAAGGGAAACTCACGGGCCAGGCGCGTCCCTTCAGCCATGGCCTCCACCGTATCGTGGTCGGAGATGGAAAGACCGGCAAGACCGGCTTCGCAAGCCATTTCAAAGAGCCGCCGGGGAGGATGGTCGGCGTCGCTGGAGTAACGGGAGTGAATGTGTAAATCATAAAAGCCGGACATTCCCCATCCGATCCGCGCCGCCGGAGGCTCCCTGGGAATCCGCCCCGTCGAACCATTCTCAGGGACAGCCTTGGTTAAACGAGATTGAATTTTGTCTTGAACAGGGAAGAGAATCCTTGTTCAGATGGGTTCGCTACGGGAATCGTGTTCCGCTGGAAGGTCCCGGTAGCGTTCCGCGACGCGAACCCCAGGCATTCAGCTATCCAGTTTTCTGCCGGTGAGGCGCTCAAAAGCATCCATGTATTTCCGGCTGGTTGCCTCCACCACCCAGTCGGGCAGCTTGGGCGCGGGGGGGGTCTTGTCCCAGCGAATCTCTTCCAGGTAGTCCCGCACGAACTGCTTGTCGAAGGGCTGCTGCGGTTTCCCGGGCTGATAGTCCGAAGCCAGCCAGAACCGGGAAGAGTCCGGAGTCAGGACCTCGTCGATCAGAATGATGCCGCCCTGGTAGGTACCGAACTCGAATTTGCTGTCGGCGATGATGAAGCCCTTGGAAGCTGCGTATTCGCGAGCCTTGCGGTAGATGGCCAAAGTGATTTCCCGGAGCCGTTCGGCGGTGTCCCGCCCGACCAGCCCGACCATCCGTTCAAAGGAGATATTTTCGTCGTGACCGCTGGTGGCCTTGGTGGCGGGAGTAAAAAGAGGCTCCTCCAGACGCGCCGATTCCGGCAGTCCGGCAGGCAGCCGGATGCCACAGACCGACTGCGACTGTCGATACTCCTTCCAGCCGGATCCGGCCAGGTATCCTCTCACCACGCATTCCACCGGAAAGACCTCGGCTTTCTTCACCAGCATGGATCGTCCGGCCAGCAAGTGGGCATAGGGCTGAAGATCGGCGGGAAACTCCTCGACCTTGGCAGTCACCAGGTGGTGGGGAACAATATCGCCGATCCGGTCGAACCAGAAGAGCGACATTTGGGTCAGGATCCGTCCCTTGTTGGGAATCCCATTGGCCAGCACATAGTCGAAGGCGGAAATTCTGTCTGAGGCGATGATCAGCAGGTGGTCGCCAATTTCGTAAATGTCCCGGACCTTGCCTCTGCCGACCAGGTGGTGAGGTAACGTGACCTGTGTTTGCAGGCTCTCAACGGCCATAGGATTGCTCGCCGTCCTTTCGTTTGGGAATGCCAGGAGGGAAAACGGAGGAAACCCTCGAACCAGCCCGTTGCTTTCGGCTTGCCTGGATTTTTCCGGCAGGAGGTCGCCATTCTAGTACAAAAACGATGGTTGTCAAGGGCCATGTGAGAACCCTTGTGACGGCAGTCAGCGGCCGGGCGGATCAATGCATCCGGACCGAGACCAATTTGGAAACGCCTGCCTCTTCCATGGTCACTCCGTAGAGGGCGTCAGCCACCTCCATGGTCCGCTTGCTGTGGGTGATGAGCAGAAACTGGGTCTCCCCGCTCATGGACTTGATCTTCTGGGAGTAGCGTCCCAGGTTGACGTCGTCCAGCGGAGCATCCACTTCGTCCAGGACGCAAAATGGGCTGGGTTGGTAACTGAATATGGCCAGCAGGAGGGCAATGGCGGTCAAGGCCTTTTCGCCGCCGGAGAGCAGCAGCATGTTCTGCAACCGCTTCCCCGGAGGCTGGGCAATGATTTCGATTCCAGTGTCGAGCGGATCCTGAGGGTCCAGCAGTTTCATTTCGCCCCGTCCCCCGCCGAACAGCTCCCGGAAGCTTTCCCGGAAGTTCAGGTTCACGGCTTCGAAAGCTTCCAGAAACTGCTCACAGGAGACCTCATCGATCTCGCGGATGGCGGTACTGGTATCCTCGATGGAATCGAGGAGGTCCTGACGTTGCCGGGTAAGGAAGTCGAACCGCTGTTCGCATTCCTGGAATTCCTCCAGGGCCATCATGTTCACCGGGCCCATGGAATCCAGGCGGTTCCTGAGCTGGAGGTATTGTGCCTCCAATTCCCGATAGGCCTCGTGGTCGAGCTCGCCGGCCTCCTCCACCCGAAGCGATTCCAGGGATTCCCCCAGCTCATGGCGGCAGGTTTGCTCCAGGTGAGAAAAATCGGAGGCGAGTCGTGCCCGGTCGACCTCGATTCGCGTCTTCCGGTTGCGCATCTCATCCAGTTCCAGGCGCCAGCCCTGCAGTGCGTCTCCCAGTTGCACCTGGATCTTGCGGGACGCCTCCAACCGGCCCTCCCTGATCCCGATCTCCGCCTCCAGGGAGGCGCGTTGCACGGCTCGATTGAAGACGCTTTCCTCCAGTTTTCGAACCGAATCCTGGATCTCCAGGCTTTGGCTGGACCACTCTTCCCGCTGGGCGTTCAGCCTGGTGCTGCTCTGGCGGCAGGCCCGGAGGTTTGCCTGAACACGTTCCAGGTCGGCTTCGGTGTTGACCTTGCGCTCCCCGCTGGCAGCCAGTTCCGAGCCCACCTGGCTCAGTCGCTGCGAATGTTGCAACCATTCATCTCTCAAGCGGCGCCAATCCGTTTGCCGCGAGTCGATGGTCCGATCCACCTCGGTCTTGCGTGCTTCGGCCTGGGTTATTTCAGATCCGGATTGGGCCCGCCGCCGTCCTATTTTTGACCTCTCCTCGGCGATTCGCTGAATTTCCTCTGCAGCTTCCCGCTCCTTTTGGCCGAAGCGTTCACGTTCGTCGTCAAGGGTCTGAAGCCGATGGTTCGAGCCGACCAGTTCCTTTTCCAGTTGCTGCGCCTGCCGGTTTGCCCGGGTCAGCTCCTCCTCACGCTGTTGCACCGATTGGCTCAGAGCCGTGAACTGCTCCTCCAGCAACTCCAGATCCCGGCGGGCCGATTCGAGTCGTCGGTCCAACTCGCGAATCTCTCGCTTCAGGGAGAGGTGGCCGCACTGGTCCCCGCTTCCGCCCGAAATGAGCTGCCCTCGAAACACCTCGCCCTGCGGCGTCAGCACCGTCAACTTCGGATGGGCTTGAGCAATCTCCAGGGCTGCCTCGTAGCTGGGGGCAATCAGACTGTGGAACAGATGGGGCAGGGCCAGGCGGAGACCCTGACGATGACGGGAGGGAAGGCGAATGACCCGGCTGACCGGAATCAGCCGTGGGTCTCGATCCACCAGATCCTGGATCAGGGCTTCAAGGGTCTCGGGGGCCGGGTCGGCGGCGCTGTTGCCGGGGAACAGAAAAGTGGACCTGCCGGCGCCGCTTTTTCGCAGCAGATCGATGCCCTCCCGCGCATTGGAGGGAGAATCCACCAGGAAGTACTCGAGCTCCTGCCGCACAAACTGTTCCACGGTCGTTTCATGTTCGGCATCCACTTCCACCAGGTCGGCCAGGATCCCGTGGGTCCGAAAGTCGGTGCCCCCGGACCGGTCGGCGACCGATAACAGCATCCGCACCGATTCAGCGCTGTAAGCATGATGTGCGGCCAACTCCTTCAGGGACTGGAGACGCTGATCCTGCGCACTGAGATCTTCCCGCGTCTCCGCCACCTGCTGTCGGGCTCGGACCTGCTGCTCCCGGTCCCGGTTCAGCTCGGCGGAAAGCGCTTCGGTCCGGCCGGTCAACTCACGCAGGCGTGCCTCCTTCCGGGCGTGCTCGCTGCCGGCCCGTTCGCAGGCTTCCGCCAGACTCCGGCGGTCCCGGGACGCCTGTTTGCGCTCGTTTTCCAGGCGATCGGATTGCAAGGCCAGTTGCTTTTCGTGCTCCTCCAATTGGGTGACGGCGCTGCGAAGGGTTGCCGCCCGGCTCAGCAGTTCCATTTGTTCCGACCGCAGCCGGTCTCCCGAGACTTCCAATTCGCGCAGGGTGTTCTGCCGGAGTTCCTGTTCCAGATTCCGGGCGTTGTACTGTTCCTCCAGGCCCTCGAATTGCCGGGTCACCTCCTGGAGTGCCCGTTGTTTCTCATGGACTTCCACCTGGTGTTGTTTCTCCTGCTCCGAGAGCGACTGGAGTTCGAACCCGTTTTCGCGGGACCGGACCCCCAGTTGGTCGAGCTGGTCTTTCTGATATTGAATTTTCTGCTGATCCCTCTGGTTTTCCAACTGCAATTGGGACAACTGTTCGCGTTGATCCTTCAAGGCGGTCTCGGCCTCGAAGAGAGTGTTGTTTTCCTGGCGAAAATGCGCCTCCTTTTCCTGGATGAAGCGCTGTTTCTCATCGACTTGGGTCTGGAACTGCTCGAATTTTTCCGAAACCTGGCTCAGTTGCGCCTTCAGGTCGCGGGCCCGGGCGGAGAACAGGCTCCTGGAGAGATCCCTGGCCCGTTGGCTGAGTTCCCGGTAGCGACGGGCCTTGGCAGCCTGGCGCTTGAGTGCATTGAGCTGGCGGGAAACCTCCTCGGTGATATCGTTGACGCGGAGCAGGTTCTGCCTGGCCTGTTCGAGTTTCGAGGACGCCAGCTTGCGCTTGACCTTGAATTTGGTGACGCCGGCCGCTTCCTCGATGATGGCCCGTCGATCCGAGGGTTTGGAGCTGAGGATCAAGCCTACCCGGTCCTGCTCGATCAGCGCATAGGAATCCGGCCCCAGTCCGGTTCCCAGGAACACGTCCTGGACATCCCGCAGTCGGACCCGCCGTCGGTTGAGGAGGTACTCGCTCTCTCCCGAACGAAAAAGGCGCCGGGATACCACCAGCTCTCCCGGCCGGACCGGCCTTTTGGGTCGTTTTCTTTTCTTCTTGGCGGCTGCGGCTGCGCCGTCCTCCAAGGGAATGGGCCTGAGGGACCCTTCGATTCTGGCCTCGGCCTCCCGGGAGGCGCCGGACCGTCGGGCTGCCGGGTCATGGCCGGGTGGTACCGCCTTGGAAGAAGAGGAGGAGGCGGCAACCGTTTCCTCGGCCATCTCCGGATCGACCAGAGTGACGCTGACCTCGGCGAGCCCCAGGGGCAGCCGGGACCGGGTGCCATTGAAGATGACGTCCTGCATTCTCCCGCCGCGCAGGGTCCTGGCGCTCTGCTCCCCCAATACCCAGGCGACGGCATCCGAAATGTTGCTCTTGCCGCACCCGTTGGGTCCCACGATGGCGGCGATGCCGGATCCCTCAAAGGTCAGCTCTGTTTTGTCGGCGAAGGATTTGAACCCTTGAATCTGGATTTGCTTCAGTTTCAGCAATTAGGAAGGCACCCTCAAAGGCTTACCACCGACGAAAACCGTTGGTGGTAACGGGGTTGAAAAAGGTAGGATCTCATGCTGACTTGGCGAGTGTAGCACGGATCCGAAGGGAGTGCAAAAGGACCATGGAAAAGACTCGCCTGTCTTGACTTATCGGCGAACCGCAGTCTATTCTAGCCGCGGAAATCGGCCCGAGCCGAGGTTGTGGCCGGGCGGGCCGCCACTGCCGGCGGGCGCCGGCGCCTCCACGGAGATTCCACCCATGTTGCGGCTTTCCAACACCCTCTCCGGAAGGCTCGAAACCTTTCAACCCCTGGAGCCCCACCAGGCGAAAATGTACACCTGTGGCCCCACGGTGTACGACTTTGTCCACATCGGAAACCTCAGAACCTTCGTCTTCCAGGATGTCCTGAAACGCTATCTGCGGTACAAGGGCTTTCAGGTCTTTCACGTCATGAACATCACCGACGTCGACGACAAGACCATCCGGGATTCCGGGGCTCGGACCATCGGTCAACTCAGACAATTTACGGACCGTTTTACCCGTGCCTTTTTTGAGGACTGCGATCGGCTGGGCATTGAGAAACCCGACCGGGCCGTTCATGCGACCGACCACATCGATGACATGGTGGCCCTGATCCGGCAGCTTCAGTCCAGAGGGCACACCTACCAGAAAGACGGATCGATTTATTTCCGGATTGACTCCTTCCGGGACTACGGGAAGCTGGCCAAACTGGACAGGGAGGGAATCCGGGCAGGAGCCCGGGTGGATGTGGACGAGTACGACAAGCAGGATGCCCGAGACTTCGTTTTGTGGAAGGCTCCCAAGAACGGGGAACCTCGATGGGAAACCCCCTTGGGTCCCGGCCGGCCGGGTTGGCACATCGAATGTTCCGCCATGAGCATGAAATATCTGGGGGACACCTTCGACCTGCATTGCGGTGCGGTGGACCTCATCTTCCCCCACCACGAGAACGAGATCGCTCAAAGCGAGGCCGCCACCGCCAAGCCTTTCGTGCGTTACTGGGTCCACGGGGAGCATCTCATTGTGGATGGGGAGAAGATGTCCAAGTCCAAAGGCAACTTCTTTACCCTTCGGGACCTGCTGGAGAAGGGAATCCAACCCGGAGTCGTCCGTTATGCTCTGCAGAGCGTTCCCTACAAACGTCAACTCAACTTCACGGCGGCGGCGATCAGGCAGGCCGAGGCTTCGCTCCAGCGGCTCCAGGACTTCAAGCAGAGGATCGAAACCGAGCCTCTCCGGACAGGCCCCAGTCCCGAACTCCACTCAGGCTGCCAGGCGGTGCTGGAAAGGTTCGGGGAGGCCATGGATCGGGACCTCAATACGGCTCAGGCCTTGGCAGCCATCTTCGACTGGGTGCGGGAGGTCAATACCGCCCTGGCGGCGGGCCGGATGCATGACGGCGACCGCTCCGCCATCCTGGCGACCATGGAGAAGCTCAACCGGGTCCTTCCGCTGTGGGAGTCTGAGAAATCCAGGTTGGACCCGCAGATTCAAAGCCTTATCGAGCAGAGAAGCCGGGCGCGGCAGGCCCGGAACTTCGCCCTGGCGGACGAGTTCCGCGATCGCATTCACGAACTGGGGTACCTGATCGAAGACACCAGGGAGGGCGTCCGCTGGAAAAAGCGATAGGCCGCTTGTCCCGGGGAGCCTGTTGGCGCCTGTCCCGAACAATTCCCCCTGAGGCGGTCGCCGACTGCCCCTGAGAAAGAGTCTGAAAGCATTCCCTCCTCCCTGCTGGAATCCTCCCTCGGCATCGCTCCCTCCACAACCACAACCGGTTGACGGCGCTTGACCGATTCGTTCGGGGGCCTTCGGCCCGGGTGGGGGGCGAGCCCGCATTTCTCACCAGGACGCTGAGCATAAGGTAGAAAAGTGCTTCTCTTTAACATCTTGCGGCGCTTTGTTTGGAGTCTTCAGGGTACAGACGGTGCTGGGCGCGCCCTGGCTTGTCTTTTCCCCTCAGCGCGCACATGCTCCCTCGACCGTAGTGCCCGCTACGCTCTTCGGTCGCGAGCACGCGCTGAAGCGGAAAATCCTGCGCCATGATCACGCCCCCTGGTGAGAAATGCGGGCTGGTGCGTTCGACCTGGCTTGAAAGAGGCAGGCGATGGCTGGCTGCATGCCGCTTTCCGTGGACCCGGACCTCACGGCCGTCCAACACCTCGGAAACGGGCATGAAAGGAGAATTGGTCGCCTACCGCTACCTCAAATGTCAAGGCTATCGGATTGTGGCGCACCGCTACCGAAGCCGCTCCGGGGAGATCGATCTCATTGGTTGGGACGGCGACATCCTGGCCTTCATCGAAGTCAAGTATCGCAGGAATACTCGATACGGACGCCCCGAGGAAGCGGTGGGCCGTTCCAAGCAGCGGCAGATCTGTCGGGCGGCCGCCGACTATCGCAGAGGGCTGCGCCGGCAGCCTTCGGCCTGGCGCTTCGACATCGTCGGCATTCAAGGGAGTTGGCCGGACCCGGAAGTGTCCCTCATCAAGGATGCCTTCAGAGAGCCCGGACGGGTCGGCTGGTAGTTCCGGCGGGGCGGACCCGCAATGGGGCCATGGGCCGGGAGTCTGCGCTGTAGAATAATTCTCAGGGGTGTCCTTGCGTAAATGAGCCCAAATTGCACCTTTAATTGGGGGGAAGATCCTTTCTTAAGTGAATTATAAGGAGCATATCCCTCCGGAAGTCCTCGGTAGCGTTCTACAGCGAAGACTTCCAGGATTAACCGGTCGTCGTCCTTTGCCATCCCTCAGCCTCAGCCGCAAGTACGATACGTGCACATGCTTCCGCATCGGACCCCGGGTCATGGTGGCGCAGTGGGATTCCAAGCCGCCGGCAGACATCGGGCAACCGGGTCGGGTAGATGCCCCACTGCGAGCGCGCAAGCTCTACCGTGCAGGTGAACGGCAATTTCGGCACCCTGATCCCCGACATGGCGCAGCAGGCGTGAAGCACGCGCCTGTCGAAAGAGGCATTGTGCGCCGCGATGAATTCCGCGTCGTTGATCCAGGCCAGCAGGGTCGGCCAGAGTTCGCCAAAGGTGGGTGCGTCGCGGACGTCCTTCCAGCGGAGGCCATGGATCCCGGTGAACTCGAACCGGGTTTCCGGCGGTCGGATCAGGAACGAGCGCACAACCTCGATTTTTCCGTTGCGCCCCGTCGCGAGGCCGACCGCGCAGGCACTGGACTTCCGTTGATTGGCGGTCTCGAAATCGATCGCGACGAAGGAAGTCATGGCACAAAACAGTATCATACGCCTATACGCAAGGTCCGATTTCGAGGCGGTGAGTTGCCGTCACTTCAATCATGGGTGCACAAGGTCCTCTCCAGAAAATGACCCCGGAACAAATCAGCGCATGGCCCGGCAAGTCGGTCGAGGGGCGCACGCATCCCGCCCTTTGGCACATGCTCGACGTCGGAGCGGTGGCGGCCTGCCTGACCGCCCGGC